>CAJWCP010000060.1 GCA_913031595.1 uncultured Flavobacteriales bacterium | reverse complement strand
CTCCTTGAAGCTTTGATGCAGAACCTGAAATCCCATATTCCTTTTTAACTATTTTCTCAACTTCATTGGTTGAAAGGACAAGTTTTTTATAATTCATAATCAAAATTAAAAAAATGATATTAACTTGGCCGAAAATAAAATTAAATATGAAATGGTTTATAAAATGTCTTAAACAATATGCAGACTTTAACGGTCGAGCAAGTAGAGAAGAATATTGGATGTTTATTCTTTTTCAAATAATTTTTTATATACCCGCTATGGGTCTAGACCTATTATTTGGAACATTTAACAGTAATTTTGGGATTGGCGTAATATCCTTTGCATATAGTCTAACTATTTTAATCCCTACTCTAGCTGTTGCTATAAGAAGATTACATGATATTGGAAAAAGTGGATGGATATATTTTTATCTATATGGGATTCCTATTATTATATATTTTATTCTTCTTTTTGCTCTTATTGGAATGCTTGGACCTGATGCTATTTTAATGGGAGGTGATATTGACCCAGAACAGTTAGATATTTCTTCTTCAATCCTTGTTGTAGGGTTTTTATTTTTAATAGACTTATTATATTTAATAGTAGGAGCAATTTGGATACTGATACTTCTTATTAGAAAAGGAGATAATGGAGAAAATGATTATGGTCCTGATCCTCTTAGGTAATTAAAATAATATGATATTTTTAATCGATATACTCTATCCATTTTTTTATAAATATAAAATTTAGTATAGTAACATGGAATATAATAAATTACCTGGAACCAACATTAAAGTTAGCAAGATCTGTCTAGGTACAATGACGTGGGGGGTTCAAAACTCAAAAGAAGAAGCATTTGATCAAATGGACTATTCTTTAGATAATGGTATTAACTTTTTTGATACTGCTGAACTTTACCCAGTTCCAGCATCCGCTGAAACATATGCTACTACAGAGAAGTTTATAGGTGAGTGGCTAGTAACTAGAAAGTCTAGGGATAAAATAATTTTAGCAAGTAAAATAGCAGGACCAGGAGATTATACTTCTCATATAAGAAAAACTGGATTTAAAGGTAATTCAATAGATACAGCTCTAGAAAACAGTCTTAAAAGACTTAAAACGGACTATATCGATTTATATCAATTACACTGGCCAGAAAGATTGACTAATTATTTTGCTGTTAGAAACTTTAAATACTTTAATGATTCATGGGAAGATAACTTTCAAGAAATACTATATAAATTAAAAAAAGCAGTAGATGCTGGAAAAATCCGATATGTTGGCTTATCAAATGAAAACCCCTGGGGAATAATGAAATTTTTAGAGTACTCTAAGATTGGACTTCCTAAAATGATTACAATCCAAAATCCCTATTCATTATTAAATAGGCTTTTTGAGATAGGTTCTGGAGAAATCTGTAAAAGAGAAAATGTTGGATTACTTGCATACTCACCTCTAGGATTTGGTTTTCTTACTGGAAAATATAGAAACGATAATATACCAAAGAATAGTAGACTTGATTTATTTCCTAATATGTCTAGATATAATAATGAGAATTGCAAAAATGCAATTGAATTGTACAACAACATTGCTGAAGAAAATAATTTGACACTAACTCAATTAGCGCTTGCATTTGTTAATGATAGACCTTTTGTAACAAGTAATATTATTGGTGCAACAACTATGGAACAACTAAAAGAGAATATAGATAGTATCAATACTAAATTATCTAGAGAGACACTTGATGAGATTGATAAAGCTCAAGAAAAAATCCCTAACCCTGCTCCATAAAACTATTACTAATGATCATAAGAGGATTTATAGCTTTATCAATAATTTATGCATTTATTATTATTAGCTGCTCTTCAAAAGAAGACAACGAGATCCAAGAAGATCAGATATTAGAAACTAACGAAGTGGTGACTGATATTCAAGATGACTCACTTAAGCCTAATTCTACAGGAGTATTGACATTTACACCTACTGGAGTATTGAGCAATAAGAGTATAAACGTTTATTATCATCTCCCTCAAGCTGATCTAACAAATATTCCAATTTTATTTTCTTTTCATGGTGGGTCAAGAAATGCAGATGACTA
>CAJWCP010000059.1 GCA_913031595.1 uncultured Flavobacteriales bacterium | reverse complement strand
AGTCTGTAGTGGCCGAGGTTAATAAATCTTTTGGCCCATTTAACAATGAAAATACGTCTGTTGAAATTATTGGTCCAAGTCTTGGGAGGCAGTTACTTAAAAGCAGTTTAATTTCTTTATTCTTTGCTTTTCTTGGAATAGCTTTATATATTAATTTTAGATATGATCGACGATACTCATTTTTAGCATTATTTGCTCTTTTGCATGACATACTTATTGTTTGTGGTGTATTTGCATGGCTGGGATATTTCTTTAATGTAGAGGTCGATTCCTTATTTGCTGTATCTCTTTTAACCATTGCAGGCTATTCAGTAAATAATACTGTTGTCGTTTTTGATAGGATAAGAGAAAAAAGTTTAATAGAAAATCAATTAAGTTATAAATATCAGATTGATAAAGCCGTTGGTGCAACATTAACGAGGACGATATATACAAGTCTTACAACACTTCTTCCATTAATATGTATATTGATTTGGGGAGGATCAACATTGTATTGGTTTGCATTTGCGTTGTTAATCGGCGTTATAATTGGATCATGGTCGAGTATAGCCTTAGCCCCTTCATTGTTATCAATAACAAGTACAAAGAAGCTTGATTGATTAAATATGAGCTTAATTTCAATTGGTAGATTATTTATTTATTTAAGATACAATTGGCTACAAATTATTTTAATTATTCTTTCAATATATGATTTAAGAATTGACCTTAGAATTCTAATTGATTTTTTTACTTTTTCGACTCTTTTTTATACTATTTCTGAACACCCGTTGGCAATTACGATACTAATTACAAGTCCATCTCTTTTAAAAACAATAAATAATTCTAAATATAGAAACTAACATATTATTTTATATTTAGTAACTTTAAATTATCCCTGGTTTGTTTAAAAAGAGAAATGAGTCGCTTTTATTTTTTTGCTTTTCTTGATGATTTTGGTTCAATTACTACTAAAAGCTCCTCCATTTGCGTCATTAATTTTTTTACTTCTGTTGGTTCTGGGAGGGCTAACTCTTCTGTTACACCTAAATGCATTTTTCTCAGTTCAGCTCTTAAGATCTTGAGGGATGCTTTTACTTCTTCCTTCTTTTCCTTAGCGGTTGCCATCTTTTCCAAGTCTTATAATATCTATCATTATACATGATGTTATTAATTCATACTTTTTAGATTCCCAAATCAAATTACTAAGTATATAATTTGATTTAAGTGTAGTTCATTAAAAATGAACTTTTGAGGTTCTAGTCATATTCGAATATGCAAATTCCTTTATCTAATGTTATTAACTATATGAAGATTAAAGTAGTAGTTTTAAATTTTTTCTTAAAGAACAAAAAAATTATTTTACCTTTCTTTGCTGTTCTTTTTTTTATATCACTTTATTTCCTTATCGATTTTTCTAGTCAAAGTCTTGTCGCTCATGACGAGGGACTTTACGCGAGAAGAGCAAGATTGATTGAGTCCTCTGCTAATTGGTTTTCCCCCCCATTCATATCCCCTCACCATAAGACATTAGGAAGTTATTGGTTTATAGCATTATCTATAAGGTTGTTTGGAAATAGTGAACTAGCTCTAAGGCTTCCAAGTATTCTTTCTTCTTTCCTTTGCTTAATAACCTCATACTTAATAGCATTGAAAACTACAAATAGTAAGTCTGCATTGATTTCTTTGTTCTCACTTTCATCAATGCCATTATGGATTCAATATTCAAGATATGCGAGTCCAGACTTACCATTTGTACTTTGTATTCTATTAGTTATATTATTTTTCCTTAAATCACTAGATTCTTCAAAATATATAAGTCAGTATTTTAATTTATTTTGTTCTGGCCTTTTTATTTCTTCTTCTTTTTTTATTAGAAGTTATATGGCCTTTGTTCCTTTTATAGGACTAACACCTTTCATTTTTTATCATTTATTTAGAAAAGAATTTACTTTTAAGCTTTTCTTTTGTACTGGAATAGCTGTTGGATTTATACCCACGTTTCTTAATCTGTATTTTTCAGTTCAAAAGTTTGGGATCTCTGGAATTACAAGCCTTTTTGATTTTGCAAAGAAACAGGCTCTAGGTGAATTTGGTTTTAATAATTTATTACTCGTACCTGTTAATTTTCTTTATTTAACATTTCCGATTGGAATATTACTTCTTATTCTTTTTGTATTCACTGGATCTAATAATAAGGCTAACTATCCATTATTGATTTATTGTTATCCTCTTTTATCTTTAATCTTACTATTATGCATGTCTACATCATATCCACATTATTATCTTTTTCTATTACCTTCTTTATCTATAATCTTTTCTAACTACCTAACATCTAATTCATT
>CAJWCP010000058.1 GCA_913031595.1 uncultured Flavobacteriales bacterium | reverse complement strand
TTTGGATGGATTATTTTCATAATATTTTTATATGCATGATTTAACATTATTAAAACTCTCCATGACTTAACACCTCCTCCAACAGAGCCAGAACAAGCCCCAATAAAAGCACCTATTAATAATAAAAATGATATTGAAAAAGGCCAATCAGTTGAGTTTGATATTGAAAAACCTGTGGTTGTTAGCATGGAAACACTATGAAACAATATTTCTCTTGATGATGGCGAATTATTTACATTATTAAAAGTTGATAGCAACAATGATATTACTATTATTAGCAATAATATTGAAAAAAAGAATCTTAGCTCAGGGTCATAAATATATTTTAATGGTTTTCTTTTGTATATTGCGAAATAGTGAAGAGTAAAACTAAATGCAGATAGAAGCATGAAAGTTATGCATATTAGTTCTATTGAAAAGCTATTAAAGAATCCAATACTTTCATCATGGGTCGAAAAACCACCTATCGCTACTGTAGACATAGCATGAGATACAGCGTCAAACATACTCATACCGTTTATATAATATAAGAGTGCACATAAAACAGTAAGGCCAAAGTAAATTGACCATAATGCTTGAGCAGTCTCTTTGATTCTAGGGGTTAATCTTTGTTCTCCCATTGCCCCAGGTATCTCAGTTTTATAAATTTGACCACCTCCAATTCCTAACAATGGCATAACTGCTATAGCAAGAACTATTAAGCCCATTCCCCCCATCCATTGTAATAATTGCCTATAAAATAATAATGACTCAGGCAGGGCTTCAATATTCGAGATTGCTGTTGCTCCTGTTGTTGTTATTCCAGACATTGATTCAAATATTGAATCTATTCCTGACATTCCGCTTAGATAAAAAGGAATTGATCCTGCAAGAGACAAAACTATCCAAAAAAGAACAATTATTACAAAGCCATCTTTTTGTGAGAGATTGCTGTCTGCCCCTCTAGTTATAAAGGCGCCTAGTGAGCCCAGCAGGGCGATAAGAATTAAAGTTGTAATAAATATTTTTAATGCACCATCATTAAAGATAATAGAAACTACTATAGGCAATACATAAGAAAAGCTAAAAAATAAAATTAATATACTAAAAAGATTTAATATTGATTTTAAGTTCATTATTTAGTTTTAAACAAAATCTCAACTTCAGACATAACCTTTTTATCAGATAAGAACATAATTAGATGGTCATTTATAGAAAGATCAACGTCGGAGGTTGGCATTATTAATTGATCATTCCTAATAACTGCTCCGATAGAAACTCCCTCAGGTAAGGGTATATCTTTTATAGGCTTCCCAAATAAATTTGAAGTAAATTCATTTGCATGCACTATACCTTCTATTGCCTCAGCTCCAGTATCCATTTTTAATATTACATCTTGGGCTACATCACTTTCTCTAAGGTCTTGCAGTACAGATGAAACAGTCAGCCTATAAGGCGCTATATAAATATCTATAAAGCCAGGAACCAGCCCTAAGTAAGATGGGTTGTTTAAAATAATCATTGTTTTCTTAGCGCCCATTTTTTTAGCAAGCAGTGAAGACATCAGATTAGTCTCATCATCGTTTGTAAGAGCACAAAAAATATCTATATTTGAAATATTTTCACTTTTTAGAAGGTCTTCATCAGTTGCCGATCCATGTAAAACAATTGTTTTATCTAATTTTTTTGATAAGGCAGAACATTTAGCCTCATTTGATTCAATTAATTTAGTTTTATATGAGCCCTCAATTTCTTTTGCCAATGAAGAACCTATTTTCCCACCGCCTACAATCATTACTCTTGAATAAATATCTTCTGGGTCTCGAAACTCATTAACAATCTCATCAATATTAGAAGCAGAAGAAATAAAGTATATTTCATCATTTTCTTTAATTATTGAATCACCCGAAGGAATAAAGGGTTTTCCCTTTCTATAAATAGATGCTACAAAAGCATCAGTATCTGGCATGTCATCTTTGATACCTTTAAGCTCTCTTCCAACAAGCTTGCCCTTTTTCTTTGCTTTTACATTCACTAGATTAACTTTGCCATCAGCAAAATTTTCAATCTGCTGAGCTCCTGGATGAAATATAAGCTCTTTAAGGTGTGTCATGACCTCATTTTCAGGACTAATTACAATATCAATGACTTTTTCACCAAAAATCTCTAGATCTTCAGAATAAGACTCTTCAGTTAGCCTACAGATAGTCTTATTAACTTTAAACTTTCTTTTGGCAATTTGGCAGCCAATAATATTTACTTGATCATCTGAAGTTACAGCTATAACTGTTGTTGAATCATCAGCTCCAGCTTTTTTTATTGATATTGGATGTGCTGCATGACCTTCCACAGTCATAATATCTAGATTTTCTTCTAAAGATGA
>CAJWCP010000057.1 GCA_913031595.1 uncultured Flavobacteriales bacterium | reverse complement strand
GAGATATGGGTGAAGATAATACAATGGCTGGAGTAATGTCTGAAGAAGATTCTACTCCAGGAGAATGGATTGAATCAGGACCTCACTTAATGAGGATGCCTAAAGATCCTTCTTCACTTGATGGTATGACAACTGATTTTACATCTGGTGCCCCTTACGTAATGTTTGGCGGAACTATTTATGCACATGTTATGTATCCTATGGCAGGTTACTATGATTACCAACCAGAATCTGCTCCTGAATAAAAAATTAATTTATTATAAAAAGCCCTCATTTGAGGGCTTTTTTTTATTATTAACTACAATATTTATTGAACTAAAGTTAGTTTTCATTAAATTTAAATATGGAAATAGTTATTCCAGTTATTGTCTTGCTAGTCGTTGCAATAGGTCTTTATATTCTTATAAAAGATCAGATTAATAATAATTCCAATAAAACTCAAGAGCAAATGGAATTACAACTAAATTCTTTTGTAGAGTCCTTTAAGTTGACATCAGCTGAAAATATGGCTAAACAATTAAAAGAGTCTAAGGATGATAAAGATAAGATGACAGAGACTTTAACAAAGTTGACAAGAGAATTAGAAAAAATTAAAGGAACTAATGATCAAGTACTAACTTTTGCGAATCAAATGAAAACCTTAGAAAAAATACTTGGAAATCAAAAACAAAGAGGTATACTCGGAGAGATACAATTAGAAAATCTTCTAGCAAATGTTCTTCCTCCAGAACTTTTTGATATGCAATATTCTTTTAGTAATAATGAAATAGTAGATGCAGTTATTAAAGTTGGAGAATATATAATTCCAATCGATGCTAAGTTTTCTCTTGATAATTATAATAAAATGATAGAATCAGAAGAAATAGATACTGAAAAACTAAATGATTTAGAAAAAAAATTCAAATCTGATATTAAAAGTCGAATAGATGAAACATCAAAATATATTAGGCCTAACGAAGGAACAGTTGACTATGCTTATATGTTTATCCCTGCTGATGGGTTATATCAAGACCTTCTTAATAATAAAGTAGGAGCTCTAAAAATCAACCAAAGAGATTTAGTTTCTTATGCGTATCAAAAAAAGGTGATGATAGTTTCTCCAATGAGTTTATTCCCTATGTTACAAGTTACTAATAAGGCACTAAATAATATGAAAGTTGAAGAGTCTATTAGTGAAATTCAAATGAACATTGAAAAGTTAGGAAATCACTTAAAGGCATATGTTAGCTATCATGAAAAATTAGGTAATAGTATTGGAACTGTTGTAAACCACTACAATAATAGTTCAAAAGAATTCAAAAAAATAGATAAGGATGTTACCAAATTATCTTCTGGAAAATCAGAGATTGGTATAACTTCAGATGCTTTAGAAAGACCTCTAGTTGAGGAGTAAAAAAAAAGCCCCCCAAAAGGAAAGCTTATTTAGTTGCCTAACATAGACAACACACAACACTGTAAAGTTACTAATAATTATTTAATTTACTATTAATATAATATTTCCCAACTAAAATACTCTCCATCGTAGATAACAGATACCGTATATGAATACTCTTCTCCATATTCAATTGTTTCCAAAACTCCTGAATATTCATTGTCTGATTTGTGTACAAGTATGAAAGACTTAAGTTCTACTTCATCTAGTTCTTCCTCACTGTATAATTCTTCCCATTTCTCTAAAATATGCTCCTGAACCTGTTCTGTTAATTCAGTTGTTGTTAATCTTGTATTCATATCACAAGATGTTATCATCATAAGCATTAGGGCAAGAATTTTAATACTAGTTTTCATAACTTTTTGTTACAAATTAGGAATTTTCTAGAAACAATCACCCATTACGATTTACATATAATAAAAAATCTACTATAGATTCTTTAATATCTGATAAATCTGAATTAAAATGATTAATCATAATTGAAAAAACATAATATTTTCCTTTTTTATTTTTAATAAAGCCAGAATAATTATGGTTATTTCTTAAAGTACCTGTTTTACCCCAAACAAAAGCCTGTTTATCTTCTAATATATAGTTGTTTGGAAAATTCTCTTTAATTTTTTCTAGCCCCCAATGATTATATATCTCATTAAGAATATATATAATTGCTTGTGGTTGAACCATATTATATCTAGATAGCCCTGAACCATCAAACCATTCAACACCATTTTGAATTTCAGGTATTAACTTCTCCAAAGTTTTGTCAATACCCTTCCTAATTGAAATAGTATCAGTATAGGTGTAACCAACATTTGCTAATAGACTTTCAGAGATTAAATTATCTGATTTTTTTAATATTGCTTGATAAATTTTTGCAGGAATCTTAGAATAGATTTTTTTCGAATCCCTTAATTCACTAGATTTACTTATTACTTCTTTTTGTGTTATATGTTTTAATAAACTATTTGTAGTCCTATCAGAGACAATATATGGTATAAGCAATGTGTCATTTAATTTTATCTTTAATGGATTAATAGTAAAATCATTTATATTTTCTTTACGAGTATAAGATTGACTAGATGTTGAATCAAGATTAACATTAAAAATATTTGGTTTAACTCTTAATTCTCCATTTTCTAATTTCGTTATCATT
>CAJWCP010000056.1 GCA_913031595.1 uncultured Flavobacteriales bacterium | reverse complement strand
TGAATTCATCATTACAAGGACAATAAGAGTTGCATATGCTGCACCAATGATTCCATAGTCAGTAATTAGATATATATTCAGAAATACAGCTAGTATTGAGGAAAACAGCGAGAACCAAAATGTGTAATAATAGTATTTTGAATTAGAAATAATATTATTAATACATCCTATCGACATTGTGTATAGTTTACCCAGGGATACAATAATTACTATTGGAATACCTATTGAATATCCATCCTGATTTAACATATTGTAAAAATCATCTAGGTTTAAATTAATCAGTAAAAAGAATAGGCTTGCTACTAAAACTAGATTCGTGGAACTTTTCTTAAGTAAGTCTTCTAATTTCCTAAAATGCTTTTTATTTATTGCATCTGCTACAACAGGACTTAAGATTTGAAACATTGCCCTTCCAGGTATTTCAATAACTGCTGCAATAAAAACTGCAACTGAATAGTATGCTACATTCTCGACAGTTAAAATGGAAGAAAGCATTGATTTATCAATATCTAATATTATACTTGATGCAGCTCCTGATAAAAAAATCAGTAAACAGTACTTAAAGATCTCTCCAAAGTCATCTTTGAAACTAATATTAATTTTAGGTTTGATAATGTAGAAAGAATAGATTACTACAATTATTAATCTTAGATAGTAGCCATAAATTAAAAACAAAATAAACTCTTCAAAATTTAGTATTCCCAAAGAGTATGAAACAAGAAGAATTGATATTAGGAGTCTAGGGTATAATTCTTTTAGAAAGTTACCAAATACTGATTTAAGTTTTACTCTAAGCCATGAATAGAAAACTTCAAAGAATGAGGTTGAAATCGCTATGAATATAATAACATAAGCATATTTTGATAGACTTTGATCACTTTGAAATAGATATTGTCTAATTTCATCATAATACGCAAAAAACAGTGGAACAAAAAGTATTATTATTATTAATGGAATTAAAACTGAAAGTGTTAAAAGGCCGTCTTTTTCTCTTTTTTTTGAGTATTTAGAATAGTACCTAATAACAGCATGCTGGGTTCCAAAAGATATAAATGGTTGTACGATGTTTGATATTGCTAAAAGTGCAATAACAAGCCCTTGAAATGTACTACCAAGATAAGTTGGGTAAAGATAAAGAGTATTAACTGCTCCTATAAGAAAAGCAACCCCTATACTTATTAAATTTAAAAAAGATTGCCTTACTACTATACCCATTTATTGTTCTTATAAACCATGTATACGATTAAACTAAAGGTAATTATAATTGTTAGTATTCTAATATTTATTCCTGTTTTTACTATGCTAGGAGAAAAATAAAAATCAATTTTATGAACCCCAGATGGAACGACCATACCTCTAAAAATATAGTTTACATCAAAATATTCTGATTTTATATCATCAACATATACTTCCCATCCAGATGGATAATAAATTTCTGAAAACACAATTAGCTGGTCAGATAATGATTCAAACTCATAAGTAATGTGTGATGATGAGATTTTAGTTTTTTCAATTTTAACTAGATCACCTGAGTTATATTCTTTAGAAATAGAAGATGGAATAGAATTGTTTATAGATAAGGCAACTTTACTAATATCAGTATCTTTTAATTTGATCAGTAATTCATCTGCTGTATCAACTGTTATAAGCGAGTCAACAGGCCATGCATTTCCAAGAGCATCTGGATTCTGATATAATTGATCTTCATTATTTTCATCTTTAGCTATGAGATATTTAACATTTAAAGAATTGAAAAGCTTCTCGTTATCATGAAGAGATAAATAGTCATAATATTCTTGAAATCTTCTAAGTTTAGCAGCGTGATATCCATTAATAGAATTATGATAATATGAACTACTCGCATTTGAAAGACCTGCAGCAACATTAAAAACTCTATAATCAGTTGTGTCGAGTAATATTTCATTATCTAACTCAGTCATTTGATATGTGTTGTATGACTTATCAATGAATAGTTCTTTATCAATGTATCTTTTATTTACATTGAATAAGTCAATAAAAACAATTGCAAATACAATAAGAAATGTAAAGTTCCTACCAATTAATTTATAAGATCTAAGTGTTACAAAAAGTAATATTCCAATAATAATAGCTCTTATAACGTCCTTATTAAAAATATTCTGCCTTTCCTCTACAATCATTCTAAAAATCTCAGGCCCGTATGCACTTGAATAATAATCATCATATAAACCAGAAAATGAAAGTGAACCTTTAAAAAGAAATAACAATACTAATGGGACTGAAAAGGCAACAAAAGTCTTATTTATATTCTTTATGTTAAAATCACCAAGAAATTTATGCAAACCAATAACTGAAAGGAATGGTACTGCAAACTCTATAATTATCTGAATTGAAGAAACAGCTCTGAACTTGTTATAAAATGGGAAATAATCAATAAAGAAATTTGTAAGTAATGGAAAGTTTTTACCCCATGAGAGTGTTAATGATATTATGAATGATATCAATAACCACCATTTAAATGGTCCTTTAACTATAAATAGAGATAGAATAAAAAGAAAAAATATTGATGCACCTATATAGGCAGGTGCTTCAAGAATTGGCTGATCTCCCCAATATGTTGGAACAGATGACACAAAAGAATCTGCCTGTTTTCTTGGAACATTATTATCAACTAAAAATTTATACAAATCTGAATTTCTTCCAATGTCTTCTGAGGATGCTCCACCTTGAACTCTTGGGGCAATGAGATTTATACTTTCAAAAATTCCATA
>CAJWCP010000055.1 GCA_913031595.1 uncultured Flavobacteriales bacterium | reverse complement strand
TTTTGCTATTTTTTCAGATTTTTCAACAAATATATGTCCATCAGGGCCATGCCAAGCAGGAATTCTATGTCCCCACCACAGCTGTCTAGAAATACACCATGGCTCAATATTATTCATCCATTCAAAAAAAGTATTTTCCCATGATTGAGGAACAAACTTAGTTTCTCCATTTTTAACAGCTTTTATAGCTGGAATAGATAACTTTTTAGCATCAACAAACCACTGATCTGTTAAATATGGCTCAATGATAGTTTCAGACCTATCTCCATAAGGCACCATGTGAATAGTTTCTTCAATTGATTCAAGAAAACCAAGTAAATCCATTTCATTTACAATTTTTTCCCGTGCCTCTAACATAGAGAGACCTTGGTATTTTCCAGGTGTATTTTCATTAAGAGTTCCATCGTTATTCATAATATTTATACTATCCATATTATGTCTTTTACCCACTTGGAAATCATTAAAATCATGAGCTGGTGTTATTTTAACAGCACCTGTACCTTTTTCTGGGTCAGCATATTCATCAGCAACTATTTCAATTTCTCTATTAACTATAGGCAATAAAACCTTTTTGCCTATAAATTTAGTATAACGTTTATCAGTAGGATGCACTGCAACACATGTATCACCCAACATAGTTTCTGGCCTTGTTGTTGCTACAATTATATATTTATCGGTATCAACTATTGGGTATTTAAAATGCCAATACTTACCCTTTTGTTCTTTTTGTATTACTTCTAGATCAGAAATAGCAGTTTCCAGTTTTGTATCCCAATTTACTAGTCTTTTATCTCTGTATATGAGGCCTTCTTTATAAAGGCTAACAAAAACCTCTATAACAGCTTCAGATAATCCTTCATCTAAGGTAAACCTTTCTTTACTCCAATCGGCACTTGCACCTAAACGCTTTAGCTGATTGATAATAGTACCGCCTGATTTGTCCTTCCATTCCCATACCTTCTTTAGAAATATTTCTCTGCCAAGTTCAACCCTGGATTTATTACCATCTTTTAATAATTGTTTCTCCACAACCATTTGTGTAGCTATACCTGCATGATCCGTTCCAGGTTGCCATAACACATCTTTCCCCTTCATACGCCAATAACGGACTATAACATCTTGTAATGTCATATTTAAAGCATGCCCTATATGAAGACTACCTGTAACATTTGGCGGCGGCATCATGATTACTAAAGGTTTTTCTTCAGAATCAACTTTTGAAGCCATAATTTTATTATTAGTCCAATTATTATGTGAATAATCTTCGATAGATTTATTTAGATCACTAATATCTATATTTTTATTACTATTACTCATAAAACATTTACATTATTATTTTTTATCTTTAATTGTATTAAATGATTTTTTAATATCATCACTTATTAAACCAGACATATTAACATTAATCCAATCTTGAATATCAGGTTTTATAATATTTCTAATATTTTTTTTCATAGTAATGAGTCTATAGTCCATATTTTTATATGGCGAAGGTTCGATTACATCTGTTAAAATAAGTATATCATCTCTAGTATGTTTTTTAACAGGTAGCTTTCTTTTTTTAATTTTATTTTTTTTAGTTTTTGGATTTAGAAGAGCCTCTTCAAGCTCTTTCATAGCAGAAGTAATATTTTTTTTAGATCCTTTTTTTGTAACCATTTTTAAAGAACTTAATTATTATCTAAAAAATTCAGCAATAGCATATCATTATTACCAGATAACTCTTTCATTTTATTATAATATTCATCACTATCATAAAATGATGATACAGGTAAATCCAATCCTCTTGCAGTCATTCCACCTATAACTTCAAGTAATTCATAATTAGCAATATAACGATTTATATTAGCTCTAATTAGATTTGCCTTAGCCATAAACAACTCATTCTCTGCATCAAGAACATCTATTACAGTTCTTGCACCAACATTTTCTTCCTGAACCACTCCATCTAAAGCAATTTCGTTTGCTCTAATAGAAGATTTAAAGGCTGCTATTTGAGAATTAAGACTTTCAATATTATTCCAAATTAACATAGCTTTTTCTGCTTCTTTTCTTAGTATGTCATCAATTTCTGCATTAGACTTATTTAGTTTTTCTCTAAACTTTCTAATAGAAGCCTTATCCTTGCCACCTTTATAAAGAGGCATCTTAAGTTTTGCAGATACATCAAAATATCTTTGCTCTTCAAAGAAAGTATTAGGATCCCATGCTTGATTAGCACTCGCTTGAATATCTACAGATAATGACATTTCTTTAAGGGCTAATTTTAATTCCTCTTCAGCGATAAGCTTCATTTTTCTAGCATTAATTACGTTAGGGTTAGATTTTTTAACTTCATCAATTAAACTTTGCAAATTCTGAGGAATTACAGGCATATCTTCTGGATAAAAAACATCATCAGGTTCCAAACCTATGTCTGAAAAAAATACTGCTTTTGCAGAATTCAAATCTGCCTCTGCCTTTACTAAATTGGCATTTGCATCAGATAGTCTTGCTTCAGCCTGTGAAACATCGGTAATAGTCAGATCACCTACATCAAATCTATCCTTAGTTGCCTCTAATTGCCTTTGAATAACATCCTTATTTTTAATGGCCACATCTAAAAGATCTTGCTCTTTTAATAAATTAAAATATGCCTTAACAGCATTAAGTAAAACTTGGTTTTCAATAATGGCAAGTTTTGAGATATTTGCATTTAATTTTGTATCTGCAATTTTTATATTTTGATTTGTTTTACCACCATCATATATTTTTTTTGATA
>CAJWCP010000054.1 GCA_913031595.1 uncultured Flavobacteriales bacterium | reverse complement strand
AGAATATTGATGAACTATATAAAATATTAAAGAAAATATCAAATTGAGAAAATTATTTATTTTGTTTTTTGTTTTACTTACTTTTCAAACTATGGAATCTCAAAGGATAGAAAGAGATTCTATAAATCCTAGAAAAGAAAAATTGATGAATGATCCTTTAACTCCTTCTAAAGCTGCCTTTTATTCTGCAGTAATCCCAGGATTAGGACAAGCCTACACTAGAAGAAGTTGGATGGTCCCTATAATATACGGTGGATTAGCTGCTTCTGCATATTATTACGACTTTAATAAAAAAGAAGCAGATAAATACAGGACAGCATATAAAAGAAGAATTTCTGGTTATTTTGATGATGAGTATATGGAGATAATACCCGAAACTGAAAAACTTCTAGAAGGAATGAAATTTCATAGAAGATATAAAGATGTTTCTTTTATATTTTTAGTTGGAACCTATGTATTAAATATAATTGATGCAAATGTAGGTGCTCATCTATTGCAATTCAATGTTAGTGAGGACCTGTCTTTTGAACCATATATAAATAATAGTTATTTGAATGTAAATGAAAGTATTGGTTTAAGCTTAAAGATAAATATTGATTAGCTATGAATATTATTGAATGGTTTTATCTTTTTCTAATTATTAATATAATCATAGGTCTTAGTTCTTGGAAGCTATTTAAAATTTCAGGTAAAAATCCTCTTACATCTTATATCCCCTTCTATAATATTATAAACACTTTAGATATTATAAAAAGACCAAAATGGTGGGTAATTTTAGTATTCTTACCAACAATAAACCTTCTTATGATTCCAGTTATATGGATTGAATTTATTAAGAGGTTTAAACATGATACAAGAAAAGATATACTATTAATGTTATGTTCTTTAGGGCTATACAGTTTCTACATAAATTATTTTAGCAAGAAAAAAGTTTATGTTGAAGATGAGATAAGCGTTAGTGGATTTGAGAGAACTGTTGGCTCATTTGTATTTGCAATAGTTGTTGCTACAGTTGTACATAATTATTTTATTCAACCATTTGTTATACCAACTGGCTCTTTAGAAAAAACTTTAAAAGTAGGTGATTTTTTATTTGTTAGTAAATTTCACTATGGTCCCAGAATTCCTAAAACTGTAATTGCACTTCCACTAGTTCATGATACCATACCTTTAATTAAAACTAGATCATATCTTAAATACCCTCAATTACCCTATCTAAGGCTTCCTGGATTTGAAAAAATCAAGCAAAACGATATAGTAGTATTTAACTGGCCTGCTGATACAGTTAGAAGGTTTTTTGTTAGAGAAAAAGGAGTCATAAAACCAATGGATAAAAAGTCTAATTATGTTAAAAGAGCTGTTGGTATGCCAGGTGATGTTTTTGAAATTAAAGATGGAGTAATTCATATTAATGGAAAAGAGAATATTCTTCCTTATAGAGCTAAACCATTACTTAACTATAAAATATATTCTAATAGTGGAGTTTCTTCATCAACACTTATTAGCCTTGGAATAGATAGGTTTATTAGAAAATATGAAATAGATATCTCAAATCAGTCATCAAGTTCATTAAATAGATTATTACCATATCTTATGAGCTACTCTCAAACAGAGGATAATAAATTAATTATAATAACTGATAACAAGGGAGTGCCTATAGATCTTGTTAGGAGTCTTAATCTAAATATTATTGAACTACTTGAGAAAGATAAAGATGTTAAGTTAACTAGTAAGGAGATAAAAAGACTTAACCTAGAGGGAGGGTTTGATAGTATTAATAGAATAACTCAGAATACAAAAACATTCAATACTACCTATTTTCCTAATAATATAAAATTTAACTGGAATAATGATAATTTTGGCCCTATTACAATTCCAAAAGAAGGCCAATCTGTTAATATTAGTCTTGATAATCTCCCAATCTATAAAAGAGTTATTGGAGAATATGAAAATAATGATATAGAGATTATTGATAATATTATTTATATAAATAAAGAGAGATCAATATCATATACTTTTAAACAGAATTATTACTGGATGATGGGTGACAACAGGTATAATTCAGAAGATTCAAGAGTATGGGGTTTTGTTCCATATGACCATGTACTAGGAAAACCCGTTTTTATATGGATGAGCATAGATGGTCTCTTTGAAGGGATTGAAAATTGGAAAATAAGATGGGATAGAGTTTTTACTACAGTTGGATTAGATGGAGAGCCAAGATCCTATTTTCCCCACTTTATTACATTTATTCTCCTATGGCAGTTATATGTGTTTATTTTAAAGAGAAGAAAAAAGTCTAAATCTGATCCTTTGACTTAAATAATAATTCTTTTTCTTTTTTTGTAAGACTTTCGTATCCAGATTCACTTATCTTATCAAGAATAGCATCAACCATTTTTTGATTTTCAGATTTATTCAAATTATTTAACTTAAGTTTATTAATAATCCCTTTTAGGTTAATATTAAAGCTATTGTTATATATACTCATAGCATAGAGATATCCCCAAAGAGCACCACCAAGGTGAGCAATATTACCTCCAGGGTTTTCAATAGGTATTTGAACTAAACTCAATAAAATATATATGATTCCAATATACTTTAATTCAATATTAAAGAGAATAAGATTTACTTTATTATTAGGAAAATAAGTGCAAATAAAAATTAAAACTGAATATACTGCAGCAGACGAACCAATTAAAGTTGTAGTGTCAGTCTCAAAGACTGGAAATAAATTATAACTTAAAACAAAAAATAAACCACCAAAAAGAATCCCATAAAAGTAGGTTTTAATATATTTTTTCTCATCAAAAAAATTCAAGAAATATTCAGAAGCAAAATAAAGTATAAACAT
>CAJWCP010000053.1 GCA_913031595.1 uncultured Flavobacteriales bacterium | reverse complement strand
ATTCAAAATTCGTTTTTCTTACTAATACATCATGTCTATGATCAACAAAATGCTGAATAAGCTCTTTAAGATTTAATAATTTAGGTCTACCACCTACTAATGCAATGTTATTTACACTAAATGAAGATTGTAGTGAAGTAAATTTATATAGTTTATTTAAAACAATATTAGGTATACAATCTCTTTTAAGGTCATATACTATTCTCATTCCATTTCTATCAGACTCATCTCTAATATCAGAAATACCTTCAATTTTTTTACTATTTACTAAATCAGCTGTTTGCTTAATAAGATTAGATTTATTTACCATATATGGAATTTCCTCTACAATAATTCTTTCTCTTCCATTATCTTCATCAAATCTAACCTTTCCTCTAACTACAATCCTACCTCTTCCAGTTTCAAAAGCAGATCTTACTCCATCATAACCATAAATGGTCCCTCCAGTAGGAAAGTCAGGAGCTTTAACATGCTCCATTAGTTCAGAAACCTCAATTTCACCTTTTTTCTGAATGTATGCTATTACACCATTTGCAATTTCTGTAAGATTATGAGGGGGCATATTTGTAGCCATTCCTACTGCAATACCTGTTGTACCATTTAATAATAGATTTGGTAGTCTTGCAGGTAAAACAGATGGTTCCTTTAAAGTGTCATCAAAATTATCATTCCAATCAATAGTATCTTTATCAATATCAAGAAGCATATCCTCAGTTGTTTTTCTCATTCTTGCTTCAGTATACCTCATTGCAGCTGGATTATCTCCATCTATTGAACCAAAATTTCCTTGTCCATCAACCATCATATATCTTAAACTCCATTCTTGAGCCATTCTTACCATTGCATCATAAACAGCGGTATCACCGTGAGGATGAAATTTACCTAAAACCTCACCAACAATTCTTGCAGACTTTTTATAAGCTGTATTTGATCGTATGCCTAGTTCATGCATACCATATAAAATCCTTCTATGAACTGGTTTTAAACCATCTCTTACATCAGGAAGAGCTCTTGAAACAATTACAGACATTGAATAATCAATGTACTTTGATTTCATCTCCTCTTCTATGTTTATTGCAATAATTTTTTCTCCTTCTAACATATGATTTTTCTGGTGTTTTGTTTAATAAACAAATAAAAGAAAATTAGTCACTTTAAAGTAATAAATCAGTACATTTTTCGTTGTTAAGTTATGAACATTATCTGTTAAGAAAATACCTAGTATTTGTACATAAAAAACTAGATTTTTTGAAGTATCTTGCAGGTATAAATTAAGATTGATTATGAAGACAGGATTTTCAAATAGAATGAAGGATGTTTTTACATTTGTTCGTGAGGAAGTTATTAGATTAGGACATAGTTCTATAAAGGTTGAACATTTATTTCTTGGGATACTGAGAGATGGAGGTGGTTCTGCTATTAAAGTTCTCAAAAACTTAGATGTTGAACCATCAGATCTTAAAACAATAATTGAAAATACTATAAAAGAAAATTTAGTTCATAATAATGTTAGATCAAATGAAATATCTTTTAGTAAGCAAGCAGAGAGAGTTTTAAAAAAATCTATTCTTGAAAGAAAGAATCTTTCTGAAGATGAAATAAAAACTATTCATGTTCTTCTATCAATATTATTGGATGACAATAATATTATAACAACTACATTAAAACATCTACATATTGATTATGATATTATACTAGAAGAATATCAATCATTAAATATTAACATTACTTCTGAAGATAAGTCTGCTTATAGTGACGAAGATGTTAATGACGATGATATATTTGGACCATCCACTGATGATCCCCCTCAAAGCAAAAAAACAGCTCCTAAAACAAATACTCCTGTTTTAGATAATTTTGGAAGAGATTTAACATTATATGCCAAAGAAGGAAAATTAGATCCAATTGTTGGAAGACATAAAGAAATTGAGAGAGTTTCACAAATTTTAAGTAGAAGAAAAAAGAACAATCCTATTCTTGTTGGTGAACCAGGTGTTGGTAAATCAGCTATTGCTGAAGGTTTAGCTCTAAGAATTGTTGAAAAAAAGGTATCTAGAAATTTATTTAATAAAAGAATAATAATGCTTGATCTTGCTGCTATTGTTGCTGGTACTAAATATAGAGGTCAATTTGAAGAAAGATTAAAGAGTATAATTACAGAATTAGAAAAAAATAAAGATATTATTCTCTTTATAGATGAAATACACACATTAGTTGGTGCAGGTGGAGCATCTGGATCACTTGATGCATCTAACATGTTTAAACCAGCCTTAGCTAGAGGGGAATTACAATGTATAGGCGCTACCACATTAAATGAATATAGACAACACATAGAAAAAGATGGTGCACTAGAAAGAAGGTTTCAAAAAATTATAGTTCAGCCTTCTTCAGTAAGTGAAACTATTGATATTTTAATGAATATTAAATATAAATATGAAGATCATCATAATGTTGTATACACAGATGAAGCAGTTAAAGCATGTGTACATTTAACAAACAGATATATAACAGATAGATTTTTTCCAGATAAAGCCATTGATGCATTAGATGAAGCTGGCTCTAGAGTACATATTACTAATATTAAGGTTTCCAAAAAGGTAACTGAACTTGAAGAAAAAATTTCTGAAACATCATCAGAAAAGATCAAAGCTATCAAACAACAAAAATTTGAAATTGCTGCAAAACTTCGTGATTCTGAAAAACTTCTAATCCAAACTCTTGAAAAGGAAAAAAGAAAATGGGAAAAAACATCTAGAGAAAAGAGAGAAATTGTTGATGAGAAAAATATACAAGATGTAGTTAGTATTATGACTGGAATTACAGTTCAATCTATTGCATCAAAAGAAAAGAAAGTTCTTTCAAATATGGCTAATAAAATAAGCAAATCAATTATTGGTCAAAATGAGGCAGTTAAAAAAGTTGTTAATGCTATAAGAAGAAATAGAGCTGGTTTAAAAGACCCTAATAAACCTATTGGATCATTTATTTTCATTGGACCAACTGGAGTTGGAAAAACTCAACTCACAAAATCTCTTTCATTAGAAATGTTCGATTCTGAAGATGCTTTAATTAGAATTGATATGAGTGAGTACATGGAAAAATTTGCAATTTCTAGGTTAATTGGTGCACCTCCTGGATATGTAGGTTATGAAGAAGGTGGTCAATTAACAGAAAAAGTAAGAAGAAGACCTTATTCAGTTGTTTTACTA
>CAJWCP010000052.1 GCA_913031595.1 uncultured Flavobacteriales bacterium | reverse complement strand
TAAATGATAAAGACTTTGAAAAAGAAATTACAAAATTACAAATAGATTTAATAATAGTTATAGCTTATGGAAGAATTATTCCGAATTGGATGCTCGCGTTGCCAAAAATTATGAGTATGAATGTTCACTTTTCAATACTTCCAAAATACAGAGGAGCATCTCCAATTCAATCATCTTTAATAAACGGAGATAAGGAAACTGGGGTTTCATTCATGCAAATGACAGAGGGATTGGATGAGGGTGATTTAATTTTAACTGCATCAATGTTAATTAATGAAGAGGACAATAAAATCTCACTGGAAACAAAATTAACTGATCTAGCAATTAAAAATATATTAAATGTTTTAACGCAATTGGAGAATAAATCTGCATCAACCACTAAACAGGATAATTCTGTTGCTACATACTGTAAAAAAATTAATAGTGAAGATTCAATTACAGACTTTAATGATTATGCAGAGAATATTATTAATAAATTTAAAGCTTATTTTGAATGGCCTGGGCTATCATTTATTTATAAAGACGTTCAGATAAAAATTCATGAAATTTCAAATACTAAAGAAAACAGCGATGGGCCAGCTGGTTCTATCTATAAAATTACTAAAGATGGAATATACATAAATACAATAGATTTCGTGATAGTAATTACTAACTTACAGTTTCCTAATAAGAAAAAAATATCAGCCTTGGATGCATATAATTCTTACTTGCCTTTTTTTAAATAGAATTTATTTTTCATATAACTCTTTTAATTATTGATAAAGAGGTTTAATTTACACAATATGAAAGTACTAATTTTGGGTGCTGGTCGTGTTGGCGGAAGTCTTGCTAGGGCTCTGGTTAATAATAACTACGATGTTTCTATAGTAGATCAGGATAAAGCCGCCCTATCAGAGCTTGAAGAAAAATTAGATATTATGACAGTTGAGGGTCATGCTGCTCATTCTCTTTCAATCAAAAAGACGGGAGCAGATGAATCTACAACCGTAATAGCAGTAACTTCAAATGATGAAGTAAATATCATTGCATGCCAAATAGCAAAAAAACAATTCAATGTAAAAAAAACTATTTGCAGACTTGCTGAAAGTTCTTATACAGAAGATTTGAGTGTTTTTGGTGAAGCTGTTATTGATATAGTTATTAGCCCAGAAAAAGAAGTTATGAATCATCTAAAAGAGTTGATTATTCATCCTGGCACAGAACAGATAGAAAAATTTGCTGATGGAACTGTTAACTTGGTTAGTGTTAAGGCAAAGAAAAAAGGCAAGTTAGTAGGAAGAGAGCTCAAAGGGTTTAAAGATGATATGCCAGATACAAATGCTTTTGTTGCCTCAATATATAGAAAAGGCAAGCCTTTTATTCCTTCTGGAGATACTGTCATAAAAGAAAATGATGAGATTTATTTTATTTCATCTGAGTCTAACATTGATCAAATTGTTAACGAGTTCCGTGAAAAAGAGGATGTTTATTCAAGAGTGATGGTTGTTGGAGGTGGAAAAATAGGTTTTTCTTTAGCTAAGGAAATAGAAAATGAATACAAAACTAAGCTAGTAGATTCAAATAAAGAAAAGTGTTCTAAACTATCAAAAGAATTAGAAAAAACTATAGTGCTCCATGGCTCTGCAACAGATGAAGATCTTCTTAAAAGTGAAAGCATTGAGAATATAGATATTTTCTGCGCCCTAACCGACGATGATGAAACAAACCTTATGTCATCATTATTGGCAAAAAAAATGGGTGCTAAAAAAACAATGATTATTCTTAATAACCCATCATATTTGGGACTTGTTCCTGGATTTATAGATATCTATATTGCTCCATATAGACTTACTGTCTCTTCTGTTTTACAAGATCTAAGGGATAGTGACGTGGCACAAGATGTTTTATTAAAAATGGATACAGGCGCTGAAGCTATTGAGGGGGTTGTTCATGCTAATGAATACACCTCAGAATTATTTGGAAAATCTCTTAAGGAAATTCCATTACCAGAAGGGGCTTCAATTGGAGCTGTAGTTAGACATGGCGAACTTTTGATGCCAGATTCTGATGTTGAGCTTTGTATTAATGACCATTTAATTATATTTCTTGCCAACAAAGATATGGTATCTGAGGTTGAGGTATTTTTTAAGAAAAAATAATGAATCCTAAATCAATATTAAATCTGTTTAGCATATTGGTGTTATTTTTTAGCTTATCTTTTATTTTTCCAATAATTGTTTCCTTGTTTTTTGATGATGGAGCATTATTTTTATTTTTAAAAACCTTAATATCAATTTTAATAGTTGGTTTAATTGGACTTTTTATAACAAGAAATGTTAAAAGTGAGCTTTCTCAAAAAGATGGATTCGTAATAATAGTAATGTTTTGGATTGTGCTTTCTTTTGCTGGGGCAGTACCTTTCTTTTTAAACGGGATGACAATAATAGATTCCATCTTTGAGTCAATGTCTGGGATTACAACCACTGGTGCAACAGTAATATCGAATCTTGATGATTTACCTGAATCAATATTGTTTTATAGACAATTGTTACAGTGGATGGGCGGAATGGGTCTCATAGTCTTGGCAATTGCTGTAATGCCGCTTTTAGGTATTGGTGGTGGTCAAATATATAAAACTGAAGTTCCGGGTGCTATGGGTGAACAAAGGCTAACGCCTAGAATAAAAGAAACAGCCCAAGCATTATGGATCATATACCTTGGATTAACTCTAGTTTGTGGATTTTTATATTACATAAATGGAATGTCCGCGTTTGATGCAATATCGCATGCTATGTCAACCGTTGCAATAGGAGGTTTTTCTACACATGATGAAAGCATTGGTTTCTTTAATAGCATATCGATAGAGCTAATATGTATGACTTTTATGCTGCTATCAGCTTTTAGCTTTGCTCTTCATTATTTCGCTTTATATAAAAAAAGGCCGTTAAAGTATATTTTTGATCCTGAATTTAGATTTTTCCTTACTTTCATATTGTTGATATTTTTAATTGCGATGCTTATTAGCCTATTTACAAATGATTCTTCGTCTCCATCTTTTAGAGAATTATCTTTTCATACTGTTTCGATGGTTTCTACAACTGGTTTTTCAATAGGGGAATCATCTGAATGGCCATTCTCTATATCATTCTTGCTTTTAATCGGGGCTTTTGTTGGGGCTTGCTCGGGATCAGTGGGAGGAGGAGTGAAATCGTGGAGAGTCATGATAATGCTAAATCATGCATATAAAAATATAATGAAAATAATACACCCCAATTCAGTAATTTCATTAAAGATTGGAACAAAGAGTGTAGATGATGATGTTGCTACGTCAGTCTGGGGTTTCTTCTCAATATATGTAATATCATTTGTTATATTATTGTTAGCGGTTTTAATATCTGGTTTAGATCTAGAATCTGCTTTTTCTGCAGTCGGAGCATGTTTAAATAATTTAGGTCCAGGGCTTGGGGTGGTATCAGAAAATTATGCAGAAATTAATTCATTTTCAAAAGGAGTTTTAGCATTTGCTATGTTGTTAGGCAGGCTAGAAATATTTACTCTATTAGTAATATTAACTCCAATGTTTTGGGCTAAATAGTTTTGTACGGATCCTTGTAGGGATATTTGCTACGCTTGAATCTCTTATACTCCCATGAATAGTCAATAGGCCTAATGTTGATCATTTTTTCTATATCTTTATTTAATAATAGTAGGTGCTTACTTTTGTTGTATATATCATCATCACATTGTTTTATCGTCAATGATAAAAAGTTTCCTTTATTAGAGTTTAGATGAAAATATAGTACTGGAGCCAGAGTTTTAGATGCAAGAGACTGTACAAGTGTTGTTGAATAGGCCTCTCTATTAAAGAGCTTCAGGTATTCTCCAAGACCTCTTTGCGGAACTTGATCGGCAGCAAAACATATTGCCTTTTTCTCTCTTAATGCTTGAAGAATCTTTCTAACTCCGCCAATTGATGTCTCAACAGATATTGAACCATTTGATTCTCTGTCTTTTTTAACAAATTTTTCTAAAGATTTATTTTTTAACTTCTTATATAAGCTTACAGTAAAAATTTGTGAGTTAATGAATTTTAAAAGCATGTCAACGCTTCTGTTATGTATTGCTACATTAATTAGTCCTTCTCCCTTCTCATTAAGTTTATTTAATAAGAAGTTATTTGTAATTCTGAAAATCTTATTATTTGAGTTATAGTCATTTCTTCCCCAAGTATAGATGGTTTCGTATCCTGAGATGATTGACTCTCGTAAACTTAATTTTGAAGTTAATTCAAC
>CAJWCP010000051.1 GCA_913031595.1 uncultured Flavobacteriales bacterium | reverse complement strand
TCTTTTAATTCTTTAGCAAACTGAGAGAAAGATATAGTCTTTTCATATTTCTTTTTTTCTTGAGAGAAAAGAAAGACAGGTAAAAAAAGTAATATGACTAATATTTTTTTCATGTAATATTCCAAGTTGAAGAATTAATATCTATACTAACTGTTTCTCCAGCTATAATCTTTACAGATTTATAGTTTGTTCCATGTTTCTTGTTATACTCTCTATGTTCATTATCACAAAAGGGAAGAAGCTTACTCAGTCCACATGCACATATGCTGTATTTTTTTCCTTTATGTAATTTTATCTTTTTCATATTAGCTCTCCCATACTTTTCTAAAGATTAATTGGTGATCAGAAGCCTTCTCTTGTTTTACAAATTCTAAAAGTTGATAATGATTCCCACAAGTTAAGGTTATTGTTTTTTCTAAGAATTTCTTTTTGATAGTTAATTGCACTTCTTTCTCAGTCTCTTTGAGGATTGCAGAGAGACTATCTTTTATTTCTTTTCCATTAATTTTTATGACTTGATCTTCTGGACCTATACCATTTTTATCAGCTACTGAATTAGGTTCTACTTTTTTAATAATCACTCTTCCATTATCTTTTATAGCAACAAAACCAAAATATTGAGCAGATAAGTTTGGATTCTTTTTTTCTTTTAACTCTAATCCAATAATATCTAAAGAGTTTTTAAGTGTGGGAATATAATCTTCCGTACCATAAATATGATCTTCAAAGATTTGAGCTACTTTTAATCCTCCAAATTTCACGCAGATATTTCTAAACTCATCTTCTGAGTAGCCTTTATTCTTTTCCGCAAAATTGTTATATAAATCTTTCATTACAGAATGAAGGCTTTCTTTTCCATTTGTATTTTTTATTATCTCTAGATCTATCATTAACATACATAGAGCTCCATCTGGATAAATAGAAACCTTTCGATTAGGAGCCCCTAATTTATATCCATCTAGCCAATTATCAAAACCACTATTAGCAACTGAAAGATTAAACCTTCCATAATTCATAAGATGCCTTTCTAGATTTTGATTTTGTGTTTTTATAAACTCATTCCAATTAAATACACCTGAGTTATATAGCATTAAATCTCCCATATATGTAGTTACTCCTTCAGCAACAAATCCAGTACGGAAATAATTTTCTTTAGTGTAGTCATAAGGATACATTTCCACAGGTCTAATAGCTTTTATATTCCAAGTATGATATAATTCATGAGAACATACGCCTAATAAGTCTTCATATCGGCTAGTCATAATTTCTTTACTAGGCCCTAATAGAAGGACGGTGTTTTTAGTATGTTCTACACCATGGTAACTTCTATATGGTGTAATTTGAAATAGAAAATGGTATTGTTCTACAGGGAATCCGCCAAACTTATTTATTTGACTTTTTGTAAAAGCTATAAAATCTTTTTTAAGTTTTTTCCAGTCAATTTCACATTTTCCTTGGAACCATAAATGGAAGTTGATATTGTTTACCTGATAGCTTTCATGTTGAAGAGTATTTGAACAAATTATAGGGGATTCTGCTAACAAATCATATCCTTTCGCATATAGTTTTTTACCTTTTTTTTCTAGTGAGCTAGCAATTATATAGTCATTAGGGATTTCTAGTTCAATCTCATATTCTTCATTAATTCTTTCTTGAATATAGAACATGCAATTTACAGGGTTTAAGTATAATTGAGTTTCATCTAAATAACATCTTCCTGCATCTAATTCATTGGCATAGAAACTATAAATAATTGTAACTTTTTTAACACCTTGTGTATTGACTTCCCAAAGATCTTTTTTAACTTTTTGAAAAGAAATAGGATTATTGTTTTCATCAAAAGCACCCCATTTTTGTATGTTTTGTGCAAAGTTGGCTAATTCATAACGACCAGGCCTCCATGCTGGCAATTGAAAATACATATTTTCTTCCCCATTAGTATTAGTAGTAAGTTCAAAATCAACATAGTGTCTATGAGGATGTGAATATGATATTTTGTAATTAATCATTTTTTTGATAAAGACGCTAAATTACAAATTTAAGAATGATAAGTGATTATTTTGACCTTTACATTTTTAGTATATTTGCATATATACAGTATAGAAAATGAGGATTGAAGATTTAAGATTTGATTGTAAATATTTTAAAGGTTACATTCCTTGCAAGCCTAATAAGTTATATGATGTGGCTTGTGATGAGTGTTCTCACTATGAAATCGCACAAGATTGGAAACCACAACCCTGTATTAACAAACCTTTAACAAGAGAGGTTAGTATATCTTCTGAAAAGACAAGAATTTTATTTATTAAACTTGGAGCTATCGGAGATGTTATTCGTACAACTCCTTTATTGACTAAATATAGTAGTATGTATTCAGACTGCCATTTTACGTGGGTTACACATAGCCCTGCTGTATTACCAAAAGATAAGATTGATAAGATTTATAAATGGAGTGATGAGACCGTTGATATTATTCAAAGTCAAGATTTTGATATTGCTTTAAATCTAGATAAAGATCAGGAAGCATGCGAACTTCTTGCTAATATTAATGCTAAGGAAAAGTATGGTTTTATATGGAAGGATAGTCATATTGATATAGCAACAGAAAGAGCAGAACATAAATTAATTACTGGTCTTTTTGATCATATTTCTAAGACTAATACTAAGAATTATATGGAGGAGATCTTTGAGATTTGTCATTTTGATTTTAATAAAGAAGAGTACATGATAAATCTTAACAAGGATTTGAGTGATCAATGGAAAGATAAATTAATTAAATTAGCTAATGGAAGAACCATTATTGGTCTTAATACTGGATGTGGTGAAAGATGGAAAACACGTCTTTGGCCGTCAGATTACTGGATAGAGCTTATTAATAAGCTGGATGAAGAAGGATATTTTTGTCTTTTGATGGGAGGCCCAGATGAAGATGAGAAGAATAAATATTATCAAGAACAAACTAATGCCACTTATTTAGGCACTTTTAGCTTAGAAGAGTTTATTGCAATTACTGATAATACTGAGATTATTGTTACTCCTGTTAGTATGATGATGCATATTGCATTAGCTTTAAAAAAGCAAATGATGCTTTTTCATAATATTTTTAATGTGCATGAATTTGAACTATATAATCGAGGAATTATTATTGAGCCAGAATCAGGATGTGATTGTTATTTTGGAAATTCATGTAAAAGAGAAAAAAGTTGTATGTATGACATCTCAGTAAAAGATGTTTTTACTAATATTGTAGCCTTAAATAAGAACTTAACATAATATAAATATGAATTTTGATGTCATTGTTTTAGGAAGCGGGCCCGGAGGGTATGTAACCGCTATAAGAGCGTCTCAATTAGGATTAAAAACTGCAGTTATTGAGAAAGAAAGCTTAGGTGGAATTTGTCTAAATTGGGGTTGTATCCCTACAAAGGCATTATTAAAATCAGCTCAAGTATTTGAATATATTAATCATGCTGAAGATTTTGGAATATCCATTAAGGATGCAAGTGCCGACTTTCCTTCTATTATTAAAAGAAGTAGAGATGTAGCAGATGGAATGAGTAAAGGAATTTCATATTTATTAAAAAAGAATAAGGTTGAAGTGTTGAATGGTTTTGGTAAAGTAAAGAAAGGTAATAAAGTTTCAGTGACTATTGGTGGTAAGGAAACAGAGTATAGTGCAAAGCATATTATTATTGCTACAGGAGCAAGAAGTAGAGAACTTCCAAATTTACCACAAGATGGTAAAAAAGTAATTGGTTATCGTGATGCTCTAGCTTTATCAAAAGCACCTAAGAAAATGGTTGTTGTAGGTTCTGGGGCAATTGGAGTTGAATTTGCTTATTTTTATAATGCCATGGGAACAGAGGTTACTGTAGTTGAGTTTATGCCAAATATTGTTCCTGTTGAAGATAAAGATGTTTCTAGACAGTTACAAAAATCATTTAAGAAATCAGGAATTAATGTAATGACAGATTCTTCTGTAGAGAAAGTTGATGTTAAAGGTTCAGGATGCAAAGTGCTTGTCAAGACAAAGAAAGGTGAAGAAACTATTGAATGTGATGTAGTGCTTTCTGCGGTTGGTATTTCTGCTAATATTGAAGGGATTGGCTTAGAAGAAGTTGGGATTAAAACAGATAAAGGACGTATATTAGTGGATGATTATTACAATACAAATGTGCCAGGTTATTATGCAATTGGCGATGTTTTAGCAACTCAGGCTTTGGCTCATGTTGCATCTGCAGAAGGAATAACGTGTGTTGAAAAAATTGCAGGTCATAATCCTGAAGTTATAGATTATGGTAATATACCAGGTTGTACTTATTGTTCTCCTGAGATTGCATCTGTAGGAATGACAGAAGAGAAAGCAAAAGAAGCAGGTCATGAAATAAAAGTAGGGAAGTTTCCATTTACTGCTTCTGGAAAAGCGTCAGCAGCTGGTCATAAGGATGGATTCGTAAAAGTTATTTTTGATGCTAAATATGGAGAATGGTTAGGTTGTCATATGATAGGTTATAATGTTACAGAAATGATTGC
>CAJWCP010000050.1 GCA_913031595.1 uncultured Flavobacteriales bacterium | reverse complement strand
GAATAAACCTAAAAGAAGTCCTTCTATTTAAAGATCTTCCTTTTTCCGTATCATTATTTGATATAGGTATAGATTCACCATAACCTTGATAAGAAAGTAATTGTTGAGACCCTAATTGTTGTAATAAATAATTATACACTGTTTTAGCTCGATTCTTAGAAAGCAATAAATTATCTTCAGCTGCACCTACATTATCAGTATGACCTTCTATTACTATTTTCATATTAGGATTCTTTAATAAATAATCTGCCAATTGATTCAACTCAAGTTTAGAAATTTCATTTAAATGATAGGAATTATGATCAAACAAAACATTCTTAAGAATCATCTCTTCTCCCTTAGATTTTGTAATAATTTCTAATTCTAAATCATTTACAGCATTAGCCTGTATATTTTTTGGTAATTCAAACCAAAAAATATCTTCTTTCCCAAACCCACTCTTATTAGAAGCAAAATAAGCAGTACTTCCATCATTAGACACAATGAGAGAGTTTTCAATATTAAACGTATTAATTGGAAAACCCATGTTCTCAGGCTCTTTCCATGCACTTTCACTATCGTCTCTTCTACTAATAAACAAATCATAATTACCCATCCCTACATGACCATTAGAAGCAAAATAAAGCGTTAAATTATCTGCATGAATAAAAGGAGACATTTCATCAAATGAAGTATTTATACCCTGTCCAAGATTTTCAGGAGAACTAAAAGATATAAAGCTATCATTATTATAAATAAGACTTGTTCTCCAAATATCTAGACCTCCCTCACCTCCTAATCTGTTACTTACAAAGTATAAGTATCTCCCATCAGCAGAAAAACAAGGTTGTGTTTCTTTATATCTAGTATTTATAATACTTCCCAAGTTAAAAGGTAAAGACCATTGATCATTTTGTTGTTTATTAGAAAAATATAAATCACAACCTCCATAACTATCAGGCTTATGACATATTGTAAAAATCAACACTCTACCATTAGGAGAAAGTGTCATTGCTCCATCTTCCCATATACTATTAATTGGCTCTTGCAATGATTCTACAGGACCCCAATTATTATCTTCTAAGGACTTAACAGAAAAGAAAATATCTTCATTATCGAGCTTGCCTTCTTCCTCTACTCTCCTAGTAATAAATAATATATTATTATCAACCGAAATACTTGGCAAATACTCAGCAAAACTTGAATTAATATTTTTTCCTAAATTATAAGATTGAAAATAAACAGGATGTTCGATAGCATGAATAGCAAAATGACAATTGTTTATCAATCTTGGGATTTGTTTATTACATGAAGAACTATCTAATTCCCAAGCTATGTTAAAATATTTTAAAGCATTAATATAAAAACCATTTTTATAATATAGCTCTGCTATTCTCTGAATACCTAGAATATCTTGAAAATTCTTTTCATCATAAATTTCTATCAAACAGTTAGCAGCTTCCTCTATATCCCCTTCTTGAGCTAAAATTGAAGACATTAAAATATGAGGCTGATCCCAATCTAGATCTTTATCTAATATTTTAATAAGTAATTTCTTCGCCTTTTCATTCTCTCCTTTATCAAAAAGAATTACTGCTTTATCATATTTTTTATAATCTCTTTTCTGAGAAAACGAAATAACAGGTATTAAAATAAATAAAATCAGAAATCTCATTATGGAATCTTCATATATTTATGAGTCTGTAAAGAAATTGACCATTCACGATTAATTTTAATATAATCAATAATTAGAGGTGTCATCTGATCTCTTTTACTCCACTCAGGTTGAAGATAAAGCTTACAATCATCATTCAGGCCATTCCTTTGTTCTTCTGCCCAAATAAAATCATGTTTATTATTAACTATAATCTTCAATTCATTAGCTTTTTTTCTTATTCCATTTAATGCTGGTTGCACTTTTTTAGGAGAGAAACATATCCAATCAAATATACCACTTAAAGGATGTGTTCCTGAAGTTTCTAAATGTATTTCTAAACCTCTATCTTTAAGAGCAGAAGTTAATTTATTCATATTCCACATTAAAGGCTCTCCTCCAGTTACTACTACTGTATCTATATTAAAATTACTAATATTCTGAATTATTTCTTTAACAGAAGTTGGCTTATGTAGATTTGAATCCCAACTTTCTTTTACATCACACCAATGACAACCAACATCACAACCTCCTATACGTAAAAAATATGCTGGTTTGCCAGAATAGAAACCTTCACCCTGTATAGTATAAAAAGCTTCCATTAAAGGTAAAGAATCTCCATTTTCTACAGATAAAATCATTTGCTGATCCATATCAACAAAAATATGCTTTTTCTGTATAAGAATACTATATTTGCTTTTTATTAAATAAAACATGAAACAAATTATTGAATGCGTGCCAAACATCTCAGAAGGAAGAGATGCAGAAAAAATAAAAATAATATCATCAGTAGTAGAAAATATAAATGGTGTAAGTTTATTAAATGTAGATCCGGGAGAAGCTACAAACAGAACAGTAATTACTTTTGTTGGAGAACCACAAAATGTAATAGATGCAGCTTTCTTATTGATAAAAAAAGCTCAAGAACTTATTGATATGAGTAAACATTCTGGGGAGCATCCAAGAATGGGAGCTACTGATGTATGTCCGTTAGTCCCAATTAGTAATATTACACTAAAAGAATGTGCGGAATGGGCTCATAAATTAGGTGATAGAGTAGGAAAAGAGCTCAATATTCCTATCTATCATTACGAAGCCGCTGCAAAAGAAGAAAAGCGTAAAAATCTAGCTAATTGTAGGAAGGGTGAATATGAAGGACTAGCAAAAAAAATAATCGATCCAAAATGGAAACCAGATTATGGCCCTAATAAATTTAATGAATCTGTAAAAAAATCAGGAGCAACAGCTATTGCTGCTCGTGACTTTTTAGTAGCATATAATGTTAATCTAAATACTACATCCACTAGAAGAGCTAATGCAGTTGCATTTGACATACGAGAAGCTGGAAGAATAAAAAGAGAAGGAGGGAAAATATCAGGAAAAATAATAAAAGGAAAAGATGGAGAGCCACTTAGAGAACCAGGGTTATTTAAGTCAGTAAAAGGAATAGGCTGGTTTATTAAAGAATATGGAATTGCTCAAATATCATATAACTTAACTGACATCAATACATCTCCATTACATGAGGTCTTTGAAAAAACCTGTGAAAGAGCAGAAAAAAGAGGAATGCGAGTAACTGGATCAGAATTAGTTGGATTAATTCCCAAAAAAGTATTAACTGATGCCGGAAAATATTTTCTAAGAAAACAACATCGTTCTATAGGTATCTCAGAGAATGAGATCATTAAGATTGCTATCAAAACTTTAGGACTAGATGAATTATCTCCCTTTAATCCAAAAGAAAGGGTTATTGAATATATGTTAGAAGACAATAACAATCCTCTTATTAATATGAAACTTTCCGAATTTGCTAATGAAACATCTTCTGAAAGCCCTGCTCCAGGAGGAGGATCTATTTCAGCATATTGCGGAGCATTAGGAGCAGCATTAGCAACTATGGTAGCAAATTTATCTGCTCATAAAAGAGGATGGGATGACAGATGGGAAGAATTCTCAGATTGGGCTGAAAAAGGTTTACAATATCAAAATCAGTTGTTAGAACTGGTAGATGAAGACACAAAAGCATTTACAAAAATCATGAATGCCTTTCAATTACCAAAAGAAACAGATACTGAAAAAGAAAAAAGAAATAAAGCAATTCAAGAAGCAACTAAATATGCAATATTAACACCATTTGAAGTAATGAAGACTGCATATAATTCTATGGAAGTAATGAAAGCAATGATAGAACATGGAAACCCTAACTCAATAACAGATGCAGCAGTAGGAGCTCTCTGTGCTCGTACCGCAATAATTGGAGCATTTCTTAATGTTAAAATTAATTGTGGTGATTATGAAGACAAAATATTTGTAAAAGAAATTCTAACCAAAGGAGAGAAATTAGTAAATAAAGCTAATAAGACAGAAGAAGAACTAATAAAAATTACAAACTCTAAAATTTAGTATATTTGCAGAAAATTAAAATATTATGAAAAAATTAATCTATTCACTAATAACAATATCTTTCATCTTTACTTCATGTTCAAAAGAACAAGGATGTATGGATAGTATAGCTACTAACTATAATGTAGATGCGGAAGAAGATGACAATTCATGTACATATGGGCTTACTGGAGGCGCATGGATAGCCAATTCAGCAACTGAAGAAGGAACGATAAGTGTAACAATGGCAGGAATACCATTTTTTGATTCAACTTGGACTTATACGGAAACTAATCCAGATTCTCTTGAGCCATACAAATTAAAATTCAATGATGACGCTACTTGGATGGAATACGATATAAGTAATATACCAATGGAAGGTGGAACATGGTCACAAAGTGGAAATGATTTAACTTTAACTGATTCTGATACTTCAATGGTATTAAATATAATTTCTGTCAGTCAAGAGCAATCTACAATAGAACTTTCAATCTCTGCAGTTGAAAATGATGGCGGTATGATTATGTCATATAATGTAACATCAACTCTAAACTTTAATAGAGATTTAAATAGTTGTTGCGAAGACAATACAGCGCAAAGAATAGGTAAAAATCAATGGTTTGATAAAAAGAAATTCAAAAATTTATTAAAATAGAAATCATATAAATTATACTATATAAAAAAGGAATACATCTGTATTCCTTTTTTAATATATTTGTGAAAATTGTTACTATGAAAAAAATCATTTTCTTTTTA
>CAJWCP010000049.1 GCA_913031595.1 uncultured Flavobacteriales bacterium | reverse complement strand
CACTCATATCTCGTTCTAATTCCCCATCATTATAAAATGTTCCATCTAAAAAGGCGTAGTCTATTTCTTTTATTAAAGTTTTAATATTTAAATTCCATTTTTCCCATTTATCAATATCAGGGATAAACAATAATTTTTTCTTATTTGTGATAATCTTATAACCAACAGTTTCAGAGTATTCATCTCTATGAGGAACAAGCAAAGGAGTTACGCTTATCCTCTCATTAAGCGTTATTAAAGAGTCATTTTGGATTGATTTAATATTAATATTATTAATTTTTACTAGTTGGTTCCATGGCGCTTGTGTTTTGATAAAATTTTCCATTCTTGGCATACAAAAAACCGGCAGATTAGAACAACCCATTACTTCTCTTCCAAATTGTAATAAACCCGTGTAATGACCAATATGTGCATGCGTAATAAATACACCAGAAATAGGATTTATATTTGATATTTCTTCTAATAAGTTTAATTGAAACTTTATATCAGGGGTAGCGTCAAATATCCATTGTTGTTTAGTTACAGGATCAACAATTGCTAAAGAACTTATGTATCTTCTTTTTTTATAATCTTTCCAGGCTTCTTTACAACAATCTTTTTCACAACCTGCTTGTGGATAGCCAGCATCTTGAGCGACCCCAAGGACTACAGCGTATGGTTCTTTGTTCTCATTCATTGGTTTTTTACAAGCTAATATGGTTAGTATAATGACACATAGTATGACTCTCATTATAATATTTTTTCAAAACAATAATACTCATTTTTACCTGGCTTAAGATTAATGTCTCCTAATAATCTATATCCTAATTTTTTGTAAAACAACATGGCTTTAGGGTTACCTGAATATGTATCTAGTCTAACGGAATTGAATTTCTTTTTTTTTGCTAATTCTTCAGCAAATGACATTAATTTTTTTCCTATTTTTTTTTGCCAGTATTCTTTTTTTACTGCTAGCCTGTGTACAACTAAGAACAGATTAGTATTATTTAACCATTTAATAGTTAAGTATGTTTTATCTTGTTTTTGATCAATATTAATTCCACCAATTATTTTTTTATTTATTATGGCGATAAAGTAAGTTCCTGCTTTTATATCTTCTTTAATTACATTACTATTGGGATACGTGTCGTCCCATTGATCAATATTATTTTCTATCATACCCTTTACACAAGAAGAATACATTGACATGATTCCTTCTAAATCATTGATATGTGCTTTTTTTATTATCATCCTAGTAATAAGTTACATCCTCTAATATCTGAATTAGAGAACCTTCCAATTATACTAAAACAATTATTCTCAAAAGCTATTCCTAAATCTTGGGTTGCTATAAATGGGCAAGAATATATATTTGCTAAGTCAATTATGTTAATACCCCCTCTTTTATTATTTTCAATAATTGATAAAGGATCATTGACATCTCTAATTAATATTTTCATCCATGGGGGAGACTGAAAAATGTTATTTCCATTTGAGTAGCATTGTGATAATAATTCTGTCATACCATATTCAGAATGAATATCTTTAAGCTTAAATGAATCTTTTAAAATATTATGGACTTCTTCTTTTAACAGTTCTTTTCTTGTGCCCTTCATCCCACCTGTTTCTATAATTGTAGTGTAGTTTAATTTTTTAGAAAATTTCTTTGCAAAATCTATTAAAGCATATGTAACCCCAAACAGGATTGTTTTTTGTTTTTTATTTTCTAAATCCTCTATTGTTGAGGAAAGTTTAGGATAATCTTGTAGATAATACCCACTCTTTTCATGTTGGTTGATTTCTAAGAATCTATCAATCATATATATTAGTGAAGATTGTTTATTTTCTTGATAGGAAGGAAGTAATGCGATTAAACAATAATCATTAATTTCTCCATAGAATTTTTTAAATGTTTCAAGAAAAGATCTTTCATATAGTGATAAATCAGCAATTAAATGCTTGCTTTTTTCTCCTGAAGTTCCACTACTAATAAATGTTTTTTCAGCTTTTTCATTTTTACATATAATAGAATTTGTTTTGAAGAGCTCAATAGGAAGAAAAGGGATTTCATATATATTTTGCGGTTTATTTCCTTTTAATATATGTGAAGCGTATTCACTATATATAGGGTTTTCTTTACTTTGGTAATCAAATGCCTTTAAACAAAGAGAATGAAAGGAGCTTTCATCACAATTAAATATTTCATCTATAAAGGATTTACTCATAAAGACAAAATTAGGAGAATAAAAAAGGTGATACAATATTGTATCACCTTTTTTTACTTATCTGTTTTTTTTTTAGAACTTATATTCTAGATTGACATAAAAAGTTCCTATTTCTTCTGCTTCTGGAGCGTCTTCAAGTGTTTCAGCCTGTGATGTTTGCATATTGATAGACATCTTAAGTCCTTTAGTAATTTGTCTCTCAACACCCATTATTTGAAACATTCCATCTCCTGATTGAATAGTAGAAATTTCATTTATTCCTTCATCATCGGTAGACATAATATCTCTTCTTACGAAAAATGTATAATTACCCATATTCATAGAGCCATAAAGAGAAACTAACTCACGCTTAATATCACTAATTATATTATTTTGATTTTCCATGCTACTCATTTCAGCTCCAAGTATGTAATTGCTATTTTTATATACAATAGCACCTGTTGTAATTGTTTGTTGATCATATATTACAGAGTCAATAGAGCTAGGCACATTATCTATAAATAACCTTCCAGAGATCTTGTCATTTAATTTTATAGTTACACCAGCTCCAGTTCTAAAGAGCCCGTCAGATTGAGTGTTTTTATATCCTTCTCCATTTACCATCTGAGCATCTATACTTATCATATCAGAAATCTTAAAGGTTCCGCTTATTCCAGCATCAGCTGAATTAGCCCACTTATATTTGTCTAAAGCAGATTTCTCAATATACCTTTTACCCCAAGCTTTTTCCATAAACTTAAAGTTCTTTGTTCCTATCATCCCAAGATCTAATGATAATTGGTCAGAAGCTTTATAGTTTAAAGAAGCAGTTTTTAGAAATGCTGTGTACTGAGATCCTCCACTGTTTTTTCCTACATCTAATGTTACTTTAGCTGAAAAACCATCAGCAAATTTATAGCTATATCCAAGGTACGTTCTTTTAATTTCAAATTCCGCATAGTCCTCTTCCATAGAAGAATTATAATTTGCAAACACCTTTACAAAAGGCTTACCTTCTTGGCTAATTGCAATAGAGGAAAAACTCACAGCTATTGCTAAAATTAAAATTGTTTTTTTCATTGTAATAGTATTTAAATTCTATGCAAAATTAAACAGAATTATTTGTTTAATGTTAAGAATATATTAACTAAACATTAAATTATGTTAATAAAGTTAATAATTTAATTTTTTGTTATAGATTATTTTTTTGACTATGCTTAATAACTTTTGCCTCTAAATGATAAATTATTTCTTCACCTATTTTTTTCAAACTATCACCAGCTCTTTCTATTTTTCGTATGCTTGATAATAGATAAAGTAGCATGTTATTGTCATATTTATCAATATTCTCAATAATTATTTGGTGTGCATCAGTATTAATCTTGTTTATTAGTTTATCTTTTTTAAAAACTTTTCTAGCAATTTTTGGATCTTCATTTTCAAATGCTTCAATAAGGCAGTCCATCATAGTATTAAATACATCTAACATTTCTGTTAAACGTGTTTCATCTAAAATTTTTTTATTGTAAGCTACATCATGATCCGCAACGTATTTTGCTATGCTCTCTGCAATATCAGCAATATGTTCAAGTGCGTGATTAATTTTATATGTTGATAGTATAAATCTTAAATCTACTGCAACTGGAGCATGAAGTGCTATTATATTTTCACAGTCATTATCAATTTTAAGTTCTTGAGCATTAATTCTATTTTCACTAGAAGAAATTTCTTCTGCGATGTCCTGATCATAATTTATTATTGCATTAGCTCCTTTCTCCCATTGCCCTTCAACTAACAAAAACATTTTCAGAAGAGATGATTTTAAATTTAATATTTCTTTTTCGATAGTATTCATGATTATGTGTTTTTATCCGAAACGACCTGTTATATAATTTTCAGTTCGCTCCATCTTAGGATTTGTAAAAATCGTATCAGTTTTGTCAAATTCAATTAGATCGCCCATATAAAAAAATGCAGTATAATCACTAATCCTTCCAGCTTGTTGCATATTATGTGTAACAATTATTATAGTGTATTTTTCTTTTAAGGTATATATTAGTTTTTCAACTTTAGCTGTCGCAATTGGATCTAGTGCTGATGTTGGTTCATCCATTAATAAAATGGATGGCTCAACAGCTAATGCTCTTGCTATACATACTCTTTGCTGTTGACCTCCTGAAAGCGCTAATGCAGATTTATCAAGATCATCCTTTACTTCGTCCCATAAAGCTGCTTGCATTAAGGCATCTTCGACTCTTTTTTTAATAAATTTTTTATCATTTATGCCTTGAATTTTTAATCCATACGCAACATTATCAAAAATCGATTTTGGAAAAGGATTTGGCTTTTGAAATACCATCCCAACATTTTTTCTAAGTTCATCTACAAGAACACTTTTATCATAAATATTGGTATTATCAATATATATATCACCATTTAATTTAAAAGAATCAATGTAATCATTCATTCTATTAAATAATCGTAAGAATGTTGATTTACCACATCCAGAAGGGCCAATTAATGCGGTAACAGCATTTTCAGTTATTCCAATATTTATATTGTTGAGTGCTTTTAATTTTCCGTAAAAGACATCAACATTTTTTGCTTCTAATTTATTTTTCATTTTACCAATTTATTTTTTTCTGCCATTTGTTTCTAAAATATACTGCTATGCCGTTCATAGTAAAAGTAATAGCTAATAATACAATAATTGCTGCCGCTGCATTTATTGCAAATTCATGTTGTGGACGAGAAACCCAGTTAAAAATCTGAATTGGCAGAACGGTAAATTCATCCATTGGACCTTTAGGGGTGAATGGAACATATGCTAACGCTCCAACTACAATTAACGGAGCTGTTTCTCCTA
>CAJWCP010000048.1 GCA_913031595.1 uncultured Flavobacteriales bacterium | reverse complement strand
ATACTTATAATTAATTATCAATACTATTTATAAGAAAAAACATGTTTTTTTTATGTATAATGCTTTTTTACAAATATTTAGGGAGAAATGCTTTGAAAGGTACAGTTTTATATGAAGTTAAGGAAGAAGTAGCAATACTTACAGTAGACAATCCACCTGTAAACCCTTTAAGTGATGGAGTTAGAACAGGTTTACATGAATCATTAGTTAAGGCCGAAGAGGACGATTCTGTAAAAGGTGTTGTTTTAACTGGAAATGGAAGAGCGTTTATAGCAGGCGCAGACATATCCGAATTTGGTGGAAATGTTGAAGGAATACCATTAAATGAAGTATTTAATAAGCTTGAATTCTGCAAAAAGCCAGTAGTGGCTGCAATTAATGGTGTAGCTCTGGGCGGAGGGCTTGAAACAGCATTGTGTTGTAATTACAGAATTGCTTCTAAAACAGCATTTGTAGGGCTGCCTGAAGTTAATTTAGGTTTATTGCCTGGAGGTGGCGGTACTCAAAGATTGCCACGATTAATAGGTCCAGGAGAAGCACTTAAAATGATGCTTTCTGGGTCACATGTGCCTTCAAAAAAAGCTTTAGAAATGGGTATCGTAGATAAAATATCAGATGACGTAGTAGCAGAATCAATAGATTTTATAAAAGAAATGGCTGGAAATAATGATAATCACCCTAGAGTTAGAGATAAAAATGAGAAAATGCTTGAAGCTAGAGGGGATGAAAATGTACTTTTAGATGCTCAAGCTATGGCTGCAAAAGCTAGGAAAGGTCAATTTGCACCAGGACAAATTATTAAATGTGTAGAAGCTGCAATTAATATTGATGATTTTGATGAGGGAATAAAAAAAGAAGGTGAATATTTCATGGAGTGTTTATTCCACCCTCAAAGAGAAGCAATGATCCATATATTCTTTGGTGAAAGAGCAGCATCAAAGATTTCAGATGTACCAAAAGATACAAAAATTAAAGATATTAAAAAAGCTGGAATTATTGGATCTGGAACAATGGGTGGCGGAATTGCAATGTGTTTTGCTAATGCTGGAATACCTGTACATATAATTGATCAAGATGAGGAAAACTTAAAGAGGGGAGTATCTGTAATAGAAAAAAATTATGATTTTATGGTTAATAAAGGGAGACTTACTGCTGAGCAAAAAGATGGTGTTTTTGGTTTAGTAACCTCTAGCTTGGATTATAAAGATGTTTCAGATTGTGACATTGTTATAGAAGCTGTATATGAAAATTTAGAACTTAAGCATGAAATTTTTAAATCTTTAGATGAGCATGTTAAAGAAGGAGCAATACTTGCCAGCAATACATCTGGTTTAGATATAGACTCAATAGCATCAGTAACTAAAAGGCCTGAAATGGTAGTGGGTACTCACTTTTTTAGTCCTGCAAATATAATGAGACTTTTAGAAGTTGTTCGGGGTGAGGCAACATCTGATGAAACATTAGCAACTATAATGGCTATAGGTAAGAAGCTTAAAAAGGCTGCAGTAGTTTCACTGAATGCCCCTGGTTTTATCGGTAATAGAATGTTATTTGGATATACTGCACAAGCCAATATGTTGCTTCTAGAAGGAGCCCTTCCCCATCAAATTGACCAAGCATTAGAATCATTTGGATTAAATATGGGTCCATTTAGAATGATGGATCTTGTTGGATTAGATTTAGGTTGGAGAGCTAGAAAGCTAAGCGGTAAAGAATCTCCACTTCATGCAAAAATTGGTGATGAGCTTTGTGAACAAGATAGATATGGTCAAAAAAATGGAGCTGGTTATTATAACTATTCTGAAGGATCTAGAGCACCTAATCCTGCGCCTGAAAATGAAGAAACATATGAAAGGATATCTGAAGAGAATGGTTTTACTAGAAGAGAAATATCAGATGAGGAAATTGTAGATAGATGTATATTAGCTCTTATAAACGAAGGTGCTGATATATTGTCAGAAGGTGTATCTCAAAGAGCTGCTGATATTGATGTTGTATATATAAATGGTTACGGATTCCCAATATGGAGGGGTGGTCCAATGCATCATGCTAATGCCATGGGGTTAGATGTTGTAATAGAAAAACTCGAAAAATATAGAGAGATAACTGGTAGTGACGTCTACAAACCTAGTGAGATGCTAGTAAAGCTAGCTAAAAATGGTGAGAAGTTAGGAGAAGCACCAGAAAAGGATAATAGAAAAGAAAAGTTAGGATTTGAAATGTCTTCAGTTGCTAATAATTTCTAAAAAGTAATAATCTAAAGCTTTAAGCTCTAATATAGACTTTTGTTCCTTTTTTAACAGTATCATAAAGCTTTACAACATCATTATTGAACATTCTTATGCAACCATGAGATGCTTTTTGGCCAATCAAACCTTCCTCATGAGTTCCATGTATGTATATAAATCTATTGAAAGAATCTACGCCCTCTCCTTTATTAATGCCTTCTTCAAGCCCATCAAGCCATAATATTCTAGAGGTTACATAATCATCATCAGAATCATCTAAAGACCTTATAATATTTGCCTTTTCATTAGTATTTACCCTGGCTACAAAAATAGTATTTAATGGCGCTCCATATCCAATTTTTTCTTTTATGATATGTTTTCCTAATGGTGTTTTAAAAGAGTTTTCTATGCTTCCTTCTCCATATTTAGATGATGATATTGGGTAACTTTCAATAATTTTACTATCCTCTAGCAAATATAGTCTTTGATCTGAAATATCCACTATTATTTCTATATTGTTAAGTAAATCATTAGCATTAATAACATTAGAAATAGAGAATAAAGCCATTAAAAGTGCTATTTTTTTATAAATTTTGTCCATATCAACACTAGTAAATATAATGTAATAAATAAAAAAGTAAATATATATGCAAATAAGTACCCTATTTTATTAAAAAAACTGTTCTCTTTTATTAATGAAACATTACTTTCAAGTATATTTGACTCTCCTTTTTCTAATAAAGAAACAACTGTCCCTTTATTTGAAATAAAAGCTGAAAAACCATCATTTGTTGCCCTTACCGTCCATCTATTATTTTCTATAGACCTGATTCTTGTTATTTCTAAATGATGATGTGGCCCTATAGAATTACCGAACCATGTATCATTAGAGATGTTTATCATTAAAAGTGAATTTTTGTTCATCTTTCTAATTGTTTCTTGAAAAGTTATATCAAAGCATATTGGGGTAGCAACCTTCATATCACTTAAAATATGTAGATTATTTTGATTTTTCTTTCCCCTAGAAACATTTGACATAGGTAGATTAAAAAATGATATTAAACCTCTGAGGCTTTCAATAAATGGTATATATTCACCAAATGGGACTAAATGAATTTTTTTATATAAGTCTCTATTTTTTACACTGTATATAGAGTTATAAAGCTCGTTTTCTTCAATACTCCATAACCCCATAACTATTCTCTCAGATTGAGGGACATTATTAATAAAACTATCAAATCTAGGATTGTCTAAGGCGTAAGGTAACTCTGCTTCAGGTAATACAATTAATTGAGTGTCTTTTGCAGTTTTCTGGATTAAGTTTAATAAATTTTGTTCTATCTCATAATAATAATCTGTTTTATATTTTAAAAATGGATCTGATGATGGTTGAATTATAGATACTTTAATTCCGTCAGAAACATTTTCAATTTTATGACTAGGTACGATGCTTATGACTAATAAAAAAATTATGATATAAAAAATTCTACTTTGTTTATAAAAAATGACCAGATTAGAGCTTATTAGATATATTAAGATTGATGCGCCTGAAACACCTAATAATGGATATATATTTTGAGTTACTGTGTCTAAGTAAATATTTCCAGGTATAAGCCAAGGCACACCATTTAATAGATAGTATCTACTTAATTCACTAAGCATTAAGAATGATGAGATGAGTATAGTTTTATATATATTATTTTTAATATTAATTAAATTTAATAATTTCTTAATTAGAATAATAGGGCAGGTAAATACTATTGAAAGAATGCAAACTAATAATACATATATTAAAAAAGTTAGCGCTATTGCGGTTTCTCCGTAATAGTAAACACTTACTATTATCCAAGACATACCGAATCCCCAATGACCTATACCCCATATAAAAATTTTAAATAAATCATTCTTTTGATCAGAAATTAATATGTAAATTAGATATGAATATGAGATAAAAATTAGGAACTTAATTGAAAAGGGCGCAAACGATAATATTCCAACCAGTCCAAATATAAATGGAGCTAGAAAGTTAATAAATCTCATGAATTTTTGGTTACTTTAAATTTTTTAATTCTTCTATTATCGGTATCTGAAACTCTTATAGATATATTGCCTAAATTAATTTTATCTCCAATTTTTGGTAAAACACCATACTTTGATATAAATAAACCTCCAAGAGTTTCAGCATCGATTGATAATGGATCAAGGTCTAACTCAAAAAAACTAATAAAATCTTCAAGTTCAATTTTTGAATCAACGATATATTTATTTTTTGAAACTTCGATAATTTCTTCTTCTTCAACATCATGCTCATCTTCAATTTCTCCAACAAGCTCCTCCAGAATATCTTCAATAGTAATTAAACCGCATATTGAACCATACTCATCAATTACAACAGCCATGTGAGACCTATCTTCTTTAAATTCTTCTAATAAAGAATCTACCTTTTTAGTTTCTGGAACTATATTTGGGTCTCTTAACATCTGACCTATATCAAATTCATTAGTTCCTTTGAATAATTTAGGCAAAATATCTTTTGCTAGAAGGATCCCGCTAACCTCATCTCTTTCATTACCCAAAACTGGATACCTTGAATGACCTGAATCAATAATCTTCCTTATAACTTGATTTGTATCTTCATCAATTTTAATGGTAACCATATCAACTTTTGGAATCATGATTTCTTTTGCCGTAATGTCTCCCAATTTAATTGCTTTAGTTGCAATTGATTCAGCTTCTTTATCTATAATATTTTGGTCAAGTGCCTCTTTTAAAAAATCAGTAACCTCTGATACAGATTGTGTTTTTATAAAAAAGGGGTTTCTAAAAAATTTTTTTAATTTAGCAATAATACCCGATGGAGGCTGACTTTCTTCGCTATTTAATTTTTCGTTCATTTATTTATATGGGTTATTTATATTTAATTTCTCTAAAAGGATTATTTCTTTATTTTCCATAATATCTGCTGTTTCATCATTTTCATGATTAAAGCCTAATATATGATATATCCCATGAATTAACATGTGAATCATGTGGCTATCAAAACTTTTATTATATTCTTTTGATTCTCGTTGAACATATTCATAATTAATTGCTATATCACCTATATTTCCTGTCATTTCCTTAGAAATATCTTCATTTGTAAATGATAATACATTAGTAGAAGAGTCTTTATTTCTAAATTTATTATTTAGATCTTTCATTTC
>CAJWCP010000047.1 GCA_913031595.1 uncultured Flavobacteriales bacterium | reverse complement strand
ATGTGAAGTCATTAGTAGGCTTTACTATAAGTTGACCCAGATCGAGCCTTCTCTTGATGATAGTGCCAGTAGCACCAGAGGTGTTTCCTGTAATGTTTGATCCAACCTTTAGCTGTGCATCACCGTTGCCACTGTTATTAGTTATCGTAAAGTGCGGATAGTCAGTCTTGACCTTTTCATCAAGAGCTTTCTGAGTAAGAGGCCAGCCTTGCTGCCTCAAATGATCATTCATTAAGAAGAACGTGAAGTAATATTCGGGTGTACCGTACAGCTTATATGACATGTTGTCAGGTCTATCGCCATCGAGTATGTACATTTCCGTATAGAACGATATTGCATCTTTGACATCATCTATAACGTCGACGTATGCTGCAAGATTCTGAGTAAGTACAGAATATGTCTCGTTTCCATACTGATATCTCGTCATTGGAAATTCTGCAAAGTATGACATTAGTAACCCTCCTCTGCAACTTTTCTCTTATCGAGTGTCTCTTGCTCTGCAAATGACAGTGATATGTCGATCTCTTGGAATCTACCGCCTTTGATATATCCCATCGAGCTCGGATTGTATGTTGCTGTAAAGTTAGTAAGATACGCAGGCAAGTATTTTGTAATGCCAAACATGTCGTTGCCGAATCTTCCCATAGGCTGATCTGACTTCTTCTGTCGGTATCTTATGGATGCTTGAAATGTATTAGGAAATCGATTAAGAAAATGCAAAGTATCGATAAAATGAAAGAAGATGGGACTTTTGACACATTATCAAAAAGGGAAAGATTACAAATAGACAGACAAAGAGCTAAATTAGAGCTTAATCTGGGGAGTATTGTTAAAATGACAAGAATGCCTGAAGCAATTTTTATAGTTGACACTAATAAAGAGAGAATTGCTTTATCTGAGGCTAATAATTTAGGTATTAGATCATTTGCAATGAATGATACAAATACAGATCCAACTAAGGTTAATTTTCCGATACCTTCTAATGATGATGCAACAAAATCTATTTCATGTATCTTGTCAATTGTTGAAAAAGCAATTAATGAAGGGCTAGAAGAAAGAGCATTAGAAAAAGATAAAAAAGCTACTGAAAAGAAAGATAAGGCAAAAAAAATAGTAGAAGAAAAAAAATCTTAACATAATAATTTTATAAGAACATGTCAAATATTAAAGCGGCTGATGTAGCTAAATTAAGAAAACAAACAGGAGCAGGGATGATGGATTGTAAGACAGCATTAGTTGAGGCTAATGGTGATTTTGATGCTGCTATTGATATTTTAAGAAAGAAAGGTCAAAAAGTGGCGGCTAAAAGAGCTGATCGTCAAGCATCTGAAGGTGTAGCTGTTACAAAAATTAATTCTGAAAATACAGTAGGAATAGCTATTGTTTTAGCATGTGAAACAGATTTTGTTGCTAAGAATGAGTCTTTTAAAGAATTAGCAAACCAATTTGCAGAAATTGCATTGGGATATAATGATCTAGAATCTTTTCTTTCTGCAAGTTTTGATCAAGGCACTGTTGCTGAGAAGTTAATTGAGCAAACAGGAGTGATTGGCGAGAAAATTGAAATTTCATCATTTGAAAGAGTTGAGTCTGCATATGTTGGTTCATATACACATGGAATCAAGATCGCTGTTTTAGTTGGATTAAATCAAGCTATAGATAATAGTGAGGTATTAACAAAAGATTTGGCAATGCAAGTCGCGTCAATGGGAGCAACTACTTTATCATATAAAGATTTTGATAAAGATTTTGTACTTTCTGAGACAGAAGCCAGAATAGCAGTTATTGAGAAAGAGAATATTGAGTTAGCTAGATTGGGCAAGACATTAAAGAATATCCCTCAATATATTTCTATGTCACAATTAACAGAAGAAGTTTTATTAGAAGCTCGATCAAATATAGAAGAGGAATTAAGAAAAGAGGGTAAGCCAGAGCATATATTTGATAAGATTATTCCAGGGAAGATGGATAGATTTATTGCAGATAATACAACTTTAGATCAAGAACAGTGCCTGTTAGATCAAATATTTATAAAAGATGAAGATAAGAATGTTGCCGAATATATAGCAATATATGGAGATGTCATGATTACTTCTTTTAAGAGAGTATCATTAGGCTAAAGATATTCTCATCTTTTATATTTTTTTCATGTTTTTTACGATGTTTAAAAATACATAAGTAGAATTTATTTCCTTATTAGGTTTTTTTATATTTGAAGAATTTTTAGAATTATGAAATATAAAAGAGTATTGTTAAAATTAAGTGGAGAGGCTCTTATTGGGGAGCAAGCATATGGTATAGATTCTAAAAGATTAACTCAATATGCTAATGAGATTGAAAGTGTTATAAAAAAGGGTGTAGAGGTGGCTATTGTTATCGGAGGGGGTAATATTTATAGAGGGATACAGTCAGAAGGAGCAGGTTTTGATAGAGTACAGGGAGATTATATGGGTATGTTAGCTACTGTTATTAATGGGATGGCATTACAATCAGCTTTAGAAGTCAAGAATATTGAAACTAGACTATTAACAGCTATTAGAATGGAACAAATAGCAGAGCCTTATATTAGACGCAAAGCAATTCGTCATTTAAAGAAAGGTAGAGTTGTAATTTTTGGCGGGGGAACAGGCAATCCATATTTTACTACAGATACAGCAGGCACTTTAAGAGCCATTGAAATAGAATCTGATGTGATTTTAAAAGGAACTAGAGTAGATGGTATTTATACAGCAGATCCAGAAAAAGATTCTGCTGCAAAATTTTATAAGACTATTAGTTTCCAGCAAGTTTTTGACAATAAGTTAAATATTATGGATTTAACAGCTCTTACTCTTTGTCAAGAAAACAAATTACCTATAAAAGTATTTAATATGAATATTAAAGGTAATTTAGAAAAAGTATGTCAAGGTTCTGAAGTAGGAACCTTAGTAACATTTTAATTTTAATAAATATTATGACAGAAGAAATTAATTTTTATTTAGAATCGGCAGAAGAACAAATGCAAGATACCCTTTCACACCTTGAGAGCACTTTAGCTAAGATTCGAGCAGGTAAGGCAAACCCTCAAATGCTTCGCAATGTATCTATTGATTACTATGGAGTTAATACTCCATTAAGTCAGGCCTCCAATATTTCAACTCCTGACGCACAGACTATCTCTATCCAACCATATGATAAGACATTAATTAATGAAATTGAACAAGCTATTATTGAGGCGAATCTTGGATTTAACCCTTCTAATAATGGAGAAAAAGTAATCATTAATGTACCTCCATTAACTGAAGAAAGACGGATAGAACTTGTAAAACAAGTAAAAATGGAGATAGAGAATTCTAAGATTAGTATTAGAAATATTAGGCAACGAGCAAATGATGAAATGAAAAAACTTGGCAAACTAGGACTCTCAGAAGATTTAGAAAGAGATGCTGAAGCCTCAGTACAAAAGCTGACAGATAGTTTTTCACAACAAGTTGATCAAATATTTCTTAAGAAAGAAGCTGAAATATTAACAGTATAATAAAGAATATATTTTAATCTCTTTAGAATTAAGTAATATAATAAATAGAATTTAATTAAACTTATTACAGTAACCTAAATCAATATGTGGAATTATATTTCTCGAATTATTTTTAGGTATAGATTTCTTTTTATAATTGTTTTGTTAGCTATTACTGTTTTTATGCTTAATGAAGCGAGGCAGGTTAGACTTTCTTATACAATAGCTAAACTTCTTCCGTCTGACCATAAAATTAGCACAGATTTTGATGATTTTAATGAAAAATATGGAGAAAGTAATATTATGGTTGTAGCAGTTGATGACCCTATTTTTCATAAGTTAGAACATATTAAAGATTGGAGTAAGTTATCAGAAAAGATTAAATTAATGAATGGCGTTGAACAGTTACTTTCAGTAACAGAGCTACCTATTTTACTAAAGGATAAAGATAATAAGAGATTTATCTTAAAGGAATGGTATAATGACTCCATCTATAATCAAGAATTTTTAGACTCTGCATATAGTATTTATTTATCCCAACCTTTTTATCATGAATTAGTAAATTCTAAAAATAATAACATAGCAACATTAATTATTAAGCTAGATAACATGTATATGCTTTCTTCTGAAAGAGAAGAATTAGTATTTGGTATAAAAGATCTTGTTGATAGTTATTGTAATAAGTATTCAGCTCAAGTATATTATTCAGGATTACCATACATAAGAACAGTGGATTCTTTAAAAATTAAAGATGAGATGATAATTTTTATATGGTTAGCATTAATTATCACAGGATTAATTTTATTCTTCTTTTTTCGATCATATCAAGCAACATTGATTTCTATAATTGTTGTATTGATTGGAGTAATATGGGGTTTAGGCAGTGTTGCTCTTCTTGATTATGAAATTACTATATTAATAGCATTAGTCCCTTCTATTATAATTGTTATAGGTATTCCTAATTGTATTTTTCTTATTAATAAGTTCCATGCTGAGTTTAAACAACATCAAAACAAGTTAAAAGCATTAAAAACTATGGTAGTAAAGATTGGTAATATTACTTTATTAACTAATATTACTACAGCTTCAGGTTTTGCGGCATTTATTTTAACAAAGAGTGAAACCTTACAACAATTTGGGTTGATTGCTGCAATGAATATTTTATTTATATTCATTCTTTCATTAATTGTTATTCCTATTTTTTTTAGCTTTATTAAAGCTCCTAATAATAGAGATGTTAAACATCTTGATAATATTTGGGTCAATAAAATTTTAACGTATTTTATTTATACCGTAAAATATAGGCGTAAAAGATTGTATTTTATTTCCGGTTTTGTTCTTTTTGTAGCAGCGCTAGGTATTTTTGCATTAAAAACTACAGGAAATATAACAGATGATTTAGATAAATCAGGAGTTCTATTTAATGACCTTCGTTTTTTTGAAAAACATTTTAATGGAGTTATGCCTCTTGAAATACTTATTGATACGAAAAAGAAAAATGGATTATTAAAACTGTATAATATTAAAAAGATTCATAAATTAGAAAATATTCTTTCTTCCTATAAAGAGTTTTCTAATCCTATCTCTTATGTAGATGGAATTAAATATAGTAAACAAGCATTTTACAATGGAGACTCAACATATTATTCTTTGCCTAATTCTCAAGAGCAAAGATTAATAACATCATATTTGTTAAATAGTGATTCTAATTTTGAGTTTGGCAATCTGTTAATGGATTCTCTAAAAAGAGAGGCTAGAATCTCTTTAAGGATGTTAGATGTTAACACCTCTAGAATGGATAGTATTTTATCAGATATTATGCCTAAAATTAATTCCATTTTTAACCCTGATTATTATGACATTACTATTACAGGAACAAGTGTTGTTTTTCTAAACGGAACTAAATTTTTAATTAAGAACTTGTTAACTAGTCTTTTGCTTGTAGTTTTACTTATTTCTATTTTTATGGCTTGGATGTTTAACTCATATAGAATGGTAATTGTTTCTATTATACCTAATGTGATACCATTATTAATTACGGCAGGGGTTATGGGATATTTAGGAATTGCACTTAAACCATCAACTATATTAGTATTTAGTATTGCTTTTGGAATTTCAGTAGATGATACTATTCATTTTTTAGCAAAATATAAACAAGAATTAATTGCCAATAATTGGAATATGAAAAAGTCTATTTTTTCCTCTTTAAAGGAGACAGGAGTAAGTATGTTTTATACTTCTGTTGTTCTTTTCTTTGGATTTTTTATTTTTATATGTTCTGATTTTGGAGGTACGATTGCTCTTGGTCTTCTAGTTTCAATGACTTTAATTATTGCAATGTTATCTAATCTTTTATTATTACCCGCTTTATTATTATCTTTGGAAAGAATAATAACCTATGAAGCATTTTCAGATAAATTAATCGATCTAGAGGAGGATTAATGTTTAATATAACAATAGATAAAATATGAAAGGAATAATTTTAGCAGGAGGATCTGGAAGTCGTCTTCATCCTCTAACATTGGGGGTAAGTAAACAAATGATTCCTGTGTATGATAAGCCTATGATTTATTACCCTCTTACTACATTGTTATATTCAGGAATAAAAGATATTTTGATTATATCCACTCCTAATGATTTACCACTTTTTAAGAAATTATTAGGAGATGGTAGTAATTTAGGATGTAATTTTCAGTATAAAGTTCAACAAGAACCTAATGGTCTTGCTCAAGCTTTTCTGATAGGAGAAGATTTTATTGCAGATGATAAAGTTTGTCTAATCTTAGGTGATAATATTTTTCAGATGAAAATAAGGACTCTTGAAGAATGTAAATCTGTTGAAGGAGCTATTATTTTTGGATATCATGTTAACGATCCAGAAAGATATGGTGTTGTAGAATATAATAAAGACTTTAAAGCAATTTCTATTGAAGAAAAACCATCTAATCCAAAATCAAACTATGC
>CAJWCP010000046.1 GCA_913031595.1 uncultured Flavobacteriales bacterium | reverse complement strand
TAGTAAATTTTAAGGTCCCTCTTTTAGTATTTTCTAAAACTAAATTCTCTAATCCTGGCTCATAAATTGGAATGGCACCTTGCGTAAGGTCTTTTATTTTTCTCTCATCTATATCACAACAAATAACATTATTCCCCATCTCTGCAAAACATGCTGCAGCAACTAAACCTACATACCCTGAACCTATAATCCCTACTTTCATGCTTGCACTATTTACTTCTTAACTTCTTTAATTAACGCAATAAAAAGACCCAAGATAAAACTTAAAAAACCCACTAGAATACTCCAAAGTAGCACCTCATCCTCTTTCTGGTTAACTTTAGCAAAGTCTTGAACAAAAACTAAAGGCTCTAATAATTTTTGTTTTGTCTTGATTTCTTCTCGTAATTGACTTAAAAGGACAATTTGATTGCTAATCGTTGCACCTTCTTTTCCAGTAACAATATTTACTGAACTAACATCTAAATGGTTTTCTGCACCTACCTTCCTTATATTATTCAATAATTGTAATTCTTCGTCAATATCTTTTATAATTTTTATATTTGATTGAATATATTCAGAATGATATTGCCTTACATATTCATTATTTAAAAAATAATACCTTAAACCTTCCTGTAACTCAGAGATAATCTTATTATCAAATACTGTCAAATAAATTTCAAATTTATTAATTGCATAAAATTTCTCATTCATATCTTGCTGATATAATTGTTCCGCTTCAATCTTTTTAATCTTCTCTGCAATTAATAAGTCAACACTTAATAAATCTGCAAGCTCAGCATAATCCTTATTTTCAATATTAATTTGCAAATAATTAATTAAATCAATTGCTGTTCTTTGACTTAATTCCTCTACCTGTTCTTGCCTCTCATACTCTGAAATACCAGATGTACAAATTGCTTTAGTTTCGTAATATGGTGTCTTAAATTTCTGAAACAAGACAACTGAAAAAACTCCAACAATAACAACTATTGTAATTAACCTATTATGCCTTGAAACAAAATTTATAAAATTTGAAAAGATTGCCTTTAATTCTAATTCTTCAGTCATTTTTTAATATTTATAATTTCCACGTTGAATAGTTATATAATCCTTTAATGTCCAAAAGTACGAGTTTTCCTTCTGATATTGCCTGAAAATCAGCTTTAGAATACATTTTAAACTCATTATGTGCCACTGCAACTATTATCGCATCATATTTTTCTTCACATTCTAACGGATTTCTAACAAAATTAGTATCTAAATTAGAGTCTATAAAAGGATCATACACAGATACTGTAAAGGAATTAGTCTCAAGACCTAAAACAAGGTCTTTTATCCTAGTATTTCTTGTGTCAACACAATTCTCTTTAAAAGTGTATCCTAATATAAGAATCTTAGGATTATTTGTTTTCTTTTGATGCTTTTCTAATAATTGCTTAGTTTTAAATATAATAAAATCAGTAACATTATCATTTATTTCTCTTGATTTCAATATTAAATCTGCTTTAAAATCGAAATTCTCTGCTTGACAAGCAAGATAATAAGGATCAACACCTATACAATGTCCTCCAACTAAACCTGGCTTGAAATTAAGAAAATTCCATTTTGTTCTTGCGGCAAGTAATACTTCTTCAGTATTAATATTCATTTTATCAAACATCATAGCAATCTCATTCATAAATGCAATATTTACATCTCTTTGTATATTCTCTATTATTTTTGAAGCTTCTGCTATTTTTATTGAAGAAGTTTTATAGGTTCCTTTCTTTATTATTTTCTTATATAATTGATCTATCTCTTCTGCTATTTCTTCTGTTGAACCACTGGTTATTTTTACAATATTATTAAGTTTATATTGATTTCTTCCTGGACTTATTCTTTCTGGACTATAACCGCAAAAAAAATCATGATTAAATATAAGTTTTGATTCTTTTTCTAAGATAGGTACACAAAAATCTTCAGTAACACCTGGATAGACAGTTGACTCATATATAATAATATCACCTTTATTAATATAAGACCCTATCATTCTACTTGCTGATTCTAAATATGTTAGATCCGGGCTATTATCTTCTTTTATTGGAGTAGGAACTGTAACAATATATATATTTGAACTCTGAATATCATGAATAGTATTGGAAAAAAAGAGATTATCATTTGAAACAAAATTATACTCTAAATTACTGTCAATATTATTTTTTAATTCATTGATACGATCTTGTTTAATATCAAAACCTACAACAGGATAGTGCTTTGAGAAAGCAAGAGCCAAAGGTAGTCCTACATAACCTATGCCTATAACCGATATATGATATTGTTTATTCATAAGATTAAAAAAGCCCCTTACATAAGGGGCTTTTCTTCTTTATCTTTCATATGAAAAAAAGATTAATACTCCCATAAATCATGCTCAAAGTTAAAAATCTCTTCTTTAATTCTTTCAGCTTCTAAAAGTGCATCCAAACCTACCATATAATCTGATATTTGACGATCCATTACATTTCCTTCTTTTATGATTGTTGAAGAAAACATCCTCTTCATAAAAATATCTTCATATGTTTTATTTTCCGCTTCATTCTTTACTAAATTAAAAGCTAGAGCATTTTTTAAATATTTTCTAGCTGCTGGAAAATAAATCCAGAATAATTCTTGTTCTTCTCCAAGATTCTCATCACCAGTAGTAATTGTATATACAGGACATATACCTATTATTCTAACATCCATTACTGACCTTTGTTTATCAAAAAACCAATGCTCTTTGACTAACCATTTCTTAATCTCATTTTTTTTCTTCTCACCTTTTCTGTTTTCTACTCCATCATCAGTCATAAATGTAAAAACAACATCTCCAAAATCATCAATACTATCTGTTCCATCTACTAAACTTTTTACTGCCATTGCCTCTAATTTACCATAAATCAGATCTTCTATCTCTTCTGGGTTCATAGGTTCACTATTAAATTCATCATCATAAGATGTGCTAAAATCATCACCTGTACGATAAAGTCTAAGATATTGACCTGTTTCAGGATCAGGATGTGTTGCAGCATGTAAAATAACATCAAATAAATTCTTTCTATCTATAGTCCCTTGATTATTTGTTCTGTCTTGAGGATAATAAATTGGATGGTTTACTTTTTGTCTTAAATCAATTTCTCTCCATATCTTTCTAGACCACATTATATCTGCCTCTCTAATTCTAGCTAACTCAACATAATGTCTTTCATTATGATGATTTTTATGATACACATCATTCATCCTTATTGCTCTTTCCCTGGAGTCTTTTATATTTTTCTCAGTTTCCTGGTCAAAAGAATAATTGGACAAAACACCAGTATTATCTTGAGCAGTAGATAAAGTAATAACAAAACATCCTAATGTTAATAATATTATTTTTTTCATTTTTCTAGATTTTATATTTTATTCTATTTCAATTACGTATTTGTCGTCCATTTTTATTGGTTTACAACTAGGACACTTTTTCTGCTTATATACCACATCTTTAATAATCATAGATTGACCTATTTGTGAACTTTCTACTCCTTTTTTAAATTTATCATCAAAACTACCATCTTTACTAGTAGCATCAGTATATTGTTTCGCAGCTCCTTTTTTCCAACTATATGATAATACTTTATATTTTATCTTTTGAGCTAAATCTTTATCACCAGAATTAGCATATACCCTACCCATAATAATTTCAGCTCTACTACCCTTATTATCATCACCTAAACCAAATGTTATTTTTGGATCTGGCACTTTAATAACTCTTAGTGCCTTTGTTCCCATTTTTTTCCAAGCACCATCCTCTCCTTTAACATATAAATTCAGAAGATCTTTTGGTGTCTTTGTAAGTGTTTTTGGATTTATAGTCCATTCTCCTTTTTTTCCATTTATTTTCTTAGGTTTAGTTTGACAATCTGAACATCTTACATCAATCTTATCCGCAGTATAACCAGGCACTGAAACTGTAATTGGATTATCAAAACCTCTAAACACTTTATTCATCATATCTATACTTACTATACCTTCTACCTTATGTACCATATAAGATCCCTTAAAAGGATATTTTTTATCTCCAGTCTCTGTCTTCATGATAATTAAACCTCCCCATTCTTTCATACCTTGTGTTGAAGCTTTTGTGGAATAATATCCTTTACCATTCCTAACTTCTATAGTTTCATACTCCCCTCGCATCTCAAATCTTCCATCAGAAAGACTATCATATTCTCCAACTAATATTTGAGGATTCTGAGAATTTTTTGCGGCAAGAAATATCTCAGCATTAAAAGTTTCATTTATAAAAACAACACCAGGTGACTTATGTATAGCTTCTGCACCTGCATCAAACTTAAGATCCCCTGCGATTAAATTACTTCCTAAGAATGATACAACATTAGACTCCATGTTTCTTATATCTGACTGTATCTTCGATAATATTGTTAATGCTCCAACAGCAGGCATGTCTTCAAAATTATACTGCTCCCAAGATTGATTTTGCGTCTTCCCAAAGTCGTTTCTATCTATATCAAACACATCATTAATACTATTAATTAAAGTAATATTACCTTGAGATCTATCATTTAATAGATCTCTGTATTCAATTAAACTCTTCTTTAACTTAACAGCCTCCTGGTCTTCTTCATTTTCTGTAAGAGGATCAAATGTCAAAAACAATTTTCCTGAAGCGGATCTGTTTTTCTTGTTACTTAAATAACCTATTTTTTTCTTTTTCTCACTATCTGATAATTCACTCCATTCAGCCGTAGTTCCAGCATCTTCTTTCAGCTTGCCTTTTTCATCTAGCAAATCTTTCTTATCACCTAAAGCTACCTTTGGATCAACTTCTTTCACAAGCTCATATTTCATCTTTTGTATAGATTCATGCAAAATGTCTGCCGCTTCTTTAATTTCAAAAGATTGATCACGAACCTCCTTATATTTTACAGGATTTTGACTAGCTGCATTATCTAAAGTATAATAAAGCTCACTATTTTGTGAATCAAAATTTGAAGTTGTTCTTACTATACCTGTATTTACTTCAAAAAAGGATTGTAAAACCTCTTTAGATACATTTAATGCAAGAAGTGCTGTAAGCACTAAATACATCATATTAATCATTCTCTGCCTTGGTGATAATTTCTTCTCAGCCATCTATTCTATTTCTTTTTACTTTAATAAAATTATTTATTAGGATTCATTGCATTAAGCATATTAGTATATACTTTATTTAATTGCTCTAAATTATCTCCTAGATCACTAACTTGTTGTTGGAATTTTTTAGAATCTTCTACAGAGGTTTGTAAATTTTGCAAGAAAATAGTAGTTGCCTCCATTTGTTGATTTGATGTTTGCAATTGTAATTCATACAAAGAATTCAAAGCATTCATGTTCTTTACACCTTCTTCTATCTGCGCATTATATTCAGATATTCCAGCTGCTGCTGTAACTGTTTCATTAAGTTGTTTTGCAGACTCACCAAATGCTCTAAGCCCTTCATTTAGACTTTCAACTAACTCATTATCAATCTTTGCTTTCTCTAGAGCCTCATCTAATTGTTGAGCAGGTCTTTTAGAACCATCAGGATCTGACATATGTGCAAGTTCTGGATAAACTAAAGACCAATCAGGTTCTACATGCTGCTTCTCAAACGCAGAAAAGAAGAAAATAATAGCTTCCATTCCAAGCCCTGCAGCTAACATAATATCAGCACCGTCATAATTATTAATTTTAAACAAAGCTCCTAAAATTACAACTGAAGCTCCCCAACCATACAACTTCGGCATCATTACCTTATACCATTTTGCCTCGGTCATTTTTTCCATTAAATTCATAGTCTATCTGTATTTAGTTAATTAAAATTATATTTTATTCAAAATCTTTTTTGTCTCTTCCTAAGAAGTCAACAGCACATCTAAATCCAATGTAACATTTAGCAGTATCTTGATACTCAAATGTTCTTGTGCTTGTTTGAATGAAATACGCTACATCCTTCCAGGATCCTCCCCTAATGACTTTTCTCTTCATTACAGGCGCATCACCTTCTTGTACTTCATAACCCATATCTGTATTCATATCATGTGCATATGATAAAGCTGACTCATCATAAGTGTTAGATGTCCATTCTGCCACATTACCAGACATATCATATAATCCATAACCATTTGGATTGTATTCTGCTGTCTTAATTGTTTTAATTCCCCCGTCAGCAGTATAATTACCTCTTAAAGGTTTAAAGTTTGCTAAGAAACATCCTTTTATATTACGAGTATAAGGTCCTCCCCATGGATAAGGAGAATTATCTAAGCCTCCTCTCGCTGCATATTCCCACTCTGCCTCTGTTGGTAATCTAAAATCAGGAAGTACAGGTTGCTTTGCATCTCTTAACATATTATTCATCATCATAGTTCTCCAATTTGTAAATGCAACAGCTTGATGCCAATTAACTCCAACTACTGGATAATCATCAAAAGCAGGATGAGAAAAATAATGTTTTGTATAAGGATCATTGAAAGAATATGCATAATCATGTACCCA
>CAJWCP010000045.1 GCA_913031595.1 uncultured Flavobacteriales bacterium | reverse complement strand
CTGGAATGATACAGCATGTTACTTCAACTGGAGAAATGCCTCCTTGGCCTCCTGACACATTATATCGTAATTTTTCTTACGAGAATGTTTTAACTTTTGATGAAATCACAAAAATTACTGATTGGATTGTGGCAGGTGTTCCTATTGGAGATACTGCATTATTGCCGCCAAAACCAATATTCTCAAATAATTCAATATTAGGTGGTGTGCCAGATTTAGAACTGCAGATGCCTAATTATATTAGTAATGCTACTTCTACTGCTGATGATTACATATGTTTTTCAATACCTACAGGATTAATTCAAAACAAGAAGGTAAGAGCTATAGAAGTAATACCAGGTAACATGAATATTGTTCATCATGTACTTGTGTCTATAGATCCTTTTCCTAACTCTACTATTGTGACAACTCCAAATTGTATGGCTCCTCCAGGAGATCTTATATATGGATATGCGCCAGGAAGTCTACCTATTACTTATCCTAATGGAATTTCTGGAGATTTTGGCGTTACCTTGCCTGCTGGCTCTAGTATTAGTTTAGGGATGCATTATCCAGAGGGTTCTTTTGGAGAATTAGATAGTACTAAAGTGAGATTTTATTTTTATCCTGATAATACAAATATTAGAGAAATTGAAACAGATTTTCTTATAACAAATTGGTCATTTGTTTTGCCTCCTCACCAAATTACTGCAGTTGATGATAGTTTTGGCCCATTAAGTCAAGATTTTTCTTTGATGTCTATTTTTCCTCATATGCATTTGTTAGGTAAAGATTTAGAGTGTTATGCTATTACACCTATGAATGATACAATTAACCTCATACGTATTAATCAATGGGATTTTGAATGGCAAGGATTCTATTTCTTTGAGAAATTCATAAAAATTCCTGCAGGTAGCATAATATATGCAAAGGGGAATTATGATAATACAGTTAGTCTTTCGAATCCGAATCCTACACTTGTTTATCCAGGAGACAATACTACAGATGAGATGTTTGTTTTTGGATTCCAATTCTTGCCTTATCAAGAAGGAGACGAAGATATTGTTATACAGTCTGATTTTATTTTAGATATTTCTCAGAATGATAACATTACAAATGCTAGGTTAAATCATATTCTAGATATTCTAGGGAGAAAAGTTAATCCAAAAACTAACACCCCATTATTTTACATGTTTGAAGATGGGAGAGTAGAAAAACGTATAATAATAGAATAGGTTTACTCTAAGAATCTTTAATATTCTCTTTACTATGAAACTTAACTAGTTCTTTTATTGGGTCTTTTACTATTCTTCCAAATTTACAATTGTTTTTTCTTATTACATCTTTTATTTCTTTAGAAAGGTGGTATGCTACAGAGCCAACAAAATTAATTTCTACATTTTTATATTTTTGATAACAACATATATGTAATGTAAAGAATTCGTTTAATGCCTTATAAATAATTTCTTGTATTAATGGGTGGTTTTTATTACTAGAGATAAAAGGAAAATATTTAGAAAGATAGACATTTGCTCTATTATTGTTGTAAATATTATTTTTAATAACATTCCAGTCATCTTCATGGTTTAGTTTAAATTTAGTTTCTAATTCTTTAGGTAGTTTATGGTTTAGATAAAGTCTTAATATTTTCTTGCCAAAATAATTGCCAGAGCATTCATCTCCTAATAAAAAACCTAATGAGGGCGCCTTTTTTTTAATTTTTTTACCATCATAATAACATGAGTTGGAGCCAGTTCCTAATATACATGTTATATTAGGCTGATTCTTATATGTAGCATAACAAGCAGCATAAATGTCCTCTTGAATAATTATATTACTTTTTTTAAAAAAAGTATTTAGAGATTCTTGTATAATATTCTTTTTCTCTTGAGAAGAACAGCCTGCTCCATAGAATATAAGATTTTTCACTTTTTCTTTTATTAGTCTAAGCTCTGATTTTTTTAGATGATTTAATATGTTTTCTTGATTGATAAAAAAAGGATTAAAACCTATTGTTTTATATTCATTAATAATCTCTCCTTTATTATTACATAAAGCCCAAGCACATTTAGTTGATCCGCTGTCTGCAATTAGAATCATATTTCTTAGATAAGGATGATTACTGCAAAGATAAAGTAAAAACTAGATAAAATAAAATTTACTTATAATTGCATGTATAAAACTAATATTATGAAGACAAATACTATATTACTAATCATTATATCTTTTCTTATAGTCTCAACTACTTGTATCGGTCAGGAAGAAAGAGATGGTTTAAATATCTCAAAAGCAATACATAATACTATTAATAGTGATAAATCCTCTACTGTCATTTGGTCAGAAGATTTTCAGGGAGGTTTTCCTAGTGGATGGGCTACTTATAGTAGTAATACTGGTTCTGGGAATAATGGATCTTCTTATCCAGGAAATACTGCTGAATGTCCTTGGAAACATTCTATGCAGGGTAGTTGGGGATATTGGAATTCTGTAGGAACAAATAGTGCAGGCAATCCTACAGCTGCTGCTGCTGCTATAAATTCTACAACTGCTAATAATGGGTTTCTTATATCTGACATTGATTCTGCTAATCACTGGAATGGTAATCCTGGAAGTAATTCTGGATCTACTTATCATTATATAGATTCTTATTTTATTACAGATGCAATTAATACAACGGGTTTTTTAAATGTGAATTTAGAGTTTGAACATACATTTCGATTTAATAATAGTGTAGACTTAATAGTTTCAGTGAGTAATGATAGTATATCGTGGACCGATTTCTATGTTCAAGGTAACACAGCAAATAATTCTCAATCTGCAGATCCAGAATATTTGAGCTTAAATATTTCTTCTGTAGCTGGTAATCAAGCTACCGTTTATATTAAAGTTGGGTGGACAGCTAGAGTTTATTTTTGGATGATTGATGATATGAAAATTGTAGAAACGCCTAAACATAAATTAGATCTTGTAGAGGCAAATTATGGAGGTTGGTTTACTACCCCTGTATCTACTGGTTTTGGATTAGACTACACTCTATATCCATTGTCTCAGGCAATCGCTCAACCTTATAAGATAGAGGGAGTTGTTGCAAATGTAGGGTCAGAAGATCAGACTGCACAATTAAATGTTAATATAACTAATTCTTCTAATTCAGTTGTATATTCAAATACCCCTTCTAATAATTTAGTATTTTCTTCAGACACAACTATCCTAGTTGATTCTTTATTTACACCAACTGTAGAGGGTCTTTATAATTTCTCTGTATGGGCAAGTTCAGATTCTGCGATTACTGACACCATAAATTTACAGAGTACCGTAACAGATACTGTATATGGTAGAGATAATGGGAGTCAAGAAAGTTGGTATGGATTAGGGCGTTCATGTGGAGGTATGGTAATAGGTACTTACTATGATTTGTTTGCTGCAGATCCTATTTCATCTATTTCTGTTTATATAGATGATCAATCTGTTGTGGGATCAGATATTTATGTTGCACTATATGAGATTGATTTTAATAATGATAAGATACTGTTAGATCAGTCTATTGATTACACTCTTCAAGCAGGTGATATAGGTAATTGGGTTACAGTACAGTTTGATAATCTTATTAATGTTGTTCCAGGGACTTATATGGCTGCAGTAGGAGGTTATGCGCATCCTCTTGATACTAGCACTGTTGCTATGTCTAATATTACGCGACCTACGACTTGTTATATACAGAAGAATGGATGTCTAAATTCTGGTCAGACATTTGGTAGTTGGTATTGGCTTTCTAGAGTTCCAATGATTCGCTTGAATTTTGGTCTTATTTCTTCTGTTAATACGCATGATTTGAATTCTAATTTGGTTTTATATCCTAATCCTGTAGAAGATCAATTAACCTTTAGATTATCATTCTTGTCTTCAGGCTATTATAATATTGATGTTATTGATTTATATGGTAGAAAATTGATTTCGCAAAATGTTTATCTAGATAGAAGTTCTTATAGAGATATCAATGTTTCTTCTTTGAGTCCTGGTTTATATATATTAAATATTAGTAATGAAGATAAAGTGGTTAATCGAAGATTTGTTAAAGAGTAGTTTTGTATAGAGTTTTGCTTAGTTGATATATATTCTATTTGTATAGTAGCAATATTTTAATTTATGAGATCAAGTTGAATAATTCTAATACAGAATCATTAATGCTACATTCTTGACAATTTAAATACATAAATAAACAGTCAATTAAATCTGTTATCATATGTAATGTCAGTCCAATACCTATGATGTTTAGAGGTTTGCGTAAGAATATAAATATTATATAAATTAAAAAAGCATAATATGTATGTAAGGGATGGAAGTTAATACTACATCTATTAGGGTCGAATATTGGATTAGCGAATAAATGATCTAGATCAACTAGCATAGTCGCTATAAAAATTAGATATACCTTTTTCCAGTTTTTTTTAAAAAATATTAAAGCAATTAATAATGGTGCTCCAAAGTGTAATAAATAGTGTATGAATATTTGCATTAAATTTTAACAGCAGCCACAACTTTTTTGGGAAACGTGATTTTTTGATTTTTTAATTTTACAAGAATAAACAGGGTGTTTATTAAGAAATATTTCTGCTAACATAACGTTAGAAATATAATTATCTGCTCCAAATTTATTTCTCAATGTAGAGCCAAACTCTTCAAGAGTATAAAGTTTATTTTCTAGATTTAATGGATTTTCTTTATTTTCTTTCATAAGAATCTTTCAGTTTATACAAAGCTATAAAAACAAGTTGTTTAAAGTCTTCTTGTTTTGAACTTTTTTAGAAAATTTAAATAATAAACCCACTTATTTAAGTGGGTTTATTATTGGTGGAGCTGGTGGGTTTCGAACCCACGTCCAAACAATGAACTAAATAATTTTCTACATGTTTATCATCTTTTATTTTTCGAGAAAAAGCAGGAAAGATGCAACCAATTTTTTCCTTAGCTTTTAAATTTTATTTACTTATTCAAGCAATAAGTAAACTATCCTGAAATTAATAATGCCTCATTAATAAAGGAATCAGGAAATCCTTTAAAAGAGACAAAAGCTTGTCTAATTATATTAATTAGGCAGCTAAAGCGTAATTATTTTCGCCAATTAAAAAAATGTATTTTATTATTTACGAGATAAAATACAATACTCGACATGCTTATTATATAATTACCATTGCTGTCAAATCCAGTCAGCCCCAAGAAGTCTATGAACTTTTGCAAAATTACAAAAATCTGCTGCTACGTTCCAGTCTTTCTATATTTTTGTGATTTAAAATAGATTATGAAGATAGGATTACTTAAAGAAGAGAAAGTTCCAAGTGATAAAAGAGTTGTGCTTACACCTTCTCAATGTCGAAAATTGCTAGATAGATATCCTTCTGTTAATTTGGTCGTTAAAAAGAGTGATGTCAGATGTTTTTCAGATGACATGTATCTTGCAGAAGGGGTGGATATTCAAGATAGTTTAGAAGATTGTGATGTATTGTTAGGAGTTAAAGAGGTTCCTTTATCATGTTTGTTAGCTAATAAAACATATCTTTTCTTTTCACATACTATTAAAGGGCAGGAATATAATAGAGCTCTTTTATGTAAAATGATAGACTTAGGTATCACTATGATTGATTATGAGGTATTAAAAACAAAGGAAGGGAAAAGGTTATTGGGTTTTGGCAGGTTTGCAGGTATTGTAGGAGCGTATAATGGTTTATTAGCTTATGGCCTAAAAACTCGAAGATACACCTTAAAACCTGCAAATCAGTGTATAGATCGGTTTGAAATGGAAGAAGAGCTTAATAAATTAAGTTTAGAGAATGAAAAGATAATCGTGACAGGAGGTGGAAGAGTAGGTATTGGAATCATTGAGATATTAAAAAAAGCTAATATAAGACAGGTCTCAAAATTAGAATTTATGAATAATAATTTTAATGAGCCTGTTTTTGTACATCTTGAATCTATTGACTATAACATCAGAAAAGATAATAACAAATCTGTTAAGAAAGATTTTTATAAAAACCCTCATTTATATAAATCTAATTTTATGTCTTTTGCAAAGTATGCTGATATATTTATTGCTGGTCATTTTTACGCTAAAGGTTCTCCTTTTCTTTTTACTAGAGAGGATATAAAGCATAAAAATTTTAACATAAAGGTCGTAGCTGACATATCATGTGACATTGATGGTCCGGTTGCTTCTACTATTCGATCTTCTACAATTAATGATCCAATTTATGGCTATAACCCTATTTCAGAGATGGAAGATGATTTCATGAAAGATAATGTTATTGCGGTTATGGCTGTAGATAATTTACCTTGTGAATTACCTAATGATGCTTCTTTTGATTTTGGAGATGATTTGTTAGAAAAGATAATTCCCTTAATTGTTACTGGAGATAAAGATCAAGTGCTTGAGAATGCTACTATTTGTAAGGGGGGAGATTTAACAGTTAAATTTGAGTATTTACGTAGTTTTATTAATAAGAATTAAATTTTTTTTAATTCCTCAATTGTTTTAGTTGGATTATCTGACTTAAATACAAAACTTCCTGCAACTAATACATCAGCTCCTGAGTCTAATAGTTTTCGTGCATTTCCTGTATTTACCCCTCCATCAATCTCGATTAAGAATTTTGAATTAGTTTGATTTCTTAAATTAGTTAGTTCTTGTACTTTTTTATAGGTATTTTCTATAAATGATTGTCCTCCAAATCCAGGATTAACAGACATTAAACAAACTAGGTCTATATCTTGTAATATGTCGGTTAGAGCATATACTGATGTATGTGGGTTTAATGCAACACCAGCTTGCATACCTTCTTCTTTTATTGCATGAATCGTTCTATGTAGATGATTGCAAGCCTCAAAATGAACTGTTAAGATATCAGCTCCAATTTTTTTAAAGTCTGTAATGTATCTCTCAGGTTTTGTAATCATAAGATGTACATCCAGTGTTTTTTCTGCAATTTTTTTAATATCTCTAATAATAGGCATTCCAAAAGATATATTTGGGACAAATACTCCATCCATTACATCTAAATGAAACCAGTCTGCTAAACTATTATTTATCATTTCACAATCTTTCTGTAGATTATTAAAGTCTGCAGCTAGTATTGAAGGAGCTATTTTATGTGTCATTATAAGATGTTGTAAATATAAAAAAGAGGGTTTAAACCCTCTTTTAATTATCCTAAATAAGTTTTTAAAATTTTACTTCTTGAAGTTTGTTTTAATCTTCTGACAGCTTTTTCTTTGATTTGCCTTACTCGTTCTCTTGTTAAATCAAATTTTTCTCCAATTTCTTCTAGCGTCATTGCATGTCCTGCATTGAGTCCGAAATAAGAAGAAACCACATCTGCTTCTCTTGGTGTTAATGTGTCTAATGCTCTTCTTATCTCTTCTCTTAAAGACTCAAGCATAAGATCAGCGTCAGGATTAGGGCTTTCATCTGAACCCATAACATCATATAAATTACTATCTTCTCCTTCTATTAATGGGGCATCCATTGAAACATGTCTTCCTGTATTTTTAAGAGATTGTTCAACTTCAGTAATAGATAAGTCAATTAGATCAGCAATTTCCTCGGCAGTTGGAGGTCTTTCGAACTTCTGTTCTAGTTTTGCATATGCTTTATTTATTTTATTAATTGATCCAATTTTATTTAATGGAAGTCTTACAATACGAGATTGTTCCGCTAATGCTTGTAGGATAGATTGGCGAATCCACCATACGGCATAGGAAATAAATTTAAAACCTCTTGTTTCATCAAATCTTTTTGCAGCTTTTATAAGACCTAGATTACCTTCGTTAATTAAATCTGGAAGGGTTAATCCTTGATTTTGATATTGTTTAGCAACTGATACAACAAAACGTAAATTAGCTTTTGTTAGTTTGTCAAGAGCTCTTTCGTCACCTGCTTTTATTTTTTGAGCTAATTCAACTTCTTCTTCAGCTGTGATTAAATCAACTCTTCCTATTTCTTGCAGATACTTATCTAAAGATGCTGTTTCTCTATTTGTAACCTGTTTTGTAATCTTTAATTGTCTCATTGTTTTATAATTTTATTTGACTTTCGCTCCCCCTTTTTACGTGTGAATTTATAAAAGGTTACATTAATCGTGCATAAATTATTTACTTTCTTTTTCAGGTTTAGGAAGTAAAACTTTTCTAGAGAGTTTTAATTTTCCGCTTTTCTCATCAATTGCTATGAGTTTTACTTCAATTTACATAGATGAGTCATGTGGGAATAGTAATGGTTCTATTACTCTAACACCTACAGGAGGTAATGGTTTAGTTAATTACGCTTTAAATGCGGGAACTTTTCAGTCAAGTCCAAGTTTTACAAATCTTCAAGCTGGTTCTTATGCTTTGACTATGCAAGATGTTAATTCATGTACTTATAGCTCAAATGTATCATTAATTAACCTTCCTTCACCCATATTTGATTCTGTACATTTTATTAACCCTACTTGTGATGGAAATACCGATGGTTCAATTGAAATTTTTGCTAATGGAACTGCAGTAACATACAGTATTGATGGAGGTATTACCTATCAAAATTCAAATTCGTTTTTAAATTTAGATTCAGGGGTTTACAGTATTTATATTAATAACGCAAACAATTGTGTTGTCCCTTGTTTGGTTGATACACTTGTAGCTCCATCACCGTTGAGTATAGTAAGTAGTTTTACGGATGCCATTTGTAAAGATTCCTGTAATGGAGCTATTGATTTATCCTTAAGTATTGGTGGAGTGGGAGTTTTATCCTACAGTATTGATAGTGGAGCCACATCAAACAATAATGCTATTTTTAATAATCTTTGTGCAGGTATTTAT
>CAJWCP010000044.1 GCA_913031595.1 uncultured Flavobacteriales bacterium | reverse complement strand
CCAACTCTGATCTACCCTCCTCTATCTTAAAAGAAGAAAAAGTTGTAATTAAATGTTTGGTCAATTTCCCTGAAATCATAAAAGATGCAGGATCAAATTTTTCACCTGCTATTATTGCTAATTATCTATATGAGTTGGTTAAAGAATACAATCATTTTTATCAAAGTATACCTATAAACAAAGAAGAAGATGTGATCAAAAGGAACTTTAGAATGACAATGAGTCAATGTGTTGCTGATGTTATTTCTAAAGGAATGTCTTTATTGGGTATTAAAGTTCCGAATCAAATGTGATTTATTTCAAAAATAGAAATCTTCTAAATATCAAAGCAATAAGCAAACTATTAACTGTAACATAGAGCAACAAAGCCAAAAGAGAAATTGTCATTGTAAACTTAGGGCTAAAGAAAACAGATGCATTTTTTTTTAATTCATCAACAAGTTCATTTTTACTTAAAGACCTCCATTCAGGTTTTTGACTTTTTATTTCAGCCATATTTTTAGGGTCATCAAGAGCCAAAGATATTTCTTTTTCTCGCTGTTGTAATTGACTAATATTATATTGTTTATTTATATTTTGATAATAAAAGAAAAGAAAAAAACTTACCACAACAGTATACAATAAACCACCTGAGATTCCATTTTTTACATCCATTAATAGATTTTGACCTGGAAGTCTTTTTTTTGATTCATAAATAGAAAGAGATACAGTTAGAGTTGCCAAAAGCATATTTAGCATTACAAACCATTTCAAATAATCTGGTTGATCATAATTGAGCAGGAAAAAAGATAATTTAATTAAACACCATAAAAGTGCAAGGCAAATTCCTATTAAAAAGGGCTTTTTCATAAATTAAGAATTCATCGAAACCAAAAACTCTTCATTTGATTTTGTATTCTCCATATGAGACTTTAAAAATTCCATAGCCTCAACAGGCGTCATATCGGCTATGTGTTTTCTTAAAATCCAAACTCTCTGAAGAATATCTTTATTCATTAATAAATCTTCTCTCCTAGTACCAGAAGCAGTGATGTCAATTGCAGGGTAAATTCTTCTATTTGAAATTTTTCGATCCAATTGTAATTCCATATTACCAGTTCCTTTAAACTCTTCGAAAATAACCTCATCCATTTTTGAACCTGTTTCAGTAAGTGCTGTTGCAAGTATAGATAAAGAACCTCCATTCTCAATTTTCCTTGCTGAACCAAAGAATCTTTTTGGTTTGTGTAAAGCATTTGCATCTACACCACCAGAAAGAACTTTTCCTGAAGCTGGTGACACAGTATTGTAGGCTCTTGCCAATCGAGTTATTGAATCTAAAAGGATACAAACATCATGACCGCATTCAACCATTCTTTTTGCTTTCTCGAGTACCATATCAGCTACTTTAACATGTCGGCTTGCAGGTTCATCAAAAGTTGAAGCAATTACTTCAGCATTTACACTTCTTTCCATATCAGTAACTTCTTCAGGACGTTCATCAATTAATAAGATAATCATATAAACTTCAGGATGATTGTCTGCTATTGCATTAGCAATATCTTTTAAAAGTACTGTCTTTCCGGTTTTAGGTTGTGCTACAATTAAACCTCTTTGTCCTTTTCCTAAAGGAGTAAAGATGTCTAACATTCTGGTTGTAATATTATTATGAGAATTACCTAATAAGTTAAAGCGTTCATTTGGGAATAGAGGGGTTAGGTGATGAAACGGAATTCTATCTCTGACAATTCCAGGATCACATCCATTGATACTCTCTATTTCTATTAATGGAAAATATTTTTCGCCACTTTTTGGTGGGCGTACAGTTCCTTTAATAGTGTCTCCAGTTACTAGTCCAAATAATTTAATTTGAGAATGTGAAACATAAACATCATCAGGAGAAGAAAGGTAGTGATAGTCGCTTGAACGCATAAATCCATAACCGTCAGGCATAATTTCAATTACCCCTTCGGTGTAAATTACCCCATCAAAATCATAATCATATTTTGGGTTTTTTTGAGTTTGCTTATTGTGATTATTATGTGGTTTAGGAGAAGGGTGAGTTTTTTCTATATTAGATTTTTTTTCTTCTTGTATATTTTTTGTGTGGTTTTTATGATGATAGTTTGATTTCTTTTTATATTCTTTATTTTGGAATTGAGACTTTTTCTCTCTTTTAAAATTGCTTGATTCTTTATCTGATTTTGAGTTTTCTGCTTGATGATCTAATATTGCATATACTAGCTCTTGTTTTTTTAATTTTTCGTGTTTAGAGATATTGAGTTCTTTTGCAATTGACTTCAATTCTGCAACTTTTTTAGTATTTAGTTTTTCTAATATATACATATGATTTTTTTTTAGGCAACAACCACAAAATTTATTTTTTAGATGAAAATGAAGATATAATTGAGAGTAGTTGTTATCTGTGAATGATATGCAATAATACAATTTTTTTATTAGATAGCATAAATATTGATTTTTAATTAATTTTGTCTTTTTAAAACTTTTACTATGATACAACGATTTCAATCACTTTTTTTTCTTTTCGCTTCTATTATATTAATTATGATAATATATCAATTTCCTATATTAGAAAGGGAAGGTGTTTCATACTATCTTTTTAATCATTTTTCATATGTTAGATTGTTAATTCTTTTTTCTGCTGCATTATCTTTTTTTTCAATATTTCAATTTAGAAATACAAAGAGGCAAAAAATGATCTCAAATATTGCACGTCTTTTGATTACTATTGCACTTGTTTTAATAGTTTTTGTTTATAAAGAAGATAAAAATATAGGTCTTGGTTTATTCTTGTTAATTATACCTTTTATTTTTTTATTAATAGCTAACTTTCTTATTAGAAAAGATGAAAAAATCATAGAGTCTGCTGATAGAATTCGGTAATATTTTTTCTTGGAAATTCGATCACTTTTAAAGAGTTTATTTTCTCTTCATCAATAGTAAATGAAACGATAGTCTTTACTTTATGTATTCCAAAATCTCCGATGGCACCTGGATTCATATGTAGCAAATCAAGTTCTTTGTCATACATTATTTTCAATATATGAGAATGTCCAGAAATAAATAGATTAGGCTTTGCATCTTTAATATTAGATAAAATATCTTTATTATATTTTCCAGGATAACCCCCAATATGCGTCATCATCACTTTCACTTGTTCACATTTAAAATACAAGGTCTTTTTAAGTTCAGATCGAATAATAGCATTATCAATATTCCCCCATACAGCTTTAACTTCTGCATATTGATTTAATTCATCTAGAATATTAATCGATCCAATATCGCCAGCATGCCAAATTTCATCTACATCTGATAAATATGGGATAAAACGTTTGTCTAGAGAATGGTGAGTGTCAGAAAGTAATATTATTTTCCGCATTTATTTTATTAGAGACACTAGACCTGTATATATAAAAGGTTTATCTTTAAAGTCATATGATATTATAGAATAAGAATATACCCCTTCTTGTACAAGACTGTTATTCATAGTTCCATCCCATACTCCATTTTTTGTCTCAAATATAACATCTCCCCATCTATTATAGATTTTCATGATATAATCATTACCTCCAATTATTGAAGGCTGAAAGTAGTCGTTATTTCCATCATTATTAGGTGTAAAAGAAGATGGAATAAATGTTGTGTATATAGGATTAATTATTAAGCTGTCTGTGATAGTATCTGTGCAGTTATATTGATTTGTTACTATATATGTTATTAAAAACTCACCTATATCAGAGTATTCATATGAAAAAGAGAGACTGTCATATACGGTCATTCCGTCTCCCAGATCCCAAATAGAACTTATAATATCTGTGCTATTATCTTCAAAATTAATAGACGCATTCTCTATATCAGTTGGCTGAGGACTAAATGTAAAATCTGCAATGGGAGAAGAACTAATGTTAACTATTTTTTCAACTGTATTTGAACAGAGTGTGATTGATTCCATATATTCATAGCGGATAGTATAAGCTCCATTTGCTAGATTTTCTACGTCAAAGAAATTAGTATTTATATTATTAATAAAATATTCGCCTCCAGATGGGGTTGCTACATCTAAAATAAATGAAGATTCTCCTACACAGATATCATCTAATAATAATGATAATTCAGGTAATTGGTTGATTATAACAGGAATTGTGTCATTTGTGAATAAGACACATCCATTATTATCCTCTATTGAAGATATAATGATGTCTCTACTAAAATTAGGACTTAAAAAAATGGCTCTTTCTTCAGGATTTAAAATTCCTGTTGAATCAATCACAAATGATTTTTGTATTGAGTCAATTACTGTTAATGTATAAAGATTTGTTGTAGGGCTAATAATATTAATTAAAAGTTCTGTTGAATCAAATCGACAAATAGGACTTTGTATATTAAAATCCATAATAATTTCATTAGCTTCATTTACTACTGCTATGCTATCAAAATAACATCCATTAATATCGGTTACAGAAAAGAAATATGATCCTGCGGTTAGTAATAAAGGATTAAAACTCCCAAAATCTTGAATATAAGGAGGGTTTCCTCCTGTAATATTTAAATTAATCATCCCATTGTCTTCATTGAAACAATTTACATGAGTAATTAATGCCTCTGCCCTTAAGGTGTCAGGTTGATTAATCGTAACATATCCATCTCTTGTACAATTATTACTGTCTGTTATTAAATATTGATAATTCCCAGCACTTAGATTTAATGTGTCCACGCCATACCAGTTTTGAGTATAAGGAGGGTTTCCTCCACTAACTTGTACAAATGCATTCCCATCAGATAATCCATAACAACTTACATGAGAAAGCAACTCATTAACTTGGAAATCTGTCGGTTGATTAATAAGTGCTGTGTCATATGCAATACAGTTATTTATATCTGTTACACTAAATACGTGTATCCCTGCAGGAAGAGCATTTTGATTTAATCCTCCCCAATTTTCAATATATGGTGCACCTGCTCCTCCTGATATTATTAAAGAGGCTGATCCATCTGTACCTCCAAAACAAGATGTACTTGTTGTATTGATGATTATTTGCATACTTGGCGGTTCGTTAATTAAGATACTTCCTTGTGCTATGCAATTATTATTATCAGTAACGATATATGTATGTGTACCAGCATTTAATGCATTAGGATTGCTTAATCCCCAATCAGTTAAATAGGGTAATGTACCGCCATTTATAATTAGACTTGCTGTTCCATCAGAATAACCTCCACAGGTAGCATCTGTTGTGCTTGATGTAGCTAAAAGAGAATCCGGTTCAGATATTGTAATATTATCACTAAATGTACATCCATTTAGATCTGTAATAGTAAAAGGGTATGTTCCAGCACTTAATGAAAGAGGATTGATTGTTCCTCCAAAATCTTCATTATAAGGAGAAGTACCACCACTTGTATTTAAGATTATAGCCCCATTACTTTCGTCTTTACATAAAACATTTGTTATGATAGGATTAACTGTTATAGGTGAAGGGGATGTTAAGTTAATAGAGTCACTCACAATACATCCATTAGAGTCAGTAACAGAATAATAATAGGTTCCAGTACTTAGAACGGATGGTGTACTAAAACTATTTATACCATTAACAAGCTGTTGGTTATATGGAGGAAAATTAACGGTATAATCAGGGATTCCTCCATTAATGATTATTTGAACACTTCCATTAGTGTCTCCGTCACAACTAATATTATTTACTGTATTATTAATAGTAATAGCTGGGGGCTCTGTGATATTAAAGAAACTAGTCAGAATACAGGAGTCTATAGATATGATATTTACAGAATAATTTCCAGGAGAAAGATTGTTTATACTGCTTGTTGTTGCTCCATTTGACCATAAATAAGTTGTAGAGTTAGGTTCATTAATTACACTAATTGACCCATCTGCTAATCCATTGCAGCTAATATTATTTGAGACTATTGCAGGGTTAAAAGGTGGTGGATTTGCTAGTGCATACGTAGCATTCGTGCTGCATCCATTGGTGTCTGTTACTGTTAAAGTATAGTTTCCTGCTGCTAAATTATTAATATTTTGTGTTGTTGGTCCATGACTCCATGAGTATGAGAATGGATTATTAGAGCCTGTTGAGGTTGTTATTATAGATCCATTACTTAATCCGTTACAAGTTGGGTCTGTAATAATGGGAGAAATATTAATATCAGATCCATTTAGAATAATTTGATATTGAAAGGAGAAATTTCCGGGAGAAGGACAAGCATCATTTGTTACGTCAACAGTAAAGAAATAAGGACTATTGGCAGTATCTAGTATAGTTGGAGTCCAATTAAATGTCCCTGTAGGATTCATAGAATTATTATTAGTAATAGTGAATGATGCTCCAGGTATACCGTTATTCCAACTCATATTTACAAAAGCACTTCCTGATCCTGGTAAGACGCAAGGATTTCCTCCACTTATTGAAAAAGTATTAGAACCAAAGCTCCCAAAAGCTAAACCTCCTGTTGTGACTCCTGTTAACGTATTATTTCCTGTGATTGAATAAGTTGCTCCATTCCACCCATCTCCCCAAGAATCATACATATTAAATACTAAAGGCCCAGAAGGGACACAAACAGTAGTTGTATATGTATTATAGTTATTATAATTTCCTCCAGAAGCTACAATTACTCCAGCAGATGTTATATTCCAAGATATTTCATTTGCCCAACTAGCTGTATTTATATTTACAGTGATATTATAGCCTGGAGGATTAGTAGCATCTAACCAATAGTAGTCTACTGGACTGTTACTAGTAACCGAATTTGCAAATGCAAATCCATCACATGCCCCAGGACCTGAAGCATTCATCACTGTAACAGTTGTTGTAAGATCACAATACAAGCAAGAACCATCGTCCATATTAGCATTCGGATTATAATTGGCAGCTGTTGAATCTGTACAGCCAGGAACAAAAGGAAGAACTGCTGTATAACAATATCCCCAAGCAGAACTAAAAATAATAGTATCACTACCTATTACCCCAGCTGCATGACCACTACCCCAAGAGAAAGCAAGTAATGAATCACACACTGACCATGTACCCATTACAGCACCGTTCCCATCATACCAAACACCATCATTAAAAAAACTAAAAGTACCTATAAAAAAATCAAAACCTCCATTACACTGAAAATCACTAAAAATATCTAAGTAAAAAACATTACTAGACTGAAAAAAGTCAACTGATGGATCATCAATATAACTACAACTTCCATCATCCATATTAGCACTTGGATCAAAATTACAAGCCACTGTATCTAGACATCCAGGAATTAATATACCAGGATAATTAACTTTAAACCCATTTGTAAGTATTTCCCAAGAATTATTATTTTGATTAAAAACTTCTAAATCATACCAGCCCACTGGCTGAGAAGAAGGAACAGCTACAGTCCCATATAAATAGTTTCCATTTGCTGATGTCGAATTACCATAAAACATATTAGTTCCACTCCATTGAGAAAATCTAAACGAAGATAAAGTTCCTGACCACTGACCACCATAATTAATATTATTCCCACTAATAGTAACTGGCAACGAATCTCCCTGCATAGCATAATTAGGGTTTATGTAGTTTATATAAGGCTGTGCAGAAACAACTGTATTAAAAAATAAGAAAGAAAAAAGAAGAAAAAAGAAACGCATAAGATTTTGTTTTGGTAAAAGCGAAAGTAAAAAAAAGATAATCTAAAACAAAAAATCCACTCTACTCTTTATTACCAAACAAGACTAAAGCAGTTAAATAATCAACATTTTGATCTTTTCTAATCTGAAAGATAGACATAGAATTCTTTGCTGCAACACGAGGCTGATTTTCAAAATCAGAAACCCATTGATTCAATAACTGAATTTGAAAATCATTCAGATCATCCAATGAATTAACCCAAGATATAACGATTGTTTTTAAATATAAATCATAGTTATCTTGAAAGTTGTTATTCTTTCTCTCAATATATTTTCCAGCATTACTTAATAAAATAACATCTAAAGCTTCTACATATTTCTTTTCATTGTATAATATGGCAGCTAAATTTACCCTGCTTTCTTTAAATGAAGGATTTAGCTTAAACACATCTTTATAATATTTTTTTGCCTTTTCAGAATCCCCCTGTATCTGAAAACAAGTAGCTAAATTATTTAAAACATGAACATGAAAAGGATTAATCTTATAAGCATCTTTAAAGTCTTTTAACGCTTCATCATACTTAGCTTGATTAAACAAAGCAACCCCCTTATACCAAGATAAAGGAGTAGAAGTATTTTCCATCTCATAATAAAAGGAATTATATGCTTTATCAATAGATTTTACAACATAGCTCCACTTTCCTTGCAATTTATAATGCATTGCATCTGTAGCATAAACCTCTCCTTTATATCTTATAAATGCCATATGCATAGTAAGAAAAGAAAAAATTAAAAAGAAAATAATAAGACTTTTAGGTATTATCTTTTGACTGACTGTTAACCTTCCTGCAATCACAAAAGAAGCTAATAAAAAGAATATAATATTATGACTAATTCTTTCCATAGGAAAGTCAAGTAAACTAATAAAAGTATAACCTAAAAAACAAGAAAATAACAAAGCATAAAACAAACTATCTTCTTGTCTATTACGATATAAAAAGTAAGAGTCACGTAATAAGATTAAAAACAATAAAATATAACTAAGACCTGCAATAAATCCCCCTTCCGCAAAGACCCATAGAAAATCATTGTGCGGTCTTTGAGCAAATGAATCTCCTAGCGCATCTACATAAAGACCATACTTCCAAATATCAATCTTCCAATTACCAGACAATACACCTTTTCAAGGTGTTCAATAATAGATCTTAAAGTTGA
>CAJWCP010000043.1 GCA_913031595.1 uncultured Flavobacteriales bacterium | reverse complement strand
TTGTAAATTGACGATATTCATTATTTGTAATTTCTGTCTCATCCATATAGAATGCTCCAACAGAAACAGACTTTGACTCCGATACGTTTGCAAAAGGGACATCTTGATCAGAAGGTCCCATAGTAAAAGTTCCCTGAGGAATAAAAACCATTCCATAAGGATCTGTTGGGTTCCATGTTTTTCTCTTTTGAACACCAATTAACTCGCCATTACCTGAGCCTCCACAAGAGGCTAAAAAAGCAACTATTAAACCTGATAATATTATTTTTTTCATATTCATATATTTTATCACTTAAGTGAATTTAAATCAATTGTTTATAAAAACCGTGGATTCTTATACTTAGAAACCGGTTTCTTATATTTTATCTTAAAGTTATAACCTAACATCAATTCTAGAGTATTGTTTCTTATTTCGTTCAAGACAACATCATATGCTAACCCTAACTTTAAATCTTCATTTACATTCCATCCTGTTAAAAATATTAATCCTTCATCGAGCCTATAACTAACACCTCCCCACATGGTTTCATTATATATCACGCTTGTATTTATATCTAGCTGAGAAGTAGATCCATCTGACTTTAAATATATTGAAGGATGTATTAATAACGTTGAATTTAGATCATAAGTATATCCAGCTATTAAAAAATAATGTCTAGACATATTATAAACCTGTCCATTACTCCAATTAATTTCTGGTTCTGTTAAATGTGCAGAGGAGAATCCTATATACACATCTTGATTATTATAGTAAACACCGGTACCAAAATCTAGTGCTGAACCTTGTACATCTCCAGTAGGTATAACAGGATCTCCTTCTTGAGCTGGTTCAAGAAACCCTCCATTTAAACCACTCTGAAACATTCCAACAGACACTCCCATTCCTAACTGACCTGTTCCTATTTCAGTTCTAAAAGCATAGGATGCCTGTAAACCTAAATTCTTATAACCTCCAATATTATCACTAACAATATTTAACCCAAGGCCTCCATTTAAAAAAGGTACAGCCCCATCTACACTAAAGTTTTGCGTAGAAGCCGCTGCAGAACCATCTTCTCCAAAACCTATCCACTGTGACCTATGTAAAATAGAAGTAGATATGCCTCCTTCACTACCTGCATAAGCAGGATTATTAGCCAATTTATTAAACATATTCTGACTAAACTGAGGGTCCTGTTGTCCAAAAACAAAAACAGAAACAATCATTAACAATAAAATTAGTACTCTATTCATAGTTCCTCTAGCTTAAATATTGGAAAATACGCCGCTAAAATAAACATTTTTTAGTTAAGCACCATAAAAGTACTTATTTAACTTAAACATATCAGAAAAACTTGCTAAAAAAAAGAGAGTTAAGAGATTAATAATCAAAGTGTTCAGCTAACTAAATTTATTATATGTTTTTATCCATCTTTCAGGAACTTCACCCTGATTTGCAATTTCATAATCACGATAAGAACATGCTATAAAATAATTTTGTAACTCTGCCTTCCCTTCTGGAAGAAAGGGTACTCCCATCCACCATCTACCACTTTTTTGGCTTTTATAGAAAATAATCTCATTTTTTCCATCTGCAAAAGAGACATTATATTTTGTACAATGCTCAATATCAGGCGTTATCTCATCTTTACGCTTAGTATAACCATCAATAAAATACCAGATCATCTGAGCAAGAAGAAAAGAAGTTTGATTATTATCATCTAAATCCTGATTATACTCAAATAATCCTATAACAGAGACTTTATCACTAACGCCTGCATAACGTAATATTTTGCATGCTTGTTCCCCATCCAAACCATTTGGAGAACTATAAACATTAGCCTTAGCATAAGCATGTTGAATTGCTGAAATATCAAAACTTAAAAAATCTGTGTTTCTCATAAGAGGTTCAACGTCATAAAAACTAGCCTTAAGATCTCCTAAACGAACAGCATCAAAATGCATGTCCTCAATCATATTAATCGCTAAAGGAGAAACAAAATAAGATTGATAAGCTAGATTAGTATAATGAAACAAATGATTTGGCTTATGTCCTATTATTTTACTTAAATGAGAAAAAGAAGCAAGATGATCTTCTTCTAAACCAAGATCTAACTTATTATCAACAACAGTCAAAGAAATATATTTATTTAATGCGGAATAAGCTCTATAAACAGCATAACTAATATCATGTCCTCCACCAAAAATAATTGGAATCACTTCCTCTTTGATTAGAAATTGACAAACATCTTCAATTAACTTAAATGATTCTTTCCTTGTAGGCATCACATACATAGTTCCTAGGTCTACTATCCTAGGACCCTTTTTATGATGTAATGCATAAAAAGAAGATCTAATCTTACATTCATTCTTATGAAAATAATTCTTAGAACCTTCATATTCAGGAATAGTAATAATAGCAATATCTGCATTCTTTATCGCCGGGAAACTACTATTCGTATGACACTCTATAAAACTACCTAATTGAGTAGATTCCCATTGATCCTTCTCAGAATATGTAGCATTTAAAGGTTGAAAATAAGACTGTAAATCAATCATTAACTCTAATATTATTTATTTTCTAGTAAAGATACACATTCTTCCCTTGTTAATTCTTTCGGATCCTTCCCTTTAGGAATTTTAATGTTAATCTTTTTACCTTTTACTGGAGTTACTTGTATAAAAGGACCATACCTACCATTAAGCACCTGAATTAAAGGATCTCCTTCAAAATTCAAAATTAATCTTTCTTTATCTGCTTGCATCTTAATTTTTATTAACTCAATCGATCGATCCAATGAAATTGTTAGTGGATCTTCTTCATCTTCCTTCTTAATAGATGTAAATTTTCCATCATAACGTAAATACGGGCCAAATCTACCTACTGAGGCAACTATCTCTTTTGAATTCCATTCTCCAACTAATCTAGGAAGCTTAAATAAATCCATAGCTTCATCTAATGTAATTGTTTGAATTGTCTGACCTTTTATCAATGAAGCAAATTTCGGCTTAGGAGCATCATCTTTATCCTGTTTTTCTCCTAATTGTACCATAGGACCAAATGGACCAATTCTAGCAAAAACTTTATTACCTGTAATAGGATCCACTCCTAATTCCCTTTCTCCAGAGGCTTTAGCCACATTTCCTATAACATCTGAAACCTTAGCGTGAAAGTTTGTATAAAAAGAAGCTATCATCTCATTCCAAACTTTTTTACCTGTAGCAATCTGATCAAATTCATTTTCAACCGAAGCAGTAAAACTATACTCCATAACATTCGTAAAATGCTCCACTAAAAAATCTGTAACTACAATACCTATATCTGTGGGGAATAATTTTTGTTTTTCATTACCAAAAACACCTTTCTTTTCGATAGTAGACAAATCTTTATTCTTTAACTCTATAACCTTAAAAGCTCTCTCTTCCCCCTCTCTATTCTCCTTTTCTACATATCCCCTTTTTTGGATAGTTGTAATAGTAGAAGCATATGTCGAAGGTCTTCCTATACCTAGATCTTCCATTTTCTTTACTAAACTAGCCTCAGCATATCTAGATGGAGGTCTTGAAAATTGTTCAGAAGCAGATGCTTCAGACAATATTAAGCCCTCTCCTTCTTTTAATTCTGGAAGCACACCCTTTCTCTCTTCTACTTCATCATCTTTACCTTCTAAATATACTTTCATGAAACCTTCAAAAGTAATAACTTCCCCTTTAGCAATAAATTGTTCTGGACTATTTGAAAGACTAATTTTGACAACTGTTCTATCGATCCTTGCGTCAGTCATTTGAGAAGATATTGTTCTCTTCCATATTAATTCATATAATTTTTTATGTGAAGAATCACCATCAACAGTTAATTTATCCATATAAGAAGGTCTTATTGCTTCATGTGCCTCCTGAGCTCCTTGAGCTTTTTTATTATAAGTCCTTCTCTCTGCAAACTCTTTACCATATTGAGAAATAATTTGTTTTTCTGCTGCAAGTAAAGCTTCATTAGACAAATTCACACTGTCTGTTCTCATGTATGTTATCTTACCTGACTCATAAAGTTTCTGGGCCACCATCATAGTTTGATTCACTGAAAAACCAAGCTTTCTCGCTGCTTCTTGTTGTAGTGTAGAAGTTGTAAAAGGAGCTGTAGGAGATTTTTTTCCTGGTTTCTTTTCTAATGAAGAAATAGAAAAATTAGCATCTTTACATTTTTGCATAAAATCATATGCCTCATCATAGGTTGAAAATTTTTGAGGAATTTCTGCCTTTACAATTTCATTATTATTATTATAAAAAAAAGAAACTACTTTATAAGAAGAAACTGGAACAAAACTTGTTATCTCTCTTTCTCTCTCCACAATTAATCTAAGAGCAACCGACTGTACTCTTCCTGCAGACAAACCTTGTTTAACTTTTCTCCATAATACAGGAGATAATTCAAAACCAACCAATCTATCTAAAACTCTTCTCGCCTGTTGTGCATTAACTAAATTAGAATCTATAGTCCTAGGATTATCCACTGCTTTCTTAATAGCGTTTTTTGTGATTTCATGAAACACTATCCTTTTAGTATTAGAAACATCTAAATCAAGTGCTTTAGTTAAGTGCCATGCAATAGCTTCTCCTTCCCTATCTTCATCAGTAGCTAACCAAACTGTATCAACAGATTTTACTGCTACTCTTAAATCATCTACTACTTTTTTCTTGTCATCAGAAATAACATATTTAGGAGTAAATCCATTCTCAATATCAATAGCCATTCCTCCCTTTTTTGGAAGATCCCTAATATGTCCAATACTAGACTCAACTACATAATCCTTACCTAAATACCCTTGAATAATTTTCTTCTTAGCTGGAGACTCAACAATTACTAAATTCTTTGCCATAAAATTAAATTTAAAAGAAATCGCTGCAAATTAAAAGAACTTTTTTTGAATAAAAAAAATAATAATTACTGTCATAAAACATTATATTATATATTATAATATAAGTAAATAATACTACTGCCACATTGTCAGTTTTTATTACTTTTGCAAAAAAACAACATTCATAATGTCTATTCAACAAACATTAAAGAAAAAAATTGATGAAAAGAGGCAAGGAGAAATATTATCTCCAGCTAAAAAAAAACATCTTTCAAAAAAGATGTACATAGAGAGTTATGGTTGTCAAATGAATTTTTCAGATAGCGAAATTGTTGCTTCTATTCTAGAAAAAGAAGGTTTTAGTCCTACATCTGATATTACGAAAGCTGATCTAGTATTTGTTAACACATGCTCTATTCGTGAAAAAGCAGAAAATACAGTTAGAAAAAGATTAGAATTCTACAATTCAATTAAGAAAAAGAAAAATCAAAAAATGATTGTTGGAGTGCTTGGTTGTATGGCTGAGCGTTTAAAAAATAAATTATTAGAACAAGAGAAATTAGTTGATATTGTTATTGGCCCTGATGCATATCGAGATTTGCCAAAATTAGTCAAAGAGGCGGAAGATGGCAAAAAAGCAGTCAATGTCTTTCTTTCTCTTGAAGAAACTTACGCTGACATTAATCCTGTAAGATTAAATGGAAATGGCGTCACTGCTTTCGTTTCTATTACAAGAGGATGTGATAATATGTGTACTTTTTGTGTTGTCCCATATACGAGAGGAAGAGAAAGAAGCCGTGATCCAAAAAGTATTATTCAGGAATGCCAACAATTACTAAAACAAGGATATAAGGAAGTAACCTTATTAGGTCAAAATGTAGACTCTTATTTATGGTATGGAGGAGGTGCAAAAAAAGATTTTATAAAAGCTTCTATTACAGCGAAAGAATCAAGTGTTAACTTCGCTCAGTTATTAGAAAAAATAGCAGAAATCAATCCTGAACTTAGAGTTCGTTTCTCAACATCAAACCCACAAGATATGAGTTTAGAAGTGATTCAAGCGATAAAAAAACATCCCAATATTTGTAAGTATATTCACCTTCCTGTACAATCTGGAAGTAGCAAAATACTTAAATTAATGAATAGAGGTTATAATCGAGAACAATATCTTAAATTAATTGATAATATTAAAAAAGAAATACCTGAATGCGCTATATCAATGGATATAATTACAGGATTTTGCAATGAAACTCAAGAAGATCATAAAGCTACACTGTCATTAATGGATTACGTTCAATATGATTATGGTTATATGTTTAAGTATTCTGAAAGACCAAATACCATTGCTCAAAAAAAACTTACAGACAATATAAGTGAAGAAACAAAACAAAAAAGATTAGAAGAAATTATTAAAAAACAAAGTCAGCATTCTTTAATAAACATGAAGAAAAAAATAGGAAAAAAATATGAAGTACTTGTTGAAGGAGTATCAAAAAGATCAAGTACACATTTCTATGGAAGAACTACACATAATGCAACTGTTATTTTTGAAAAAGAAAATGTAAAGATTGGTGAATATGTAATGGTAGAGATTCTAGATTGTACATCTGCTACGCTAATTGGAAAAATTGCAAATAATGGATAAAAAACAAGCAAAACAAAGATTTGGCATAATAGGAGAGGATTCTGAGCTTGAAAGAGCAATTGATATTGCCTTACAAGTAGCCCCTACAGATATTTCTGTATTAGTATTTGGAGAAAGTGGTACCGGAAAAGAAAATATTCCAAAAATCATTCACCAAAACAGCAAAAGAAAACATAATACCTATATAGCTGTAAATTGCGGAGCAATACCTGAAGGAACTATTGACAGCGAACTATTTGGACATGAAAAAGGAGCTTTTACTGGTGCGCATGATAATAGAAAAGGGTATTTTGAAACAGCAAATGAGGGAACAATATTCTTAGATGAGATTGGAGAACTACCATTATCATCACAAGCAAGACTATTAAGAGTGCTTGAAAGTGGTGAATTCATCAAAGTTGGATCTTCAAAAATACAAAAAACTAATGTGCGAATAATAGCCGCAACAAATGTAAACATACAAGAAGCTGTAAAAGAAGGCAAATTCCGAGAAGATTTATATTATAGATTAAATACAATTAGTATTCAGCTTCCTGCACTAAGAAAAAGAGGAAATGACATCTATTTATTATTTCGTAAATTTGCTAGTGATTTTGCAAGCCAATACAACACTCCTCCTATTCAATTATCAGAAGATGCGATAGAGACACTTAAACAATATTCTTGGCCTGGAAATATTAGGCAGCTAAGAAATTTTGTAGCACAATTATCTGTAATTGAAAAAGAACGGATTTTAACAAGTATTGCATTAGAAGGATTGTTGCCTAAAAATAATGCAAGAACCCCTGTTCTTTTTGAAGACAAAAATAAAGCTGAGCTATCTGAAAGAGAAATCCTTTATAAAGTGCTTTTTGACATGAAAAAAGACCTTAATGAATTAAAAAAGATTACTTTCAATTTAATTCAAAAAGAAGGTAATCATGAATTGCTAAATACGATCAATCAATCAATCTTTAATCAAGAACCTATCTTAGAAGACGCAAAACAATATAGGAATAATACTATTGAAGTAGAAGAGTCATTATCATTATTTGATCAAGAAAAGAAATTAATAGAAAAATCTTTATTAAAACATAAAGGAAAAAGAAAAAATGCAGCAGCTGAGTTAGGGATATCAGAAAGAACATTATATAGAAAACTAAAAGAATTTGGCTTATAATGTATAAATCTACTATTGTAATAATATTCAGTGTAGTGCTTTTATCTGCTTGTGGTATTTACTCATTTACTGGAGCATCTATACCAAAAGAAGCTAACACTATCACTATAGAATATTTTATTAATAAAGCTCCTACGGTTCAACCTATTTTATCACAGGTATTTACTGAAAAACTAAAAGACAGATTTATTGAACAAACAGATCTTGTTTTGTCAGAAAATGGAGACCTCTCATTTAATGGATATATAAGTGATTACAATATAAAACCAATCGCTATAACATCAAATGAAACTGCAGCAAAAAATAGATTAACAATTAAAGTAAATGTAGTATTCAAATCGATATTTAATGAAAAATCTAATTTTGAACAATCATTTAGCCGATATAAAGATTATGATAGCTCCGAAGAAATATCAAATATTGAAGAAGAATTAATAAATCAGATTTGTGACGAATTAGTAGAAGATATATTTAACAAAAGTTTTGTGAACTGGTAATGCGAAAAACAGAATTCATACAGCTCATAGAGAAACCTGAATTGATTAATGAAGAAGCAATCCATTCAATTAAAAAATATTTGAATGAAAACCCTTATTTTCAAACAGGCCAACTTCTATTATTAAAAGGATTGTTAAATACAAATAGTGTAGAATATAACACCCATCTTAGAAAAACAGCTGCCTACATATATGACAGAAAAAAATTATTTGAGTTTATTACTCTAGGACACAAAAAAAAGCATAATCTTCAGCAACCCTTAACTAACAAGAAGGAAAAAGATAATACGAATAAAGGAGATCTATTAAAATTTGATCAAGATGAAATGTATTCATTCTCAGAATGGCTGAAATTATCAAAAGTCAAAAAAATCAGGAAAAATAAAACAATAAATGAAGTGAATAATCTAGTAAATGATTTTGTGAAAGAGAAGAAGAACATGTATTATATAAATAAAGATATATTAAATAATCCAGGTTTGACATTAGAAAACTCATTAATAGAAAATGATGAAATTATCACCCCAACTTTAGCTAAAGTATACTTAGAACAAGGTCATCTTGAAAAAGCAATAATAGCTTATAAAAAATTAAGTTTGAAATATCCAGAAAAAAATAGTTTCTTTGCAAACCAAATTAAATTAATAACTAAATTAAAGACCAAATAAAATGTATACGATTTTTGCAGTTTTAATGATCATAACATCTGTATTATTAGTATTAGTTGTTCTCGTACAAAATCCAAAAGGAGGTGGCCTTTCTTCTTCTTTTGGAGGAGGAGCTGGCAATCAAATTATGGGAGCAAAAAGAACAACTGATTTTTTAGAAAAAGCTACATGGACATTAGCTATTGTATTGATTTCATTAAGCTTACTATCAAACTTCTCAATCCCAAGAAAAACAGATATAGACTCTAACTCTATCAAAGCTCAAGAACAAATTGATGAAGCTATAATCCCAAATTTACCAACAAATTCTGCTATAGAATAGAAATAAAACGGTTAACACATATGTTAACTGACATAATTTCATGAATATATGTAATGGCATAGTTTATGCAAGAATTATTTAAATAAATTGTAGAATCTAAATAAAATAAACAAAATGAAAAAAATAAACATTATACCTTTAGCTGACAGAGTAATCATTCAACAAGCTGAAGCTGAAACAACTACAGCATCTGGAATTATTATTCCTGATACTGCTCAAGAAAAACCTCAAAAAGGAATAGTTGTTTCTGTAGGAGAAGGGACAAAAGATAATCCAATGACTGTAAAAGTTGGAGATAATATTCTCTATGGAAAATATGCAGGGAATGAATTAAAATATAAGGGGTCAGACTACATGATTATGAAAGAGTCTGATATATTAGCAATTATAAAATAAATATACAATGGCAAAAAAAATAACATTTGATACAGAAGCAAGAGATGCGCTTAAAAAGGGTGTAGATGCTCTTGCAAACGCAGTAAAAGTTACATTAGGTCCAAAAGGAAGAAATGTAGTAATAGATAAAAAGTTTGGAGGACCGTCAATTACTAAAGATGGTGTAACGGTTGCAAAAGAAATAGAATTAGAAGATGCTCTTGAAAATATGGGAGCGCAAATGGTAAAAGAAGTAGCTTCAAATACTAATGA
>CAJWCP010000042.1 GCA_913031595.1 uncultured Flavobacteriales bacterium | reverse complement strand
AAGAAACTTATTGTATTGAGGCTCTTATGCAAGATGGTAAATCTTTACAGGCAGGGACTTCTCATTTTCTCGGTCAAAATTTTGCTAAAGCATTTGATGTGAAATTTGCTAATCAAGAAGGAAAACAAGAATTTGTCTGGGCTACATCTTGGGGAGTTTCAACTCGATTAATGGGGGCTTTGATTATGACACATTCTGATGATTATGGATTAGTACTACCTCCAAAATTAGCGCCTTTCCAAGTAGTTATAGTCCCAATCTATAAAGCGGATGAAGAGTTGAGTAAAGTGTCAGATTTTGCAATAAAAATTAAAGAGTCATTAGAATTCAAGGGAATATCGGTTAAATATGATGATAGAAATAATCATAAACCAGGATGGAAATTTGCTGAGTATGAATTAAAAGGAGTACCAGTCCGTTTAGCAATAGGAGCTAGGGATATTGAGAATAGTACGGTTGAGATAGCAAGGAGAGATACTTTAGAAAAACAAACTTATAAAGTAGAAGGCATAGATCAAAGAATTGAGAGTATTTTAAAAGAAATCCAGCATAATCTTTTTGAAAAAGCATTGCTATTTAGAGAAGAGAACACATATGTTGCAGATTCAAAAGAGCAATTTAAAGAGCTTATTAATGATGGAGGATTTGTCTATGCTCACTGGGATGGAACTTCAGAAACTGAAGAATTAATAAAAAGAGAAACAAAAGCAACAATTAGATGTATTCCTTTAGCAATAGAAAAAGAAAAAGGTGTGTGTTTATTTTCAGAAAAGGATTCAGAACAAAGAGTATTATTTGCAAAAGCATATTAGATCATGGAACAGGAAATCATAGAATTATTAGAAAAAAAATCAGCTATAAAGCAAGCTGTTTATAGAAAAACTCAAGCTGTGTTTAGTGATTTGCAAGAGATGTTAGAGGAAAAATCAAAACGAATTTCAGCAATGAAATCACTTAAGGAAAAGGGAGTAGAAGTTGAGTATTCTTCAAAGGGTAAGTTTGAGGCTCAGATTAAATTTTCTGGAGACACACTTTTATTTCATATGCATTCTAATATATTTGATTTTCCATCAGTTCATCCTTTATATAAAACAAAATATGTTAAAGAGGATAAATCACGTGCATTTTGCGGTGTTATAAATGTTTATAATTTCCTTTCAGATTCTCTTAAGTATAACAGAATGAATGATTCTGGATTTTTAATAGGAAGGATATTTATTAATAAAGATAATCATTTTTTTGTTGAAGGAGAGGAACAGCTAGGGTTTTTATATAAAGATTTTGTTAATCAACAGATTGAAAAATCATATATTGACCAGATTGTTAATGTATTAATGATATATGCTTTAGAATTTGATTTACAGACGCCTAATTTTAAGGATGTTAGAGAGGTTTCAGTGTATCAGGTATTAGATATGAGTAATAATCAAAAGTTAAAGACAGCCAAGAGACTTGGTTATAAATTTTCATTTGAAACAAATAATGAGTAATTTATTGTTATATTTTAAAAAAAGTATAAATTTGCAAACTCGATTTTGAGGCATTATGCCCCGGTCGTCTAGTGGTTAGGACGCCAGGTTTTCATCCTGGTAACCGGGGTTCGATTCCCCGTCGGGGTACAAATTATAAAGATTATGGCGAATCATAAGTCAGCATTAAAAAGAATTAGACAATCAGATAAGAAAAGATTGTTAAATAAGTATCAGCATAAAACTGCTAGAAATGCAGTTAGAAATTTACGTGCTACAACAGTGAAGAAAGATGCAACAGCATTATTACCTAAAGTAGTAGCATTGTTAGATAAATTAACAAAACGTAATATTATTCATAAGAATAAAGCAGCTAATCTTAAGTCTAAGTTAACAAAGCATGTGAATGCTCTTGCTTAATAGTTGTATGTTTTATAATTATAAAAGGTCTATCTTAAGGTAGGCCTTTTTATATTTAGTTAATATTATAAATGAAGAAGCATATTTTTTTTGATTTAGACCGTACTCTTTGGGATTTTGAGAAAAACTCTCATGAGACTTTACTTGAATTAATCAATCGTTTTAAACTGTCTGATTATGGAGTTACTAATGCAGAAGATTTTATTTATAAATATAAGATCCATAATGATATTTTATGGAGCTTATATAGAGAAGAGAAAATTACAAAAGCAGAACTAAGAACTAAGAGATTTCGTTTAGCTCTAGAAGAATATAAAATATTTGACACTAAATTAGCTGAGAATTTTGGCAATGCATATGTGGAGGAGTCACCATTAAAGACTAAACTTTTCCCTTTTGCAAAAGAAGTGATAGAATATTTATATAATAAATATCAATTACATATTATTACAAATGGTTTTCAAGAAGTACAACATATTAAATTGGAGGTTTCTAATATTTCTCAGTACTTTCAGATTATTATTACTTCAGAACAGATAGGAAACAAAAAACCTGACCCTAGGATATTTAACTATGCATTAAAGAAGGCTAAAGCTAATAAAATGCAGAGTATTATGATAGGAGATGATTTAGAAGTGGATATTATTGGAGCCAGAGAATTTGGAATGGATCAAGTTTATTTTAATCCCCATAAAGATACTCATAATCAAGAAGTAACTCATGAAATATCTTGTCTTAGTCAGCTGAAAGAGATATTGTGAAACCAGCTATTTCTAAGTCTTTCCAAAAATTAGGATAAGACTTATTTACCACTTCTATATTTTCAATCTCTAATTCTCCAAAAATAAGCGATAAAGGAGCAAAGCTCATTGCTATTCTATGATCGTTATAGGTTCTAATAGATTTTCTTTCTATAACTCTTTCTAATTCATTCTCTGTACTTATTATTCTATTACTTTCTTTATATTTTAATGTATCTAACCCTTTAATTTCCGCATGTTTTTTTAATGCAAATAGAGAGCATTTTAGAGGCTGATATAAGTCAGGGGTTTTAATTAAATCAATTTCTTTCTTAAGATAGATTTTATTACTTTTTTCTAATATTAGACTGTTTTTTTTAAAAGTTGATTTTACTCCTATTTGTGAGAAAAGGTTTAATATTTCCATATCTCCTTGCAGGGATTCTTCTGAGAGACCATTTAATTTAATATTACAATCTTTTGATAGACAAGCAATTTCAAACCAAAATGATGCAGAAGACCAATCTGCTTCTACAGTTATTTCTTTAGGAACATATTTCTGAGGATGAATCTTAATAGTATTTTTAGTCCACTCTGACTGTATTCCAAATAACTTCATTAATTTTAGAGTCATTTCTATATATGGAATAGACACTATATGATTTTTTAAGTTGATTATAAGACCCTCTTTAAGGGTAGGTGCAATGAGTAATAATGCAGAAATAAATTGTGAGCTTATATTTGCATTAATATTAATTTCTTTACTACTTAATTCTTTTCCTTTTATCTTTAATGGCGCAAATCCTTCTTTTTCAACATATTTTATTTCAGCTCCTAATGACCGTAATATATCTACTAATTCTTTAATGGGGCGTTCTTTTATTTTTTGAGAACCTGTTAGAATATATTCTTCACCTTTTTTAGTTGATAGGTAAGCAGTTAGAAAACGGAAACTACTTCCTGCATCATCTATATTAATAGTTCCATTTTTTTTATTTAATCCTTTTATTAGAACTATAGTGTCATTAGAATTAGAGAGATTATCTATATGAAATTTTGCTTTGCAAAGAGCTTGTATTATTAATAGTCTATTAGAAATACTTTTAGAAGAAGGTAGATTAATAGTGCAATTAATAGTTTTTGTTTTATGAGATATTTTATAATTCATCTGGATGAAATAAATTATCTATACTACAGTTTCCAATTCCATCTAAAAGAGAAAAGTTAATACTTTCATTTATATTTTTTTTATCATTCATTAGAAAAGGTAATAATTCACTCTTTTGAGGAGTATTAGGTAATGGAAAGTTAGATAGGATATATGTAGTAATTTCTCTTCTTTCTTCTTCAGATAGTTTAGATAATTTACTCTCTAATAATATGCCCAGTGCAATAGCTTGTCCATGTACAATAGGAGTATCTTTTTTTAAATAGAAACTTTCAATTGCATGCCCAAAAGTATGCCCAAAGTTTAATTTTTTTCTTAGTCCTTTTTCCTTTGGATCTTCTAGTACTATATTATTCTTAATCTCAATTGATTTAATAATAATGTCTTGCCATATTAATTCTTCAAATGAAGTGTTTTTAATATGTGTCCATAATTCTATGTCATTAATAAGAGCATGTTTTATTACCTCTATAAAACCGAATAATACTTCTTCTTTTTTTTGTGTTTCTATAAATTTGGGGTAAATAAACACTGATTTAGGATTCTTTATAAGCCCAATAGTATTTTTAAAATTTTTAAAATCAACACCTAACTTTCCTCCTATTGAAGCATCAGTCATTGCTAACAATGTAGTAGGGATTTGTATAAAATCAATTCCTCTTTTAAATGTGGCAGCACAAAACCCGCCCATGTCCCCAATTATCCCTCCTCCTAGGTTGATTAATACGGAATGTTTGTCAAATTTTTGCTCTACCATTTTCTTCCATATATAAGTACATGTTTCTATGTTCTTATTTTCTTCTCCAGATTTAATTTGAATAATAAAAGGCTTGAATTTTTTAGGTATTTCTTTTAATATTATAGGTAGACATAATTTTTTTGTATTCTCATCTGTTAAGATACCTATCTTTGAATATTTAGAAAAATCATATTTTGACAGGATATCTTGTCCGATTATTATTTGATAATTATTAGAATTAATTATTCTCATTATTAAGTTTCTAATTAATATTTATAATGTTTATATTGATATGCTAAAATTGATAGGATTATAGCCACTATTACATCTGCAGTAGCAGGAACATCTGGCCAGCCAAAATTCCAAATACAAACACAGATTAACCAAACAATCCAAATACTATCAAACTGCTTCATATAATTTTATCTTTAATAATCGATAGACTAATAGACTTACTATAAGTCCCCAAAACATTCCTCCAACTATATCAAACGGAAAGTGTACACCTAAATAGATTCTACTAAAACCAATAATAACTGCCCAAGAAAATAAAAAGATAAATCCTTTTAGATTCTTAAATAAAAGAGATATAAAGAAAGCAATTGCAAATGAATTTGCAGCATGTGAGCTTATAAAAGAATATAATCCTCCACAATTTTTAACTAGTCTCATATGTTCTATGACTTCTGGTTGATGACATGGTCTTAGCCGTTCAAATACATTTTTAAATAAATGTACAGAGCCAAAATCAGCAAGGAAAATTAGTAATCCTAAGGACATAAGTATCCAGATAAAATATTTAGCATATTTTTTATAAAGTATGTATAACAATAATAGATAAAGAGGGATCCAGCTTAGTTTATTACTTATAAATAACATTGTGCTATCCATTTCATTAAATCCACAATCATTAATTATGTGAAATAAGAATATATCTATTGAATTTAGCCAGTCCATTATTAATTTAATTTCTTCCAAATAATGTCTTTTAAATTAGTTATCCCTTCTTGAGCTACTGAAGAAATAAATAAACTTGTAATGTTTTCGGGTAATTCTTTTTTTATCTCTTCTTTTAGTTCATCATCAAGCATGTCAGATTTACTTACAGCTAATATTCTTTCTTTGTCTAGCAAATCAGGGTTATATTTCTCTAATTCTTTTAATAATATATTATATTCTTTGTTAATATTATCGGAATCAGCTGGTACTAAGAATAAAAGAGTAGAATTTCTTTCTATATGTCTTAGGAATCGTAGACCTAATCCTTTTCCTTCCGAAGCACCTTCAATAATTCCTGGAATATCAGCCATGATAAAAGATCTATCATCTCTATACGAAACAATGCCTAAATTTGGAACAAGTGTAGTAAAAGGATAATTTGCAATTTCTGGCTTTGCTGCTGACACAACAGATAGGAGGGTAGATTTTCCAGCATTAGGAAATCCAACTAATCCTACATCAGCTAATACTTTTAATTCTAGAATATACCATCCTTCTTGCTCTTCAATTCCAGGCTGTGCATATCTTGGAGCTTGATTTGTAGAAGATTTAAAATGAGAGTTTCCTTTACCTCCCATACCTCCTTCTACCATTATTTTTTCTTCTCCATCTTCTGTAATCTCAAATAGTATTTTTTCATTTTCGCCATCTTTTATTACTGTCCCTAACGGCACATCAATAATTTGACTAGCACCATCTTTTCCATGCTTATGATTTCCGCTACCAGGATTTCCATGTTCTGCGAAGATATGTTTCTTGAATTTTAGATGTAGTAATGTCCACATTTGAGCATTTCCTCGAATGATAATATGCCCTCCATGTCCTCCATCACCACCATCTGGACCTCCTTTTGCAGTATTCCTATCTCTTAAAAAATGCGTAGAACCAGCTCCTCCTTTGCCAGATCGGCAAAAGATTTTTACATAATCTACGAAGTTGGAGTTTTTAATCTTCATGTAAAGAGTTATAGTTTGTCAATAACCTCATTTAGCCTATTAGCAATATCTTGAACAGATCCTATACCTTCTACTTCACTTAATTTATCTTGTAGTGAATAATAATCTTTTAAAGGGGCAGTTTTATTGTTGTATTCATTAATCCTATTAGCTATAATATTTTCATCTTTATCGTCAGCACGACCAGACTCTTTTCCTCTATTTAATAAACGTTTTATTAATTCTTGATCATCCACTTTTAATGACAGCATTCTTGATATAGAGGTTCCTTTTTCATTTAGTAGACTATCTAGCGCCTGTGCTTGCGCAGCAGTTCTTGGAAAACCATCAAATATAAATCCATTTGCATTTGGATTAGCATCTAATTTTGAGGATATCATTCCAATAACTACTTTATCAGGCACTAAATCTCCTCTTTCCATTATTGATTTTGCTTCAAGACCTAATTGTGTTCCTGCAGCAATTTCACCTCTTAAGATATCTCCAGTAGATAAATGAATAAGATTATATTTCTCGATTAATAAGTTTGATTGTGTTCCTTTTCCTGCTCCAGGGGGACCAAATAATACTATATTTAACATATTTTATTCTTTTAGTTTATAAATATGTGGCAAATTACGACCAATTTCGTCATAATCTAATCCATAGCCAACAACAAAATCATTTTCAATTGATTTTCCAATAAAATCAATATTAATATCTTTTGTGTAAGCTTTTGGTTTAAATAATAATGTAGCAATTTTAATATTGGCTACATTTTTCTCTTTAAGTAATTCTATAATTTTTTCTAAAGTAATACCAGTATCAATAATGTCTTCTAAAATAACTATATTTCTTCCTGTAATATCTTCTCCAAAACCAATTAGCTCATTAACCTCTCCTGTACTACTTGTTCCTGAATAAGATGATAATTTTATAAAAGAGATTTCACTGTTTGGGATAGTAATCTTCCTCATTATATCGCTAGCAAAAAGAAAAGATCCGTTTAATACAGCAATAAAAAGAGGGTTTTTTACTCTTATTTCATTTATATCTTTAGCCATAGAATGAATGATGGCTGAAATCTCAGTTTCAGGAATAAATATTTCAAATACTTTATCTTTTAGTTTTATGCTTTTCATCATATACTTATCATTTGACTTAACACAGACACTAAGAATATACTAAGTAAGAACCAGCCAACAAAACCTTCAATAATTGCTACATATTTTGTAAATCCTCTAACTGGTATTTGCCCAAATCCAAGAGTAGAGAATGCATTTATACTTAGAACAACCGAGTTCAGAACTCGAATAAAAATAAGATAAATAATATAAGTGAGAGTTAATAAGAAGGTTAAACTTCCAATCCAATATTTTTCTTTCTTATCAAGATCTATCCATCTTCTACCAGCCATAAATTCTGCCCTTTTATATGAGAAGTTAAGTAGCTTGTATCGTAAAAGCGATATTTGATAAATCGGTCTAGCAAGAGCTGCTAACATTGTAGGCATATATATTTTGTTTTTATTTAGTGTTGCTTTAAAATCAGTGAAAGTACTCATTTCTTTATTGTGTTTTGAAGCATAGAAATCTTCAATTCTTTTTTCTGTAGTAAAATAATCCATTGCGCTATTGAATCTTTTCATCAGGAAACTTCTATCAATTTTATCCCATTCATTATAAAATATGAAATAGAACATTGAAAAATATAGCATTACCCAAAAACAATATGCAAGAGCTTTGAATGGATTCATTCCATAATCTGAATACCATTTTAAGAATATAGCTCCTTGCCAATTAAACCAATTTTCAATATTTGGATTTTGATGATATATGAATCCTTTTTTATTAGTTTCTATATCTTTTAGTCTTACAACAACGGTTGTTTTTAGATCATCTCCTTTTAGGCTAAGAATAGATATAATTTGTCTATACGTGGTAATTAGATTTTTAATATTCTTATTATATACTGCTGTATTTGTGCTATCTAAATCTTTTGGTATTGATACTCCATATGATATTTTCTTAGAGTGGTAGAATCCAATTCTATTTGTAAAAGAGGAGTCTATTATTATATTATTAAATTCAGGGAGAGTATTATTGTTAAATAATGTTACTGAATCCACTACCGTATTAATTACTTCAAATTCTTCAGTAATATTAATGTCTTTTATAAATAGAAAAGGAGTGTTATTGTTTTTTATTTGTAAGTCGTTAAAATCTCCATCCGAAATTTCTATACCTGTATTGTTTACATTTAATTGGATCTTGTGTTTCTTTGTAAATTCTTTAAGAAACTTTAATTTCTGTTTAAAACTTATAGAGTCATGATAATAGATGCCATCTCCAATTTCTAAAGTATCTTCATGACTACTAATATTGATATAGTCGTTTTTGAGGAATTGATGCAGCTTATTATCAACATACGACGTTTGCAGACTTACGTTTATTTTACCGCCTTTTTGTTGATAAGATAAAAGGCTTTGCAATATTGTGTCTTGAGGTATTTTTTCTGCATGTAAAAAAGTGTTATTGCTAATTTGTAATGATTTTATACCGTTCCTTATTATTAATCCTGGTGCGCTGATCTCTCTAGTAGCCTGCACAGATTTACTTTTAAGAAATATGTTTATTTGATCTACCTCATTTTTAAATAAGTCTCCTTTAAATACATTATTTCTTATACTAGCATAAGAAGCACTAAATTTCTTCGTCTCTTTTCCCCAAACCAAAATTATTGGTTTAATTTTACAAATTCCCATAGTATTATCACTTATTCTTATAGTGTTAAATCCTTTACAATTAAGTGATGCTACTTTACTTGAGTCTAAGTTAAAATTCGAAAAGTATTCCTCTCCAACTGTTTCATTAAAATAAGTGCCTGAACAATAAATTTTATTAATTTCTGAATTGTTAATTTTTAATCCAGCATATCCTCGTTGCCTACTTTGATTGTATCTTGATTCTATGATTTCTTTTACGTTATCCTCCTCATTCAAAGCTATATTTATAAACTTTAAATCGGAGATGTTTGATTTTTCAACAAAAATCTGATTAACATCATTAAAGTAAAATTCTAAAGTATCAAAAGAACACTCTTTAAAGGTTATTGTTGTAGACCAGTTTTCACCCGCTTCTCCAAATCTACAGTTTATTATTTTAACCTTTGTAGATTTGTTAAAGGCTAGTCCTTTAATTTGCATGTCTCCAACAAATTCCTTTTTTTTCGTAAATACAAACCAGGTATTTTTATAAGTTATATGTTTTTTATCTCTTATAGGATCATATGTGATATAGTGATTTTCCAATGTATAGCCAACACCTTTATCAGCAGCCTCTTTTAATTCTTTAGCAAACTGAGAGAAAGATATAGTCTTTTCATATTTCTTTT
>CAJWCP010000041.1 GCA_913031595.1 uncultured Flavobacteriales bacterium | reverse complement strand
CTCTTTCTTGATAATTGCCAAGTTACAACTCTATGTAAAATATCTTTTCTTGGATCAAGTCCAAAAAATTCATCTTGTAGATCTTCCGAGGTTGTTTTTTCAGTTTCAATATTAATAAGATTAACTTTCATCTTTAACCTCTTTATCTACTGGAGCCTCTTCTACTGGAGCTTCTTCTGCTGGAGCTTCTTCTACTGGAGCTTCTTCTGCTGGAGCTTCTTCTACTGGAGCTTCTTCAACTTGAGTTTCTTCAGCTGGAGCTTCTACTACTGGAGTTTCTTCTGCTGGAGCTTCTTCTGCTTGAGTTTCTTCAGCTGGAGCCTCTTCAGCTGGAGCTTCTTCTGCTTGAGTTTCTTGAATTTTTTCTTCTAATGCTTTAGTTCTAGCTACACTTTTCTCTTTTTCTGCAGCTAATCTTTCTTTTTCTGCAGCTTTAATGTCTTCATCTAATTTAGATTTCTTTTCAGAGATTTGTTTTTCTTTTTGTTCAATCCACGTAGCAAATCTTTTCTCCGCCTCTTCTTCACTAAATGCTCCTTTAGCTACACCTGTAAGCAGATGTTTTTTCATTAACACACCTTTGTAAGAAAGGATTGCTCTTACTGTATCTGAAGGCTGTGCGCCTTTCATAAGCCAGCTTACAGCATTTTCAAAATTCAATTCGATTGTTGCAGGATTAGTATTAGGATTATAAGTTCCTAATTTTTCTATAAATCTTCCATCCCGTGGAGATCTTTGGTCTGCTACTACTATATGGTAAAAAGCTCTTTTCTTTCTTCCATGTCTTGATAATCTAATTCTTGTTGCCATTTTTCATTAATTTGGTTAAACCATCTCTGTGATTAATCCTCATTATTGAGGGGTCGCAAAATTAATAACTTTTATGAATTTACCAAAAAAGTTATTCTATTTTCTCTTTTATATTTTTTTGTATATTGATAAAGTATCTTTTTATTAGAAATATTAATTATTTTTGCTGATAATTAAGAATTAGAATTAAATGACGGAAAATGGCGAAAAGAAATAACAAAAAGAAGATTACAAAAACTGAGTTTAAGCAGGAGATTCTTGCTGATTATAGATTAATATCAGAAGTTAGACATTCTGGGAACTTAGGAAGAAGAGATGTTCTTTCTGGTAAAGGAAGTTTTGGTATTTTTGGAGACGGAAAAGAACTGGCTCAGATAGCTTTAGCTAAAACTTTTAAAGATGGAGATTTTAGAGCTGGATATTATAGGGATCAGACTTTTATGACTGCAATAGGGCAGTATTCTCCTAAACATATGTTTTCAGCACTTTATGGCGATCCTGAGTTAGAAAGAGAGCCTTCTTCAGGGTCTAGACAGATGATGAATCATTTTGGAACAAGGTTTCTTAATAATGATGGAAGCTGGAAGAATCTAATGAATCAAAAGAATTCTACTTCTGACATGGCTTGTTTGGCTTCTCAATTTCCTAGACTTGTGGGTTTGGCGCAAGCTTCACAAGTTTATCGTAGGAATAAGAAGCTTGCTGAAAAAAAATCTACTTTTACTAATAATGGTTCTGAAATTGCTTTTGCTACCATTGGTAATTCATCTTGTGCAGAAGGTCATTTCTGGGAGGCAGTTAATGCTATAGGAGTCTTACAGGTTCCTGCTATTATATCTATATGGGATGATGGTTATGGTATCTCTGTTTCTAATGAAGTGCAAATGACAAAATCTGATGTTTCAGAGGTCTTAGCAGGATTTCAAAGAGATAAAAAGAATGCAGGATTTGAGATTATTAAGGTAAAAGGATGGGATTATCCTAGTCTTGTTGAGGCTTATGAAAAAGCAGAAATATTAGCAAGGGAAGATCATATCCCTTCTATTATACACGTTATAGAGATGACACAGCCAACAGGCCATTCAACTTCCGGTTCTCATGAAAGATATAAAAGTAAAGAACGATTACAATGGGAAGAAGATTTTGATTGTATTAAAAAATTTAAAGAATGGATATTAGATAATAATATTGCTAATTTAGATGAGATTGAAGAAATAGAAAAAGAATCTCTTGAGTCTGTTAAACAGCAGAGAAAAGAAGCGTGGAGTGAGTACCAAGCCCCTATAAAGGAAGAAATACAAGAGTTGATTTCTATTTTTAATTCAATTAATACAAAGTTGAATATATCTCAAATAGATGATTGGGTTAAAGATCTTAATCAATCTGCATTATATGGGGCTTTTAGAAGAGATTATTTGTCAAAAGCACGAAATCTCTTATCAATGATTGTGAGATCTGATATTCCTGAAAAAGAAACTTTAAAAAGTTTTATTCATCGGATCAATAGTGAGAATCAGCAAAGATATAACACTAAGTTATATAATGAAACTGCTACTTCAGCACGTAAGGTTTTGGAAGTTAAACCTAGTTATGATAGTGATGCTGAAGAAGTTGATGGACGGATTATTTTAAGAGATAATTTTCATTATATGTTTGAAGATATTCCTGAGGCAATGATTTTTGGTGAGGATGTTGGAAAGATAGGAGGGGTGAATCAAGGATGTGAAGGTTTACAAGAAAAATTTGGAGAGGATAGGGTTTCTGACACAGGTATTAGAGAAGCTACAATTATTGGTCAAGGAATAGGGCTTTCTTTGAGAGGTTTACGTCCTATTGCAGAAATGCAATATTTAGATTACGTAATTTATGGATTTCAACCTATGGTAGATGATATTTCTTCATTGTATTATAGAACGCATGGCGGACAAATATCTCCATTAATTATTCGTACTAGAGGGCATAGATTAGAAGGTATTTGGCATTCAGGTTCTCCTATAGGGATGATTTTGCATGGTACAAGAGGTATGAATCTTTGTGTTCCTAGAGATATGACAAGAGCCGCAGGCTTTTATAATACATTAATGAAGGCAAATGAGCCTGCTATGGTTATAGAATGTTTGAATGGTTATAGAGTAAAAGAGAAGATGCCAAACAATATAGGTGAATTCTGTGTTCCTTTAGGAGTTGTAGAAAAAACAGCTAATGGAGATGATATTACGTTAGTTACTTATGGTAGTACATGGAGAGTTGTAATGGAAGCAGTTAATTTATTAAATGATGCTGGAATCACTTGTGATGTTATAGATGTACAAACACTTATCCCATTTGATATTAGTCATGATATTGTTGAAAGTGTCAAACATACTAATCGTTTATTGATTATTGATGAGGATGTGCCTGGAGGAGCTAGTTCATATATTATGCAACAGGTTCTTGAAGATCAACAAGCTTATAAGTATTTAGATTCAGATCCATTTACTTTAACAGCAAAAGAGCATAGGCCTCCTTATGGAAAAGATGGGGATTATTTTACTAAGCCTTCTAGAGAAGATGTATTTGAAAAAGTATATTCTATAATGCATGAGTCAGATCCTTTAGAGTACCCAGAAATTTATTAAATGACAAGGATTACAGAGTCTGATTCAAACTATAATAGTTTAGAATCGATGAGTACGACAGATTTGTTATATAATATTAACAAAGAAGATAAAAGTGTCCCAGAATTAGTAGAATTACAAATTCCAAAAGTAGAAAGGTTGGTAGATAGTATTGTTCCAAGAATGAAGTTAGGAGGACGTCTTTTTTATCTTGGGGCAGGCACCTCAGGTAGATTAGGTATTGTAGATGCATCAGAATGCCCTCCAACGTTTGGAGTAGATCATAATTTAGTTATAGGTATTATAGCAGGAGGAGATAAGGCAATTAGAAAGGCAGTAGAATTTGCTGAAGATGATGTTGATTTGGGATGGAAAGATCTTCAGAAATATGATATTAATAAGAATGATGTTGTTATTGGTATAGCAGCTTCTGGAACTACTCCTTATGTTGTAGGAGCTTTAGATATATGTCAAAAACATGAAATATTAACAGGATGTATTGTGTGTAATTTAGATTCACCTCTTTCAAAAGTATCAGATATTCCAATAGAAATTGTTGTTGGTCCAGAGTTTGTTACTGGCAGTACAAGAATGAAAGCCGGGACAGCACAAAAATTAATTCTTAATATGATATCTACCTCTACTATGATTAAGTTAGGAAGAGTTAGAGGAAATAAAATGGTTGATATGCAGCTTTCAAATAATAAATTAGTTGAAAGAGGAACGAAGATGATTATGAAAGAGTTAGGCTTAGATTGTGAGCAGGCTGCTCTTTTACTAAAGCAGTATGGATCTGTGAGAGATGTTTTAGATAATTATCATGAATAAAGAAAAGCTTATTAAAGGAGCTCTATGGCTTTGTGGTTTCTCCACTTCTATTATTTTATGTTCATTTTGTTTGTTTGTAGGTTTTAATAACCAGAGACATGGAGATTCTAAGATATTAATTGTAGGTTTTATCTTATTACCTTTTGTTTTTTATTTCGCCTATAAAGGATTTAAGCTAATACTTGAAGCTATTTTCGATTAGCTTTTGTCATTTGTCTTTTGCCAGGGGGTCCATCTAATGAAAGAACTTCAAAACCAATTTCTTTTAAAGTTCTTTTTACTATGCCTTTTGCACAATAAGTGACTAGAAATCCATTGCTTTTTAGATTACTGTACATTTTACTAAATATTTTCTTTGTCCATAATTCAGGTTGTTTCTCAGGAGAGAATGCATCAAAGTAGATTATGTCAAAACTTTTTTTTGTTTTAAATTCTTCGATAGATATTTTATATTTAGTTAGTTTGAAATTTTTGGTTATTTGATTTTTTTTCTCCCATTTACTCTCATGTAGTTTGTTAAATGCGGATTTTTCCATGCCAATTAATTCTGGGAAATTTAGTTGTAAATATTCATCTTTAGTAATAGGGTATAATTCAATTGCATGATAATTAATGTTTATATTCTTTTGTGTTGATTTTTGCAAGCTAAGTAATGCATTTAGTCCTGTTCCAAACCCTATTTCTAGAATATTAATATTCTTTTTATTAATTGCTAATAATCCATTTTTAATAAAAACATGTTCGGCCTCTACTATTGAACCATGTTTTGAGTGATAGGATTCATTGATTTGAGAAGAAAAGATAGAATGAGCTCCGTCGTTTGTTATTATGATCTTTCTTGTCATAGTCTTATTCGTTCTCTATTGAAGAGATGTTTTTTGTTTTTTGTAACTTTGCAAACCTAATAAAAGAGACTTAAAAAATATATGAAGATTGTAAAAACAAGTGATTCGCGTATCTCTAGTATTGATTTTTCTAATTTACCTTTTGGAAGAATTTTTTCTGATCATATGTTAGAGTGTCATTATAAAGATGAGGAATGGTTAGAGCCTATTATAAAACCATATGGTCCAATTAGCATGTATCCTGGAACACAAGTTTTACATTATGGACAATCTATTTTTGAGGGTATGAAGGTGTTTAAAAATAGAGATAATGAGTTATTGTTTTTTAGGCCAAAAGAAAATTTTAAACGTTTAAATCGTTCAGCTATTAGGCTATCAATTCCAGAGATTCCAGAAGAAATATTTTTTAATGGAATGAAAGAGTTATTAAGATTAGATCATGTATGGTGTAAAGCAGAAGATGGTTATTCTCTATATGTTCGGCCTTTTATTTATTCTTCTTCTGAGTGGATTAAAGCCTCTGCAGGTGATGAGTTTACATTTATGATTATTACAACTCCTACAATTAACTATTATACGGGTGCAATAGATTTAGTTATTGAACAGAATTTTTCAAGAGCTACTAGAGGAGGTGTTGGACACATTAAAGCTGCCGGTAATTACGCAGCTTCTTTTTACCCTACTAAGATCGCTAATAGTAAAGGTTTTACTCAAGTTATATGGACAGACTCAAAGGAACATAAGTACATTGAAGAGTCTGGAACTATGAATATTTGGTTTCGTATAGGAGATAAATTAATCACCCCTTCACTTTCTGATAGTATTTTAGGTGGAGTTACAAGAGATAGTATTCTAGAGCTTGCTATTGATGAAGGTATAGAGGTTGAAGAAAGAGATATTTCTGTTTCTGAAATTGTTGAAGCATCAAATAATAATTTATTATTAGAGGCTTTTGGTACAGGAACAGCAGTGTCTGTTGTTGCTGTTCAATCGATTACATTGAATAATGATAAGATGTTTATTCCTCAACAATTAAATCCATACTCAATGTTATTAAAAAAACGTTTACAGGATATACAATATGGAAGGGTTGATGATAACTTTAATTGGACTATTAAAATATGAATACTTTTTTAAAAAATTCTTATTTTATACTGATTGTTCTTTTTACTCACTTATCTTTTGATTCTTTTTCTCAAGAGAAATATACAATAAGTGGTTATATGACAGATGCTAGAAATGGAGAGAGTATTGTAGGTGCCAATATTTATTCAACAGAACTTAAAGTAGGAGCTTCTTCTAATACTTATGGCTTTTATAGTCTTACGCTTCCTGAAGGGGTATATGAAATTACGTACTCATTTATTGGGTATAAACCTCAAATAAAGCAAATTAACTTAAATAAGGATCTTAATTATGATATTGAATTTTTTCAAGAGACTATAGATATTGAAGAAGTTCTGATAACAGGAGAAAAAAGTATAGTTAAAAATACAGAGACTTCTGTCATAGAAGTTCCTATTGAGCAAATTAAGCTGATTCCTGCTCTTTTAGGGGAGGTTGATGTCTTAAAAGCTATTCAATTATTACCTGGGGTTCAGTCAAGTGAAGGAACGGCTGGTTTTTATGTTAGAGGAGGAGGTCCAGATCAAAATTTAATATTACTAGATGGTGTTCCTGTGTATAATGCGTCCCATATTGGAGGTCTTTTCTCAGTTTTTAATGCTGATGCTATTAAGAATGTTCGTTTAACTAAAGGAGGTTTTCCTGCTCGATTTGGAGGTAGACTTTCTTCTGTTTTAGAGATTGATATGAGAGAAGGTAATCAAAAGGAATTTAGAGGAGATATTACTTTAGGTCTAATATCTTCTAAGTTTACATTTGAAGGTCCAATAATTAAAGATAGGACTTCGTTTCTAATTGCTGCAAGAAGGACTTATGTTGACCTTATTGTGGGGCCATTTTTACCCCCTAGTACTGACTTGCGCTTTTATTTTTATGATTTTAATGCCAAGATTAATCATAAAATCTCTAAAAATGATCGAATATATTTAAGTGCTTATATGGGGAATGATGTATTTGGAGTAGATTATGATAGTAGTCAAGAAGATAATAAAGATAATAATGATAATGCAGAAGAGAGAGATGTGTTAAATTTTGGATTAGGTTTTGGTAATATTACTTCTACTTTAAGGTGGAATCATTTATTTTCTGATAAGATGTTTAGTAACACTACATTAACTTATAGTCGCTATAGTTTTTATACCGATTTTGGACTCTCATCTGATTATTTTGAAGAGAATATAGATTTTAATTATCGATATTTAGCTGGTATAGAAGATTTAGGATTTAAGATAGATTTTGATTATACACCAGGCCCTAATCATGACATTAAATTTGGAACATCATATACTCATCATCATTTTTTTCCAGGAGAGAATACCTTAGATGTTTCTGTTGTTAATAATATTGATACAAGTCAGAATTTTTCTTTAGACACACTATTTAATTTCTCTGGCAATACAAATGTTCATGAGGTGTTTTATTATTTAGAGGATAATATTAAGTTAAGTAGAAGATTGAAGGCGAATATTGGCTTACATATTGGATATTATGCTATAGCAAATACTAGTTTAGACGAAAATATAGATTTCATAGATAAAATAACTGATAAGAATAATTATAGTATAGAACCAAGAATTTCTGCTAGATATTTATTGAATGAAGATTGGTCCTTGAAAGCATCTTATGCTAAGATGCAACAAAATATTCATCTTCTATCTAATTCATCAATTGGATTTCCAAGTGATATTTGGGTTCCATCTATCGATAGTGTTCCTTCACAAATATCAGAGCAATGGGCAGCAAATATTACTACTCAACTTGATAATGGCAAGTATGAATTAAGTTTAGAAGGTTATTATAAAACTATGCGTAACCTGATTACTTATAAATCAGGCTATTCTAATCTAACAACTTCTGAGCCTTGGCAGGATGTAGTAGAAACGGATGGAGAAGGAGAGTCTTATGGATTAGAACTCTTTGTTCAGAAGAAAAAAGGCCAAACTACAGGATGGCTTGGTTATACTTTATCATGGTCTAATAGGAGATTCGATAATATTAATTTTGGTGAATGGTATCCGTATAAGTATGATAGAAGAAACGATTTCTCCATAGTGCTTTCACATAAATTTAATGAGCAGTGGGATGTTGGAGCGACATGGGTATATGGTACTGGAAACGCTCTTACTTTTCCTCAAGGGGTTTATTTCGGTCTACCAGGAGAAGATCCTTGGGATAATGGTTTAAATGTTGAAGTTGTAGAGTCTTATGGGAATCGTAATTCTGCTAGATTACCATCATATCATCGGTTAGACCTTGGTGTTAACCGACATAGTAAAAAACTTGGAACTACGTTGTCATTTGGAGCGTATAATTTATATAATAGAAAAAATCCGTTTTTTGCATATTTAGATTATCAAAATAATCAAAGAGTAGCAAAACAGGTCTCATTATTTCCTGTTCTCTTTTCAATATCTTATAGAATACAATTTTAATTATGAAAAAAATATTTTATTATTACTTCTTGCTTAGTGTCATTATATCTTCCTGTGGTAATATGGAAACAGTGATAGATCTAGATATACCTCCTCATGAACCTGTACTAATTCTTAATGGTTTGCTAGATACAGACACTAATGTTAGAGTATTTGTTTCTCATTCAGTAGGGGCTTTTTCTAATGATTCTTTAAGTTATTTAGAGGATGCTAGTGTTTTTTTATATAGAAAGAATGGAAATCAGTTCGATTTAGTAGAGCCTTTATATATAGATAGCTTAAATCCAATAGATATTAGTTATCAAGATGATGGCTGGAATTCATACTACCTTTCAGTATTTCCTTATGTAAGTGATTATGTTCCTCAGAAAAACTCTACTTATAAGATAGAGGTAGATCATTCAGATTACCCTTCAGTAGCAGCTGAAACATATATTCCGGATGATATTTTAATATATGATATTGATGTTGATACTACATTAACGGATAAAGTACGATTAGATTTTAGTTTTAACGATAATCCAACTCAAGATAATTACTATAGATTAAAGATATTTGCCTCTTGCACGAAGGAATTTGATGATTATTATGGTTATGAAGATGAATGGGATTATAAAATGCAGGTAGATTTTGCATCAAATGACCCTTCTTTTCCGCCAACAGGAATTCCTTTTGATGGTTATTCTTTTGAAGGTAATTTTGTAGTATTTTCAGATGCACTTTTTAATGGTCAGCAAAAGAATATTTCATTAGATGTTTATGAAGGAGAATATGAATATCAAGATTGCGATACTGTAATTATTGAGTTTTCTAATTTTAGTGATGATACATATAGTTATTATAATTCTTTAGGGGATCATGCTGATAAAGGAGAATTAGGTCTTTTTGGAGGTGAAGTTATTCCTGTGTATACAAATGTAGAGAATGGATTAGGTGTTTTGATATCTACTAATGCTCAGCAAATTTATATACGACCAGTTCAACCCTAAGCAATATCCTAATAAGAATGGTTAGAGAATAATTATTACTTTTACATTATTAATATCATAAATTAATTTGTATGGATAAAGCTTTTTTGATTATTTTTCTTCTTGGGCACATTCTGTTTGCAATTTTAATATTACAAGCAGGGCAGAAGTTAAATAGTGGTAGATTGGCATCGGCAGGTTTTTTGTATTTATTATTAATTGTGATTGGATTAATATTTTTTCTTGAGTCTATTAGTTCTTTGTTTTGAGAAAGATAAATCTGATCATATTATTCTTTATTCCAATAATTTGTATTGGGCAGACTCCTAATTATTCTGAAGATATAGCTCCTATTATATATAATAAATGTTTACAGTGTCATCATACTAATGGTATAGCTCCTTTGTCACTTGAAAATTATATTGATGCAGCCTCGAATTCTGGAATGATACAGCATGTTACTTCAACTGGAGAAATGCCTCCTTGGCCTCCTGA
>CAJWCP010000040.1 GCA_913031595.1 uncultured Flavobacteriales bacterium | reverse complement strand
CAAGAACTAATGAAACCTCTTCAAATCTTTGCCAATGCTTTGCTCTACCACTCCATCCAAACGACAAAAAAGTATATAATTTTTTTCTTAGAGGACTAATCTTTGAGCTTAATCTGTCCCTAATCATTGCAAAATCAGGTATTAAACCTATGTACCAAAAAACAACTGAAATTGTTAAGTAAGTTGAAATAGCAAAAACGTCCCAAAGCAGAGGAGAATTAAAATTAACCCATAGAGAGCCAAACTGATTTGGAATAGGAAAAACCCAATATGCTAACCATGGTCTTCCCATATGGATAAGAGGAAATAGCCCAGCTTGTACAACTCCAAATATTGTCATAGCTTCTGCTGATCTATTAATCGCCATTCTCCATTTTTGTCTAAATAGTAGTAAAACAGCAGAAATTAATGTTCCTGCATGACCAATTCCAATCCACCAAACAAAATTTGTAATATCCCACGCCCAGTTGACAGTAGAATTCAATCCCCAAGTTCCAATTCCTGTCCCAATAGTATATGCTATACATCCAAATCCCCACAACATTAAAATAGCAGATAGACTAAACAATATCCACCAATATTTATTAGCTTTACCTAAAACAGGTCTTGCAATATCTGTTGTAATATCATGATATGTTTTATCACCAAGTATTAAAGGGTCTCTTATTTTAGATTCTTTATGCATTTAGGCTTTATTTCTGATTTTTGTTTGATAAAATACCGAAGGTCGTACATTCAAATGGTCTAATAAATCGAATGCTCTCTCATCTTTTCTCATTTTTGCCACCTTGCTTTCTGGGTTATTAACATCACCAAATATAATTGCATTTGTTGAGCAAGCAGAAGAGCATAGGGTTTGAGCATCCTCGTCACGAATAGGCTCTCCTTTCTTTTTAGCGTTTAATTTTAGTTCCTGTATCTTTTGGATACACATACTACATTTTTCAATAACACCTCTGGAACGAACAACAACATCAGGATTAAGAACCATTTTTCCTAAATCGCTATTCATATTAAAGTCAAATTTATCATTCTCTGAGTATTGGAACCAATTAAATCTTCGAACTTTATATGGGCAGTTATTTGCACAATATCTTGTTCCTACACATCTATTATAGGTCATTTGATTAAGCCCTTCATTACTATGTGTAGTTGCTGCAACAGGGCAAACATTTTCGCATGGTGCATTATTGCAATGTTGACACATTACGGGTTGAAAAACAACCTGAGGATTCTCTGCAGCTTTCTCCATTTGCTTATACATATCAATCGTAGATATGTCTAGTTCCTTTCCTTTTTTGAAGTTCATGTCCGATGAATAATATCTATCTATTCTCATCCAGTGCATATCTCTACTTTTTCGAACTTCTTCCTTTCCAACGACAGGAATATTATTTTCAGCTTGGCATGCAATAACACATTCTCCACATCCTGTGCATGCAGTAAGATCAATTGAAAGATTCCAAAAGTGTCCATTTTCTAAATCATGTGCTTCATACAAACTAACCTCGTTTGCTGGAAGTTTTCCTTTATGAGTGTAATATTTTTCCCTGTAGTTACCTGCAGATGGATCTTTAATATACTCTGAAAGAGAAGTTTCCTTAACTAGGTCTCTGCCCATCATAGTATGATGGAGTTGTATAGAGGCAAATTCATGTTCACCATCAACTTTTTTAATTGTAACATTTTGATGCCCAATAAATGGAAATGCATTAAATCCAACGTTATTTCCTGCCTTTCCTGAACTTGTTCTTCCATATCCAATGGCCATTCCAATTGTATCTTTAGCTTGACCAGGTTGTATTAAAACTGGTATTGATTTTAATGTTCTGCCTGCTGAAGAGACATCTACAATATCCCCGTTTAAAGCCCCATTTGAAACATGCCAATTCTTAAGGCCTAACTCCTTTGCAGTAATTGGAGAAATAGTTAAATAATTATCCCAACATACTCTGGTAATAGGATCAGGAAATTCTTGTAACCAAGGATTATTTGCCTGGTACCCGTCACCAATACCTATGCTTTCATAGACTGCCAATTCAATTTTATCATTATCATTATTCTTTACATATTTTCCTTGGAATTTGTAAAGTTTAATTTTTGGTTTATCTTGAGAAAAACTAAAATAGCCATCATGAAGAGATTTTTCCCAATCTAAACCTTTTGATTTCCAATAGTTTTTTAAAAATGTTGAATAATCTAAAGATTTTTCCATCCATGAAAATAAACTATCTTGAAATTGTCTAGAGTTAAAAATTGGTGCAATAGTTGGTTGCATCAATGTATAATTTGTGTGCGAAGGATTAGCATCTCCCCAGCTTTCTAAGTTATGCGGTTCTGGGCAAACATAATCCATTAGTTTCGCTGTCTCATCTAGATACAATGAGGTAGACACTTTCAACTCAACTTCTGTTAAGGCTTGAGTAAATAAATCAGCGTTTGGAAAATTATAAACAGGATTAATATTTTGGATGATTAAAGCTCCAACATCCCCTTTTTTCATTTCATCAATTAATAGATTGACTCTATCGCTATCTCCTTGCTTTAAATAGTTAGGAGATGCGATGCTGATAGTTCTTTCATAATTTTTAAGAACCATATTGATATCATTAACTAATAATTGCGTGTTTTTGTTGTTACTATCACAGACAACTATTGACTTTCCTTTGTTAGATAATAACTCTTTATAAATCTTTGTTATCCTAGAGTCAATTTTAACTTTATCTCCTTTTAAAGCCTGTAATAGATTAGAAATTAAATAATCTTGTTCAGATGGTTTAATCTGTATCCTTTCATCAGCATTGGCACCAGACAAAGAAAGATTTGTCTCAATTTGATAATGCTTAGACATTTTTTTATTCTTTGGATTTCTTCCTTTGACGTAATCACTAGAGTAATCATTAGAACCCCAATTTCCTAAGAAATCTGCTCCAAATGAGACGATAGTATTAACTTTATCAAAATAATAGCTAGGAAATGCCCTTACGCCAAAAGCATCGTTATTAGCGTTTAAAAGACCGTCATATGCAACAGAATCCAACATAATGTGCTCAACGTTATCATAGTGCTTAATAAAATCTCCTATAATATCTTTAGTTGTTGGACTTAAAATTGAAGATGTTAATATTATTTTCTTCTTATCTTTAAGTTTAACTAGAGAAGACTTAATTTCTTGGTCAATTTCTCTCCAATTAGATTTTTTGCCTGATTTTAAAGGATATTGTAATCTAGATGAGTCATAAACTGATAAAACGCTTGCTTGGATTCTAGCATTTGCACATCCTTGATTGTTCTCAATTTTAATTGGCCTACCCTCTCTGGTCTTTACTAGTACACTTGCAAAATCTCTTCCGTCATAAATAGTTGATGCATAATAATTTGCAACTCCAGGAATAATTTCTTCAGGTTTTACTACATATGGAATTGATTTAACAACAGGCGTTTCGCAAGCAGCTAATGTAGCTGCTGCTGTTGTAAAACCTAAAAATTTCAAAAAATCTCTTCTTGATGTGGAAGTATCAGGCAATTTCTTGTCTCCAAGGAATTCATCGACAGGCAAATGTTCTGAAAATTCATTATGTGCTAGCTTCTCAATAGCTGGATCATTCTCTAGCTGTGCTAACCCTTTCCAATATTGTTTTTTACTATCCATTTAATACTAAAAATTTATTAATAATGACATTTTCCACATTCTATACCTCCCATTTTGTCAACTGTAATCGGTTGACCTTTATATTTCTCTTTAAGTTGTTCATGAAGATGAGTGTAGTAGTTATTCCCCTCCATTTTAACTTCTGTTTCTCTATGACAATCAATACACCAACCCATGGTTAACTCTGCGTGTTGATATAAAACATCCATTTCTTCTACTGGTCCATGACAATCTTGACATTCTAGTCCTCCAGCTACTACGTGTTGTGAATGATTAAAATAAGCGTGATCTGGAAGGTTATGTATTCTAACCCACTTTATTGGCTTCTGTTCATACCCTTCGATGTAGGTTCTAGTTTCAGGGTCAAATCCAATTGCGTCATATATTTTAGCAATCTCCTTTTTTCCAGAAACACTACCTTCATTAATGTAGGTATGACAATTCATACATAAATCTGCAGATGGAATTGAAGAGTGCTTGCTGTGTCTTGCGCTAGTATGACAATAATTACAATCTACACCGTTTATTCCCGCATGAATTTTGTGAGAAAAGGCTATTGGTTGTTCTGGCATATAATTTGTAGTAACGCCTACTCCCATTAACAAGTCAAACACAAATTTCAAACTAACAATAACAAATACAGCCCCAACAAATAACACATTAATATTATTTGAGACAAATAATTGATACTGACTAAATAAAGTTTGAGGTATTGTTTCAGTCTCTTTACCTAAAGCGGTTTTAAGACTGTTTTTTATAGAAACTAATAAAAATACAATAGTTGCTAAAATTAATGCAATAATCATCATCTTAGTTGAAAAAGACATTCCTTGCTCTACAGAATTTTGAGCATTATTAGAAGCTATTTCTTCTTTAACAGGAGGATTTGCAAGATAATCTAATAATGCTGTAAATTCATCATCTGAAAAGTCAAATGATGTCATAACACTCTTATTATAAGCTTCAAAAACCTCTATAGCTCTTTCATCTCCGCTAGCAATAAGAGCTTGTGAGTTTCTAATCCATGAGATTAACCATTCTTTTTCATACTTATCTGTAACGCCTTCAAGTCCTGGCCCAACTAAACGAGCTGAAGACATTAAATGACAAGATGCACAATTTTGTTTAAATAATTTTTCTCCTTCTTCAACTTGACCATACAAATTAAAGCTAAAAAGGAATCCTAAAAGGAAAAGAAATATATTAGATCTTAATGTTCTAAATAAACCCATGCTCTTTTTCAATACAATTTCTTGATTCGATCGCAAATTTATATTTTTCTGTCTACATAGAAACATATGAAAAATCTTTTTTTTTGTAATTTAGAAGGGTTCTAAATAACGTCTTTTTTAACTAACTAGTTGAAATCAATAAATTCAGTAATTATATCTAATCAATAGCTATAACCTCTTTTATTATAGGCACATGCTGCTTAACAACTGCTTCTATACCATTCTTAAGGGTTTGAGTATTAACCTCACATGTACCACATGCTCCAATTAACTTAACTTGAAGTATAAAATCTTCAGTCACATCAATAACTTGCACATCTCCTCCATCCTGTTTCAAATAAGGCCTTATATCTTCAAGAGCTTTTTCTACGTTGTGTAATATTTTTTCTTTTTCATCCATTTTACTAATACTTTTTTAAGTTGAACAACCTCTTGTATGTGTGATCTTAACTGACTCGGTTGGTTTTAAATTAACATTTCTTTCTTCTATTGCGCTAATCACATTCTTTGTCATATTTAACATTTCTAAAGCAACCGGAGTTGTTTCCTGTAAAATAGCAGGACGACCTGCATCAGCTGCTTCTCTAATAGATTGAACAATAGGAATCTCAGCCAACAAAGGTATGTCCATGTCTTCAGATAAACCTTTAACCCCCTCTTTGCCAAAGATATAATATTTATTTTCTGGCAATTCCTTAGGCGTGAAATACGACATGTTTTCAATTATACCTAAAACTGGCACATCAATACTCTTCATTCGAAACATTTCAATTCCTTTCTTAGCATCGGCCAAAGCAACTTCTTGAGGAGTACTTATGATTATAGCTCCAGTTAATGGAATAGATTGAACTAAAGATAAATGTATATCGCCGGTTCCTGGAGGAAGATCAACAACCAAGTAATCTAAATCTCCCCAGTAAGCATCCCATAATAATTGATTTAATGCCTTAGAAGCCATTGGCCCTCTCCAAACCATAGCCTGTTGGGTTTCTGCAAAAAATCCTATTGAAAGTAATTTAATATTATAGTTCTCTAATGGCTTGATTTTAGACTTTCCTTCTACCTCAATAGCTTGCGGTTTTTCACCACTCAGCCCAAACATAATATGCATAGAAGGACCATAAATATCAGCATCAATAACACCAACCTTAAATCCAGAATTTGACAACCCAATTGCCAAATTAGCAGCAATAGTTGATTTTCCAACCCCTCCCTTAGCAGATGAGACGGCAATTATATTCTTAACCCCAGGAATAGGGCTTCCTTTTATTACTGTGTTGACTGGAGGGGTATTAACTGTTAAGTTTACCTTTACAGATAAGTCATTGGCAATAACATCATGCAGAATTTTAATACAACTATTCTTAACACTCTGCTTATACTGTAAAGTAGGATTAGCAACTTCTATATCTAACTCAATTTCTTTTCCAAATATTTGAATATTCTTAATCGCTCCAGCTTCAATAATGTTAACCCCTTCTCCAGGAAGAGTAACTTCTTTTAATGCTTTTTGTATGTCTTGTTTAGTTAATTTCATCAATGAACAAATATACTCTATTTTAAACTAAAACTTAAATAAGTAATCGGAAGATCTTTCTCTAAATGTAATTTCTCATAGTGTGTTTTAATATCCATATGCTCACGACTCTTTTTGTCATTATAAATATCATTACTAGAATCATGTAGAAGATGACCTTCTTCAGTAATGACATCTAAAGTGAATTGATGTAAAAACTGACTGTCAGTTTTTAAGTGAATACGTCCTCTTTTTTGTAAAATATTTTGGTATCTTTTTAAAAAATTTGGATGAGTTAATCTCTTATTAGCTCTTCTCTTTTTAATCTGAGGATCTGGAAACGTAATCCATATTTCGTCAATTTCTTCTTTTGCAAAACAAGACTCAATCCAATCTATTCTTATACGTAAAAAACCTACATTAATCATATTATCATTTAAAGAATCTGTTGCCCCTTTCCATATTCTTGCCCCTTTAATATCAACACCTATAAAGTTTTTTTTAGGATACTTTTTAGCTAAAGAAAACGCATACTCTCCCTTACCGCACCCTAATTCTAATACTATTGGATTCTGATTCTGAAAAAAGTCCTGCTTCCATTTTCCTTTTAAAACATAACCTTGCTTTAGCTCTTCTAAGCTAGGCTGCTTTACATGCAAGTACTCCTCCAACTGAAGAAATTTTTTTAATTTATTTTTTGCCAATTTTTTTCTTTGAGACAAAAATAATAGTGTTTTAATTATTTTAGCACTATGAAATCAAAAAAAAGAATCTTAGTGGCTCCTTTAGATTGGGGGCTTGGCCATGCAACAAGATGTATACCTGTAATTAAGGGATTAATAAATAATGATTTTGAAGTTATTATTGCTGCTGATAAAAGACCTCTGCATTTGTTAATGAATGAATTTCCTGATATAAAAACAATTCGTCTTCCAGGATATAATGTTTCTTATTCTAAATATCTTCCTATGAGTATCTGTATGCTTTTACAAAGTGTAAAATTCTTTTTTAAGATACAAAAAGAGCAAAATATGCTCAAACAAATTATTAAAGAATATAGTATAGATGGAGTTATTTCAGATAATAGATTTGGACTTAGCTCAAAACAGGTGCCCTGTATCTTTATCACACATCAATTAAAAATCAAACTTACTTGGTGGGGAGATGACATCTTTAGTCATCTAATACAAAGAATTAATTATTACTATATTAAAAAATATACTACTTGCTGGATAATGGATTGTGAAAAAGAAAATATAGCTGGAGAGCTTTCAAACCCATTTAAAATCCCTAAAAATAGCATCTATATAGGAACACGATCTAGGTTTATAAAAAAAGAGTTAAAAAAGAAATATGATTTTATCGGCATAATATCTGGACCTGAACCTCAAAGAACAATTTTTGAGAATGGATTAATAAAAGCATTACAAAATAGAAAAGAAAAATCTTTAATTGTATTGGGAAAACCTGAATTAAACACAGAAAAAAAAATAGGCAATCTCACTATAATTTCTCATCTTAATTCACAAAAATTAAATACCGCTATCCTACAGTCAGAACTTGTAATTTGTCGTTCAGGATATTCTACAATTATGGATTTAATAAAATTAGAGAAAAATGCTTTTTTTATTCCAACTCCAGGACAAACAGAACAAGAATATTTAGCTCGTGTTTTAATGCAAAAAAAAATATGCTATATGCAAAAACAATCAGAATTTAATCTGGAATTAGGGATATATAAATGTAGAGATTTCTCAGGATTTAAAAATAATAAGTACACTCAATATAGCTGGAAAGAATTATTATCATTTACCTTTTGCTAAAATAAAAGAAAAGGTAGAACCTTCTCCTTTGGTACTACGCACATTAATGGTTTGATTATGACCTTCTAGTATGTGCTTGACTATAGCTAAACCTAATCCTGTTCCACCTATTTCTCTCGAACGATTTTTATCTACCCTGTAAAATCTTTCAAACAATCTACTTAATGAAATTTGATCTATTCCAATTCCATTATCCGCCACTTCAACAAGAATATTATCATCCATATCTAATATTCGAATAATAGTCTTTCCTCCCTTTTTCCCATATTTAATAGAATTAGTAACTAAATTAATAAGAACTTGTTGGATTTTAGCTCTATCTCCATTTGCAAAGTTGGTGTTAGATTGATTGTTTAGTTCAAATGAAATATCCATTTCATGTGCTTGAATTTCTAATTGCTCAAAAACTTCATTAACTAAAGTATTAATATTAAAAGATTGTATATCAAGCTCAGATTGTTCTGTTTCTAATCTGGAAATAACTTCCAAATCCTCAACAATATTTATCATTCTTTCAACACTTTTATCAGCTCTTTGTAAATACTTCATATTAATAGTGTCGTCTTTTAATCCTCCATCTAGTAACGTTTGCACATAACCTTGAATATTAAATATTGGCGTTTTGAGTTCATGCGAGACATTACCAATAAATTCTCTTCTGTAGCTTTCATCTTTTTTCATTTCCCTTAACTCCTCTTCTTTTGCTTCAGCCCATTCTTCGGCTTCTTTTTCTACTACATTTATATCTAATTCCTTTATTGAAGATGTTCCTTTAAATTTGTATATTATTTTATATATTACACGTATCTTCTCATAAAAAAACTTTTTTACTAAGTAAAAAATTATTACAAAAGAAAAAATTGAGATTAGAAGTGAAAAGAAAAAAATACTATGAGAAAAAAGTGAAAATAAAATCGATATAAAAAAAATAGTTATACTCAAAAGAACCGATAATCTTAAAGGAGTATTAATTTTAAACATTTGTCAAAAATAGATATTATACATCAAATTTATATCCAACACCTTTGATAGTTTTAATATATTTATCACCTATCTTCTCTCTAATTTTTCTTATGTGAACATCTATTGTTCTATCTCCTACAAATGTGTCTTTCCAGACATTAGAAATAATCTCTTCACGAGTAAACACCTTCGCAGGAACTGTCATTAAATAGTATAAAAGATTAAACTCTTTTCTCGCTAAATCAACAACCTGTCCTTTGTGTAATAACAGATGTTTATCTTTATCTATTTTAAGCTCTTCTATCTCAATAAATGATTGTGCTTTTTTTGATTGAGATCTTCTAAGAAGCGCATTAACTCTACTGATTAGCAGTTTAGGTTTAATCGGTTTAGTTACATAATCATCTGCTCCAGCGCTAAATCCGGCTAACTCTGAGTATTCCTCAGATCGAGCAGTTAAAAATAGTATAAGTGTTGAATCTAAAGCCTCTATTTCTCTAATTTTTTCGCACGTTTCAATACCATCCATCTCAGGCATCATAACATCTAATATTATTAAGTTCGGAACTTCTTTTTTGGCAATTTTTAGCGCAGTACTACCATTACTTGCTGTAAAAATTTCAAATCCTTCTTTTTGTAGGTTATAAGACAAGAATTCTAAAATATCCTTCTCATCATCAACAATTAATATTTTCATGTTACAATTATACAACAAAGCTAATTAAAAGAACGAATAGAAAATGAATCATATTAAAAGTTAACAATTTTTTAACATACAGTTAATTATTAGTTTAAATTAAAAAACATTCAATTTATATCTTTGCACTGTTATTAACAAAATAAAAACTATTATGACAAAAAAAACATTATTCAGTATTCTTTTATTATCAATTATATTAATCGGATGCTCTTCAAATTCAAACAATTCAGATAATTCTGGGGGCTTATCTGGTGATATTAAAATTGATGGGTCTAGTACTGTATATCCAGTTACTGAAGCAGTAGCAGAAGAGTTTAGAGCTGTAGAACCTAACGTTCGAGTTACAGTAGGTGTTTCTGGAACTGGAGGAGGGTTTAAAAAGTTTTCTAGAGGTGAAACTAATATTAGTAATGCATCTAGACCAATTAAAGATAAAGAAGCTAAAGTTTGTGATGAGAATAACATTTCATACTTGGAATTAAGTGTTGCATATGATGGGCTTGCAGTTATTATTAATCCAGAAAATGATTGGGTAGATTATTTTACTGTAGAAGAACTTAGTAAAATTTGGCATCCTGATGCTCAAAATAATATTAAGTATTGGAGTCAGGTTAGAGAAGGATGGCCAAACGAAGAAATTCATCTATTTGGACCTGGTACAGCTTCAGGTACATATGACTATTTTGCAGAAGTAATATGTGGGAAAAAAGTTGGAACAAGAGGAGATTATACTGCATCAGAAGACGATCATGTTTTGGTTCAAGGTGTAGCTACTGACAAATATGGGCTTGGCTTTTTTGGATTAGCGTATTATGAAGAAAACAAAGATAAATTAAAATTAGTTGGAGTTGATAATGGAAATGGTTCTGTATTACCGAGTATGGAAACAGTATCTAACGGAACATATGCACCTTTATCTCGACCAATATTTATTTATGCTAATAATAGTGCTAGGGAAAGAGAAGAAGTAAAAGAATTTATTTCTTTTTATCTTAAAAATGCTGGAAATT
>CAJWCP010000039.1 GCA_913031595.1 uncultured Flavobacteriales bacterium | reverse complement strand
TAAGTAATATTTTATCTAACTTATTATAAACTTTTTCATCTTTATATTTGTAGAAAGACCTCATAATTCGCGACATGTTTATACCTTTCTTATGAGCAGCTAAAGATACAGTGCCTGTTACTTTCGTTTCAAGTTCTATATGTCCTCCTTCTCGTTTATCATATTTTAGAGGTAATCTAAAATTATGAATACCTACTTGTTGTATGTCTACATGAGCCCCTTGTATTAAAGAAGAAGGGCCATTCTGCAAGTCAGGAAATGTCTTAATATCATCTTGATTAGGGTGATAATCATTATCATAGTATCTATTTGGCTCATAGTATTTTTTAGAATATTCATTAGCAGGAGCCTCTACAGTAGAATCAGCATCTCCAATCCACTCATATTTTTTTTCATTTTTTTTATTCATATTTATCTCATTGTTTTTTTGGGGGAGTATATATTGCTGAATTATTTGTTCCTCCCTCAAATGCTTCAACCTTTAACACACTAACCCTTTCATTCGTTTCTTTTTGCATTTTATCATTAATAAGATTGTATACCCATTCTGCAAATCTTTCACATCCTACATGTTTCATTACTCTTAGTTGAATTAATCCTGCTTGATCCATTTTTTCAAATATTTCCATATGAGGATCATCAGCTGCAACTACTGTTGTGTGATCAAATTGATTTGCTAACTCTTCTTTAATGCCATTTCTTTTGAAACATCCAAAATCACATACCCAGTTTTTTTCATCGATCTCTCCCTCAAACCAAACTTTAAATTTTAATGCATATCCATGCACATATTGACAATGAGAATGTGTTGCTTTCCACTGTCTAAATGCTGTACTATAGCCATCAAAAATTTTTATACTAATATATTCTTTCATTTTTTTTAAATTATTTTCAAAAATAAATTATTACTCAGAAATTCCAATTAATTTTTTAAGTTTGTTTTAGTAGATTTGTTAGCGGTGCAAAAAGTGGTTAAAATTTTAGTTTTAGAGCTTACCGTAACATAGTGAAAAGGGTAGAGGTTGTAATCTTGTTACCCCGACTTCTCTCTCTTCATATTACCCGTAAATTTTCTCTAATTTTGCCTTATGAGATCCTTAATAATTACTATTTTCTATTTTATTTATATTATTCATTTTTTCAATCAAATCACCAGTGATTGCCACAACGGATGGTTTAGGTATTTTGTCTTCATCAAAAGGCCATTTACTTGTTGGTTTGTTTAAGTCAGTAGTTTGTTCTCCTGGATGCTGAACGCTTAGGAAAAGTGATTTCCCATCGGGGGCAAACCAAGGGCCTGTAAGCTCGGCATCTCTTGGTGCTGAAGCCACTTGAATTACCTTTCCAGCTTCTTTGCCGTACCTAGGGATTACAAATAAGCCGTTATTTTTGAATGGTATATAGGGGCTATTAATTTTATTCATGGAACTTCCTGACATATCTGAAGTTATCCAAAGATTGCCAGAAAAATCAAAGGCCAAATTATCAGGGCATGAAAATCCATTTTCCTCCCCTCCAGCTATATAAGTAGAAGCATTAAAGGTTAATGAGTCAAATGCGCCATTTTTTTCTTCAATTTTTAAAATAGAGCCGTGATAATCTCCCTTGAGTTTATTGTTTGTAAGCGATACAAAAATATTTCCTGTAATAGGGTCTATCTCAATGTCTTCAGGTCTATTTAATTCAGTCGCTCCTAACAATTTGGAGGCTTCTCTTGCTCTAATCAACACTTCTGTTTGGTCTTTAAATTTATTTCTTAGTATATCTTGATTTTTCCAGTCCAATGCTAACCATTTTCCGTTTACCATGTCAGCAACATATAGTGTTCCTTCCTTTAATGAATTAGGTTGAGAAGAAACAAACTTGTATAAATGTCCATCATTTCTGTCATCTCCTGTATAAGCGACTATTCTATTATCGTTTAATTGAAATAAGGTGCAACATTCATGGGCAAATCTTCCTAAAGCAATGTGCTTTTTTGCTTTTCCTCCTTTTGGATCTATTTCTACTACCCAGCCATAATGTTCAGGTGGATAATCATAAAATTCATCCCATCCATAGCCATAACTAGGGATTTTAGTAGGGTTATTGTTTTCATCATATTCAGTATCTCCATAGAATCCGTCATAGTTCTCTTCGCAAGTCAAAAAAGTATTCCATGGTGTAATTCCCCCTGAACAGTTCGCTAGTGTCCCTATGACAGTTGTCTTTCCTTTCAAAGGTTTATCCCAATTTAATTTAATAGGAGTTTTTGCAGTTATACGCCTATTGTGAGGATCGTTATGAACAATTTCCCATTTTCCATTTTCTTTACGAATCCTGACGATGCTTCCTCCAACATTATACATTTCTTTATCAATTTGCTGTTTAGTCCTTGACTGCTTTGGATCTCTATAATTGTAGCCAGAAACAAAAAGAGGATTTATGTATTCATGATTGACCCATAATAATCCATCATTAGGGTTTGTGGGGTCAAGTGGAATAAAACAAGTAAAATCACAATTGAACCCAAAGGTGTCTTTATTACTGATTTTATCATTCCATTTGATAATAGTATGATAATTCAATCCCTTAGTGAGTACTAAATCATCCTTGTCTATTGAGGCTAATCCTTCTAAGGATATTTTCTTTAATTTTTCAAGTTGTTCATTGGATATATCTCCTGTTTTAATCGGGGTACTTGTGTTCCCACAAGATATTAAAAATGGAGGAATAAATGTAGCTCCTAAAGTTACTTTACCTAAAAAAGAAATGAATTTTTTTCGACTATATTTTTTACTGTAAGTATTCATTTAATTTGTTTAATTACTGCTAACTATTCGATGTATGCAATAATACTTAAAAAGTATATATTACAAGTTATACAATATGGATTAAGTTTAAATCCTTCTACTTTTAAACAATTCTTTGTATAATATAGTAGAGAGTTATTTTGTCAAAATATTATTTGTACAACATGTTTCTTTTTCGCATTTACAGAATTTTAAATTGTAAAAATGCAGGACTATTATTAAAAAAGAAGGAATGTAAATAAAATTCTGAGGCAAATATAGAATATCAAAAGAGTGATTTAATATTGTAAATAATAATATAATCCATGATAGCCAAAAAGAAATTTTCAACCATTTAACGGTTAGATTTTTACTGATAAAGAAAATCGCTAAAAATGATACAAATAGGAAAATATAATCAATCATTACCCACCATGTTGGAGCATTAGCACAACAAATACTTGTACATGCTTTGGCAATAAATATAAATGGAGTTGCTATACAGTGAATTGCACATAGTGTGCTTGCAATTATTCCTATACTGTCAAATGATAATGAGGTGTTATACATTTAATTATTTTCTAAAACTATTTGCAATAATAGCTTTTTTTTTAAAAACGCAATTAAGTTGCGGTTTTTTTTAAATTTGCGGTTATGAAATTAATAAGTAAAAATAATGTAGATACTAAATTAATTTTATCTAAGCATGGTATTAGTCGTACTAAATTTAGATCTGATTTATTAAGTCTTTTTTATATTGAAAGATCTTTAACAGTGGAAGGTATATTACACTATTTTAAAAATACAATTGATAAGGTTACGGTGTATAGGTCGTTAGAAAGTTTTGAAATTAGAGGTTTGATTCATAAGGTTCCAGATAGTAAAAATCTAAAAAGATATTCTTTATGTGTAGAGCAAGAGTGTAGTATAGATTCACATAATCATAATCATGGACATTTTATATGTCATACTTGTAATCAAACTTTTTGTATGCAAGATGTTAATTTACCAAGAATAAAATCTAAAGGTTTTTATATTCAAGAGCTAAAATTAATTGCTGAGGGATATTGTCAAGATTGCTATACTAAATAAGATAAATAATGTTAAGATGATTGAATTAAAAAATATTTATAAGAAATTTAAAGATAAAGTAGCCTTAGATAATTTGTCTCTTGAAGTCAAGAGTGGTGAAATATATGGTCTTCTAGGTGCTAATGGAGCTGGAAAATCGACAACATTAAATTTGTTGTTAGGTTTTCTGAAACCAGATAGTGGTTTTATAAGCATGGTAGATATTAAAGACGGTTCAGTAATCAAACAAGACCGGCTTGGATATATTCCTGAGAATGTTAATCTTTATCCTTATTTGAGTGGAGTTGAGAACTTAGATTATTTTTCAAAACTTGCTGGCTTAAAATTTGATTCAGAACAATTAAATCAATTTCTTTTAGAATGTGGTTTAGAAGAAGAAGCTTTTTATAAATCTGTTTCTGAATATTCAAAAGGAATGAGGCAAAAAGTTGGTATTGCTATAGCATATGCTAAAAATGCAAGAGTGTATCTTTTAGATGAGCCAGCAAGCGGTCTAGATCCATTGTCAAGTAATGAGCTTTCTTCTTTACTTAAAAGGATGAGTGAAAAAGGAGCTACAATTCTTATGGCTTCTCATGATATTTTTAGAGTTCGAGAAACATGTGATAAGATAGGTATATTAAAAAACGGATCATTAATTAAAGAGATGTTTTCTAAAGATGTAAGTTCTACGGAGTTAGAGAGTGTTTATCTTGATTTTATGAAGAACTAAATGATTAATATTTTTTATAATGAATGGAGAGGTTTTTTGAGAAATAAATTATTTATTTTTTTTATTACTTTTTTTATTATTTCATTAGCCGTAGTTACATTTTTCGGTATTATCCAAAATAATAAGCAGATTCAAAGTCAAAAAGATGCTCATAGTCATATAAGAGCTCAATGGGATGAAATGGAAGATTCAAATCCTCATAGTGCAGCTCATTTTGGCACATACGCTTTTAAAGCAAATACTATTCTTAATAGTTTAGATGATGGTATAAATTCTGTAACAGGCGTGGTGTTGAGATTGGAAGGTCATACGCAAAATGATGTTGCTTTTTCAGAGGCTTCCCAGTCATTAATTATATCAAAATTTGGAAAGTTTAAAGTTTCGCTTTTATTTCAATTTATTATACCTTTATTTTTAATTTTTCTATCATTTAATATTTATACTTCTGAAGTTGCAAGTAAACGAATTAAGCTTCTTATTATTCAAGGGAATAGTTTAAAAAAGATAGTTTTTGCAAAAACATTTACCCTGCTATCTTTAGGATTTATTTTATTGCTTTTTACGATATTGATTCAGTTATTTTTTAATTTTAGTGAGATAGAGTTAGATCAAATTGTAAGGTTAAACGTTTTCTTTTTTAGTTATTTAATATATTATTTTATTATTATCTTATTTACTGTTTTTTTATCTCTTATTTTTAAGAATAGTACTTCAGCATTATCTTTAACAATTATTACATGGTTTTTATGGACAATTTTTCTTCCTAAAACTATAGGTAATTTAACGGAGAATATATCTCCGCTTTCTACTAGATTTGAGCTTCAAGAAAAGATGAAGAAGGATCGTTCTGAGGGGATTGATGGACACAATCCTTTTGATGAAAGAAGAGTTAAATTAGAAGAAGAGGTTTTAGCTAAATATAAGGTAGATAGTCTTTCTCAGTTGCCTATTAATTTTTCTGGTATTTTAATGCAGGCTGATGAAGAATATGGAAATCAAGTGTGGGATAAGCATTATGGTGATTTATATGAAAAATTAGAGGCACAAAAGAAAAATTATCAGCTTAGTGGATTTATTAATCCATTTGCGTCATTACAGAGTTTAAGCATGGCGTCTGCTGGAACTGATTTAATACATCATTTATATTTTTTAAATGAGGCAGAAAAATATAGAAGATATTTTATTAAAACCCTAAATGATGAGTATGCTTTTGGAGGTTCTAAAACTGGAGAAAGAGGGTGGAAAGCTAGTAATGATTTCTTTAGGTCAATCAAAGATTTTACTTATAAAGAAGCAACGTTTAGTTCAATTTCACATAAGTATTTTATTGATATATTTTGTCTTTTATTTTGGCTTTTTAGTTTAATTGGTTTAATTATTTTTACATCAAAAAGAGTGTTGATAGAATGAGTTTAAGTGTTTTTTTATTTGAATTTAAGCATTTTATAAGAAGTAAAGCAAAATTATTTTCTTATTTATTTTTTATGCTCTTATGTGTATTTTCAATTTATAATGGGTTTGAGATAATGCATAAGCAAATAGATAGTATTATAGATATCCAGCAGAAACAAAAAAAGGAGGTTTTACAATTAGTTGAGTGGTTTGATAAGCAAGAAAAAGGGCCAGAAGACAAACCATGGGTCAATATAGAAAACCCATATTGGTCAATTAGATATACTCCTTCATATATTATTAAAGAGCCATCTTCATTGTTTCCTCTTGGTATAGGGCAGTCTGAACAATTTGCTTTTTATAAAAAAGTTACAAGATGGAGTTCTACTTATGATACTGATATGGTTGAAGAAATATCAAATTATGAGAGATTAATTAATGGTAATATCGATTTTTCCTTTCTTATAATATTTTTGCTTCCAATTCTTCTGATTATTCTTACTTATAATATTAATGGTTTGGAAAAAGATTTAAAATTTCACAAATTAATTTCTGTTCAAAATAAGAGGATTAATCGTTGGATTTTTAACAGGCTTTCATTTTATGTTTTTTTATTACTTGTTTCAATAAATTCTCTAATCTTAGGTGTTGGTTTATTTAATAGTGGATTTTCTAATATTTCATCTATTCTCAGATTAATTTTAATTTCTAATTTATATATTATATCCTTTTCTCTTATCTTTTATTATTTGAATAATAAAGGAAAAAGCAGTAGTTCTATTGCATTTAAGATGATTAGTGTTTGGTTATTATTTTGTGTGATAATACCAGGTTCTGTGCATCAATACGTAAGCTTTAAATACCCTGTGAATTATATGACTGATTTTTTAGATGTAAATAGAAAAGAAAAATATGAAGTTTTTAAATTAGAAGATTTTGATTTGTATAATATTTTAATTGATATATATCCTAATATAGAATATACTAAAAAGTCGCAAGATAAACAGTTAGATAGTCCCACTGTAAGAAGGAGTATAAGTGTTATTATTGATCAAATGAATATTTATGCAGTTAATTATATAGAAAAGCAAAATGAAGAGAAAAATAAGCTTATTCGATTAAGTTATTTTTTCAATCCTATATCATATGTTCAGAATATTTGGAATTCTTGTACATCAACAGATTATAATGCCTATAGAGATTTTCGGATAGAAATACAAGAGTCTATTAGTGAGAGAAATAAGTTGCTTGTATTGGAATTATGGAAAGATAATAAAGTGGATAAGGAAAAGTATAAAATGTATTTAGAAGTATTAAATAATTAATAATAAATAAATAGAATATGAAAAAGTTATTTTTAATGCTAATTTTAGGTCTTGTATTTATTGGTTGTAATGTTGATAGATCCAATTCCGAATTAGATGAAAGCAAAACATCTGAGAAAACAGATAATGTAGAAAATCAAGGATTTAAATTTAATAAGAGTAATAATTATTCAAAAGGAAAGAAGAATAATTATTCAAAAGCAAAGAAAGAAAAAAATAAAAGTGCAGATTCACATCAGGGATGTACTGCTCCTTGTTGTTCAGAAGATGAATAATAAATTTTTAGCTTTAAAAAAATTAAGATATTGCTAATTAGTAAGTTAGGGGCTTAAGAGCATCTTTTTAATTTAAGCAGTATTATGTATAACTTTTTTTAATTTTTTTTATACAAATTGATTGTATGTTTGTTTTTAAATTTGCATCTTTGTTGCTTATTAAAGTTTAATTTATATGAGATATTTATTCCTTTCTTTTTTTATTCTTTTTTTATCATTTTCTCTTTACTCTCAGCAGATTCCTGTTGAGCTTAAGTCAGGTAAGTATACAATAAAAAGCAATTTAGAAACGACTTACTCTAAAGAAGACCCTTATAGAATTATCCTTTTTAATACACTCCCTACAGAAGAGCAAAAAAGTGAACTTAATAATTTAGGTGTTAATTTTTTATATTATTTACCTGCGAATATTTTTGTTGTCTCTATCTCTAAAGATATTTCATTAGATAATCTTTTAAAATATGATATATTATCAATTAATACGTTACTTCCAGATTATAAGATTGATATTAAATTAAAACAGAGTTCTTTCCCAGATTGGTCTATTAAGGATAATATATTATATGTGAAAATATTATTTTATAATGATGGTGTAAGCTTATCACGAAAAAAAGATCAGCTTCAGTATCTTTTTGAATCAGTAGAAGAGGTAAATCAAATATCGAATTCAATAACTGTAGGTATTCAAATTAAAAATTTAGATGTTATATCTAAAGTTTCTTTTGTTTCTTATATTGAACCGATTGATCCCCCTCCTTTAAGAGAAAATATGACTGGTAGAACTTTACATCGAACAAATGTTATTAATACTGAATATTCAAATGGTCGAGATTACAATGGAGAGGGTGTTACAGTCATGATGCATGATGATGGATATGTTGAGCCCCACATAGATAGAAAGGGAAGAGTAAGTGAACAGTTTTGTTTTAACTGTAGTTCAAGTTCTAATGACAGTCATGGTGATCATGTGTCTGGAACAATTATGGGAGCAGGTAATTTAGATCCTCTTGGAAGAGGAATGGCTGATGGCTCTTTCTTATATGTATTAAATTATTCAACAAATAATTATTATCAATATGTTCCAAGTTTGTATACTAATTATGGTGTTGTTATTACATCTGCATCATATGGTCAGACATGTAATGGTGGGTATACATCATTGGCTAGTGATTTAGATGAGCAAATTAATCTTTATCCCTCTTTATTACATGTGTTCTCAGCAGGTAATAGTGGGACTTCTGATTGTGGATATGGAGCTGGCTCAGGTTGGGGTAATATTACAGGGGGGCATAAACAAGCAAAGAATGTGATAGCTGTTGGTAATTTAGATTATTCTGCTTCTTTAGCTTCTTCCTCAAGTAGAGGTCCTGCAGCGGATGGAAGGATAAAACCAGATATCTGTGCTCAAGGCACTAATGTATATTCAACATATCCTAATTATACTTATAATACAATTTCAGGTACTTCTATGGCGTGCCCTGGAATATCTGGTGTTTTAGCTCAATTATATCAGGCTTATAAAGAATTAAATACAGCTGTTAATCCTCCTTCAGCATTAATGAAATGTATATTATTAAATTCAGCAGATGATATAGGTAATCCAGGACCTGATTTTAAACATGGTTGGGGTGTTGTGAATGCATATAGAGCTATAAAAATATTAGAGGCTTCTCATTATTTTAATGGATCTGTATCACAAAACGGAACGAATAACCATTTAATTAATATTCCTTCAGGAGTACAGCAAGTTAAGATTATGGTTTATTGGCATGATAAGGAGGGGAGTCCTTCAGCAAGTACAGCACTTGTTAATGATATTAATACTGAAATCATATCACCTAATGGTACAGTTTATCAGCCATTTGTTTTAAATAGTAATGCAAATTCATCTATTTTAAATCAAAATGCTACATATGGTATAGATAATCTTAATAATATGGAACAGATTGTAATTAATAATCCAACTTCAGGTGCTTATAATTTATTAGTGAATGGAGATGTAATTCCATATGGACCGCAAGATTATTATGTTTCTTATGAATTTATAGATGATAATGTTGAATTAACTTATCCGATAGGAGGTGAAGGACTTGTTTCTTCAGAATATGAAGCAATTAGGTGGGATGCTAATGATAATAACACAACTTTTTCATTACAATATTCTATTAATAATGGATTAACTTGGAATACAATTGCAAATAATATTTCTAGTTCTCAAAGACATTATCCTTGGCAGGTTCCTAATATTAACACTGATCAAGCAAAAATTCGAATAAGTAGAGGTAGTAGTGTTAGCGAAAGCGTCTCTAATTTTATTATTATAGATCCTCCATCAAATCTATCTGTATATTGGCCTTGTCCAGATTCAATAAATATTAGTTGGAGTGCTGTTTCTGGTGCAGATAGTTATGAAATAAGTATGTTAGGTGAAAAGTATATGGATTCAATATATACTACTAATAATACAAATGTATGGGTTATTAATCCTACTCCTAATGTTACTGAAAGTTGGTTTTCGGTAAGCTCTAAGATTAATAATAGTAAAGGGAGAAGAGCAATAGCAGTTAATGCTCAATCGATAAATAATATTTGTTCAGGATACGGTTGTACAGATCAATCGGCTTATAATTATTCTCCGCTTGCTATTTTTAATGATGGTTCTTGTTGTTATGTAGCAGGTTGTACAGATGTCACAGCAGTTAATTATAATGCATCAGCTTGTTTTGATGATGGTTCTTGTCAAGCTCCTATTTTAGGATGTACAGATCCATTATCTTTTAATTTTGATCCTAATGCTAATACTACTTTAGCATCTGGTGGTGCACTAGATAATACTTTTGGTACAGGTAGTTATTTTTACGGAGATCAACATCTTAATTTTGATTCTTATAAAGAATGTGTTATTAAATCTGCTATTATTTATTCAGAAGCTAATAATACAATTACTTTTGAACTGAGAAATAGTTCAGGTAATGTGTTGGATGATACTACATTAAATGTTGTTTATGGTGCTCAGCGTATTAATCTGAATTTTGATGTTCCAATTGCTAATGATTTGCAGCTAGGTGTATCTCAGGGAGCATTACAGAATTATGGTCTTTATAGAAATCAAAGTGGTGCAAATTACCCTTATGATATTGCTTCTGCAATCAGTATTACAAGTTCAAGTGCTACAACTTCTTCTGGATACTATTATTTTTATTATGATATTGAAGTAGAGACTCCATGTTTAGGTTCTGGAATTGCTAGTTGGGATTGTGATGGTCAAGGAAATTGTTATAATCCAGGCACAGGAAATGGTCAGTATAGCAGTCTTGTTCAATGTCAGAATAATTGTATAACTGCTAGTTGGGATTGTGATGGTCAGGGTAATTGTAGTGATCCAGGCACAGGAAATGGTCAGTATAGCGATCTAACATCATGTCAATCAAATTGTATCACTTTTATTTCCACAATATTCTACCAGTGATAGGACGAATGTTATCAGGTCACACTTGGGCGTACACTTATTTGCCTGAATCGGTAAAAGACTTTCCTGAGCCACAAGAATTGAGTGAAAGCCTGTTGCAGGCTGGTTTCCAGGAAGTTGACTGGAAATATCTGACTGGCGGTGTAGTGACGATACATGTAGCTGTCAGGTAGAACTAGCTCCATAGAGGTTGAATGGAGAGACTCAGCGAGGTTCGATTATGTATAAAGGCCCCAAATTTTTTAGCCCAGCTTCGACAATTACAGGATCACCAACGACAACAGTGACCATATCGTCCAAGTTTCCTTCTCCAATAAATTCACCGAAAGTATTGTGAATGTCTTTAGGACTCACTTGTTGGATCCCTTCTAAATAAGCAGAAAGCCAATTTAAGGGCAGTCCTTGTGTGAGATAAAACATCTGTCTGGAGATTACTTGCGCGGGGTTCTGAAAATTAAAAATAAATCCATTTTAAAAACTATTTACTCTGGAGTTGACCTAAGTAAGTTCTCCATAGAGAAACAGAAGTATAAAAAACTTCATGAAGAGTATAATATTCCTGATGATATTCCTTTAATAGGCAATGTAGCTGCCATTGCGCCGCATAAAGACTATTTCACATTTATCAATACTGTAGAAGAGCTCATAAATAGAAATATAAAAGCGAAATTCTTTATTATTGGAACCGGCCCAATGGAAGAAGAAATTAAAAATTATTGTGCTCAAAAACAGCTCGATAAATA
>CAJWCP010000038.1 GCA_913031595.1 uncultured Flavobacteriales bacterium | reverse complement strand
TGGAGTGGTAGAGCAAAGCATTGGCAAAGATTTGAAGAGGTTTCATTAGTTCTTGCTGGTCTATGTACTCCTCTAGTATTTTCTGTGCATTCAATTGTAAGTATGGACTTTGCAACATCTGTAATTCCTGGCTGGCATACTACTATTTTTCCTCCATATTTTGTTTTAGGAGCTCTTTTTTCAGGTTTTGCGATGGTTGAAACCTTATTAATTATAGTAAGAAAAGTTCTAAATATGGAGGCGTATATAACTATTAAGCATATTGAGTATATGAATGTTATAATCCTTCTAACAGGATCACTTGTAGGAGTTGCTTACATAACAGAGTTGTTTATGGCATGGTATTCTGGAGTAGAGTTTGAGCAATATGCATTTTTAAATAGAGCAACAGGCCCTTATTGGTGGGCATATGCTAGCATGATGACATGTAATGTTATTGTTCCTCAATTATATTGGATTTATAAAATAAGAACATCTTTTGTTGCAACATTTATACTTTCTATTTTTGTTAACATAGGTATGTGGTTTGAAAGATTCGTTATTATTGTAACATCTTTACATAGAGATTTTCTCCCTTCTGCATGGACCATGTTTTCTCCAAGTTTTGTGGATATAGGTATTTTTCTCGGAACAATAGGATTTTTCTTCGTCTTGTTTTTAATGTATGCTAGAACATTTCCCGTAGTTGCTCAAGCTGAGCTCAAAACAATTTTGAAGTCTTCTGGTTCTGAATATAAAAAAGAAAAAAATGAGTAAAAAGGTAATACACGCGATATATGATGATGAAGAGATTTTACTTAATTCAGTAAAATCATTAAAGAGTCAGGGTATTGATATTACAGAGGTGTTTAGTCCATTTCCTATTCATGGTTTGGATCCTGTATTAGGTCTTAAAGAAACGAGAATGGCTATTACATCTTTTATATATGGATGTATTGGTTTGTCATTTGGAGGGTTATTAATTTATTATATTATGATTTCTGGAGTAGGAAAAAGTTGGCCAATGAATATTGGAGGAAAACCAAATTTTACTTTTTATCAGAATCTACCTTCCTTTGTTCCAATTATGTTTGAATGTACAGTTCTTTTTGCAGGACATTTGATGGCGCTTACCTATTTTTTCAGAAACAAAATGTATCCAGGATCAACTTCTACAAGTCCTGATCCTAGAACTACTGATGATAAGTTTTTAGTCGAAATACAGATCGATAATAATGAAGATATGATTAAGAGTATTCTTAATGAAACCGGTGTTTTAGAAATTAATGAAAATTATGAATAAAAATACAATATACATATTATTTATTTCTATAATTATTTCCTTGGCTTCATGTACTAATAGTGGAAGAGGTTATGAGTATATGCCTAATATGTATAGATCTCCATCATTAGATACTTATGGTCAAAACACAATATATAGTGATAGTTCTAATGCTAGAAAACCCGTTGAGGGAACAATTCCAAGAGGAAAATTATTAACGTTTAATTACGAAGGTTCTTTAGAAGGTTATTTATTAGCTGGAGATAATGCGATAAATCCATATGATTCTAACTCAGAGAATATAGAGGATGGTAAAAAGTTATATGCTATGTTTTGTACCCATTGTCATGGAGATCTAGGTGACGGAAAGGGATCGATTAATCACCCTGTATATTCTGCAGTTCCTGCATATAATGATAATAATATGGCTAGAAGGACAGGAAGTACTATGTCTGAGCTTAAAGCTGGTCATATATTTCATGCTATTACCTATGGTGTAAACGCTATGGGACCTCATGCGTCACAGCTTTCAGAGGAAGAAAGATGGAAGATTGTTTTATATGTTCAAACTCTTCAACAAACCCCAGAGAAATAATAGAGATTAAATATGTATAAGATTAATAAAAATATAAGTTTAGCATCAACAATTATGATAATTATTGGTGTATTATCCTGTATAATGGCTTTTTGGTTAGACAAAGGGGGAGACCATCCTTTTAATAATGCTTGGACAAATATTTTGTTTAATAATTATTTCTTTTTAGGTATTTCATTATTTGCTGTATTTTTTGTAGCTCTTCAGTATGTAGCTGAGGCGGGTTGGTCAATTACTTTAAAACGTATTCCTGAAGCAATAATGACTTTTCTTCCATACACATCAGTAGTTATGTTATTTATTGTGATTACAGCTGCTTTACATTTTGGAGGAAATCACATTTATCATTGGATGGAACCAGGTATTATGGATCAATTTATAACTGATGCTAATGGAAATGAAGTGTTGAATCCAAATTATGATAAAATTATCGCTGGAAAAGAAGCATATTTAAATATTCCATTTTTTCTGATAAGATCTTTTATATATGTGTTTGGATGGATATATTGTGCTAGAAAATTAAGATCATTATCACTTTCTGGTGACCTAGAAGGAGGTATTGGAGAGAAATCATATTGGAAATCTCTAAAAGTATCTGGATGGTTTATTGTATTTTTTGCAGTAACATCGTCTACTGCCTCATGGGATTGGATTATGTCCATTGATACTCACTGGTTTAGCACATTATTTGGTTGGTATATTTTTAGTGAATGGGCTGTTATAGGTTTTGCTTCAATTTTACTTATAAGTTTATTATTACAAAAACAAGGCTATCTCAAAAATTTAAATGACAGTCATATACATGATTTAGGCAAGTTTCTTTTTGCTTTTTCAGTTGTCTGGACTTATATGTGGTTCTCTCAATTCATGTTAATATGGTATGCAAATATTCCAGAGGAAGCAGCTTATTTTTATGATAGAATATACCAATCTAATTATCGTTTTTTATTTTGGTTTAGTATGATAATTAATTTTCTTGTTCCTACTATATTTCTTATGAGCAGGGATGCTAAACGGAATAAAACTATTTTGATAATTGTTTGTTCAGTAGTATTGATTGGTCATTGGATTAATTCATATTTATTATTTGCTCCTGGAACACTAAAAGGTGAAGGAAATCTAGGTGTAACTGAGATTGGAGTTGCTCTAGGTTTTTTAGGATTCTTTATAAAGGTTGTATTTAGTAGTTTAGCAAAAAGAGACCTTGATATTAAGCATCATCCTTTTCTTGATGAAAGTAAGCATCTTCATACCTAATTAATAAAAAAATATTTTAAGAAACCTTTCAGAAGTTTCTTTTTTGAATTATTGTATTACATTTGTTCTTAGAAATGAAAGAAGAATTAGATCCTAATATTAATGATTTTTCAAAAGAAGAGATAGAATTTGAACAAGCTCTTCGTCCTAAGCAATTTATAGATTTTGAAGGGCAAGAAAAAGTTGTAGATAATCTTAAGGTTTTTATCGAAGCAGCAAAACAGAGAGAAGACGCATTAGACCATGTTTTACTTCATGGTCCCCCTGGATTGGGAAAAACTACTCTTGCTAATATTATTGCAAATGAGTTAGGAGTAAACATTAAAACTACTTCTGGCCCTGTTCTTGATAAGCCAGGTGACTTAGCAGGGTTACTTACGAATCTAGAGGAAAGAGATGTGTTATTTGTAGACGAGATACATAGACTTAATCCTATTATAGAAGAATATTTATATTCAGCTATGGAAGATTATCAAATTGATATAATGATTGAGTCTGGCCCCAATGCAAGAACTGTACAAATTAAGATTAATCCTTTTACTCTAATTGGAGCAACCACTCGTTCAGGATTATTAACTTCTCCATTAAGAGCACGTTTTGGAATTAATTCTAGATTGGAATATTATAAATTAGATTTATTATCAAACATTGTAAATCGATCTTCATCAATACTAGATGTAAGTATTGCAAAAGATGCTGCATTAGAGATAGCAAGAAGAAGTAGAGGCACACCTAGAATTGCTAATGCATTACTTAGGAGAGTAAGAGATTTTGCACAGATAAAAGGCGATGGGAATATTGATAAGAAGATAACAAAGTATGCATTAACAGCTCTTAATGTAGATGAGCATGGATTAGATGAGATGGATAATAGAATATTATCTACAATAATTGAGAAATTTAAAGGAGGACCTGTTGGTTTAACGACTATTGCCACTGCTGTTGGAGAGCAGGCAGGGACAATAGAAGAAGTGTATGAACCTTTTTTAATAATGGAAGGGTATATTATGCGGACGCCAAGAGGAAGACAAGCAACAGATTTAGCATTTAAACATCTAGGGAAAACAAGACCGAACACACAGTCTAATTTATTTTAAGATAATTGGTCAAACACTTCTGTAATTATATTTTCATACTGAGAGAATGTTGCTAATGCCCATAATTTTAGCTTTATTATCTCATGTTTGTTCAGCCATCTTATATTTTTTATTAATTCTTTTCTAAATAATCCCTTATCAAAACTCACCTTACTAAGTATCTTTTTACTAAATTCTAACATAGTTATAATTTTTCCTTATTACTATAATAACTTAATAGTAAAAGATTTATTGTGCTTCTCCCCACCTATAAAAATCTGCATCTAAACCACATAACATTAATATTCTGTCTACTACGGTGATAGCTACTTCATTAATGGTTGTTGGTTGGCTATAAAATGAAGGCGTTGCTGGACAAATAATACCACCAGCTTCTGTTATTATTTTCATATTATTAATATGAATTAGGTTATATGGAGTCTCTCTAGCGACAACAATAAGTTTTCTTCTTTCTTTAAGAATTACATCAGCAGCTCTTGTTGTTAAGTCATTAGATATTCCATTAGCAATTCTACCCATTGTACCCATTGAACAGGGACAAATAATCATCGTTTGATAATTTGCAGATCCACTTGCAAACGGGGCCATAAAATCCATTTTATTATAGAATTGAAAAGGATAATTTTCATAATCCTTATTGTTTAGTTCTTTTTCCCATACTATTTTTGCATTGTCTGACATAAGAACCGCTACTTTCTCAATCTGTTCATGTAAGGATACTAATTTATCAAAAAGTAATTTTGCATAGATTGATCCACTAGCACCTGTTACGGCTATAACTATTTTTTGTTTTTTCTTCATCTATAGATTGTAATGTATTGAAAAACTAAGTACAGAGTTATATTTACCTTTTAACCAACTTCCATGGACTTGAGTGTTATTATAATCTTCACGTCCTATTGGTAAGAAGGAATTACTTAATCGAGTATTTAAACTGAACATATCTGATATTTTATAATCCATACCGATTAGAGCGCCAAAATCATATTCTGTAAATGGATTCATTTGGTTTTCCATTCTTCCACTTAAATTATTATAATAGCCATCAATTAATATTCCGAAAAGGAATCCTGTTTCAATTTTTAGCATATTAATAGATCCATATTGTAAAAGTACAGGTATTTCAAGATAAGACAATGAAATATCTTCAATTCTATTCTCATTCATATCTGGATTATTGCTGCCTTTTTCAATATAATTCATTTCCATTTGAATTTTAAGATTTCCCTCTATTTTTGTATTTATAAAGGCTCCAGCTAAAAAACCTGCTTTATTAAAACCTGCTAAATTGTCGCCCCCTACTTGAGAACTACTTAAACCTACATTAATCCCTCCATTAAAAACTTGTGCACTTAAACTACAAGAAATAAGAATAGAGTATAATAGTAATAAGTGTTTTTTAAACATATTACCTTACATTAATACCAAGACCAAGTGTTGCAGTTGGGTATTCAGAAAAAGTATAATTTGCTTGTAATGCGAATATGGTCATATCTATTCTTAACCCAACATTTGTCCTAAGATCATTTTTTGTCTCAAAATTAAACTCAGTTAAAGCATCTACAGGTATTGCTTGAGAGTCAATCACATATTTACCGTCAACAGAGAATAAGGTATTACTTGAATTATAACCAATACTTACATGCGGGGTAAATATTGTAATCTCTTTTGATAGAATTAGGTTTGCTGTAATAGCAGAGATATCTAAATCAACTAGTGCAGGATCATTAACGTTACCACTTGGATCTATAAGTTCAATATTTGATTTTACTTTCGTATATCCTCCTTGGAATGCTAAATTAACATCTAATTTTTCTAAAAAAGGAATCCATTGCATAAGATCATGCTTAATCCCTCCACCTATAACACCAACTCTTCCTGCTCTTCCAAATTTAAGAGATGGGAGATATCTTATATTAAGATCTGTACTTTTTCCTATACCAACACCTGCTTGTAACATAGGTACGATTATAACAGGGATATTTTCTCCACTTGGAAGAGTTACTTCATATGTAGTACCATCACTTCCTAGCACGTCAAATGATGTCCCATCCGTATTTCCTAATATAGTCGAAGATGCAGTGTCATTAAAGGCATTTCCTACTATAATATCTTGGAATTTAAAGTCTTTAACATTATCGTTAATTAAGACAAGGTTAGTAGTTAGAGTAAAATCAAAACCTAATGTTTTATGTGTTTTTGCACTATTGTACCAACCGTTGTTTAATCCAGCTCCTAGGCTATTTCCTAGTGGAGATATATAAGCTTCTATTAGAGCCTTAGCTTCATTTAATTCTAACGGACTATTATTTTGACCATAAGAAAGAGTGTAGCTTATATTAATGATAAGGAGTAAATATAGTATTTTTTTCATTTCTAATTTAATTTAGTTTCTTCAACTTGAACAATTTCATGTGTTGTTATATTATATATGTAGACGACAACAGAAAGATTATTTGTATTCCAGCCTCCTGCATTTCCATTCCCTAGCTCTGCACTATTTGTTGAGTAATCGATATTTGCTTGTTCAAGGTCGCTTAAGTTTACAGGAAAGCTGTTCTCTATATTTTCTCCTGCCACAAAATTTTCTTGACTTGAAAGAGGAGAGTCTGTTATTACTGACCTAAGGACATGATTATGTGTGTAGTTGTCTACTTCTACCGTCCCATCTTTCTGCCAATTAATAATTTCATTTTCTGTTAGGCATACTACAATATTATAGTTATTACTAATATCATTTATACTTGTAGTAGAGCAAGATATTATTGAGTCATTAGCATTAATAGCGATTGTAAAGTCAATATCTTTTTTTAATTCTAAACTAACAGCATCTGCCCATTGATCTTTCCCCATTTTATGAGTATCATCTTCATATCCAATTCTATTTACCATTCCTCTTGGTAATCCCATTTCTGATATCCCATAATATTCATCCCAATTATACCCCCAAATTGTTCTAAAGTCATATTGGAATTTTGGAGCTTGACTTGCTGGATAAGGCCTTGCAAATGATTTTGTTACATGTATAGCTATACCTATAACTTGATCTCCATAAATATCATGTATAGCCTCTAATTCTCTAGCTGCATCTGGACAATTTGGACATAAATGCCCTGTAAAATCTTCAATTAAGACTTTCTTGTCTGGGTTTATATAAGAGTTATAATCATTAATAAAAGGGCCTTCTTCAACATCACATGCGGTGATAAAAAAGAGTAAACTAAAGAATAATATGTATTTTTTCATAATTTAAAAACTTGAAGAGACACTTAAATTAAATCCATTAGAAGCAGGTACTAATTTGCAAATTCCTCCGACACAGAATATCCCTTCTCGTTTTTTACCATAACCTATTTCAAAACGATTAGCCCCTTTTATAAAGCCAACATTCATATTTAGATAATGTAATTGTTTTTCAGGGTCTTCATTCCCCCAATTATACATATCTTGGATAGTAAAAAACCAATTAGGAGATATAGTATATTCAATTAACCCCATACTCCAATCTCCATCTGCCAATTCTTCCGCATGTTCTAATTGTTTTGAGATTAATGTTTGTAATTCCACCCTAACAGAATGTTTTTTCTTTATTTTATAACTAATATCTGCTACTATTATTGTTGAGTTAAGAACTCCATCAGAACCTTCCGTGTGCCCTTCTAGAAAATCTTTATTATACGTTTGATTTGCTAATACAAATATTGTTTTTATTTTCTTATTTATCTTTTTGTTTATTTCCAGATTAACATCTTGAAAATATAACTCTTCTGAGAAGCTAATTAATTCTGGAACATGATTAGTTTGATCATTTAAAAAAGAAGAACCGCCATTTAAGGCATTAATTCTTGCATAATTAAGATCTAATTTCGTGCCATATTTTCCGCCAAGAAGAGATCCTTTTTTAAAGTTTAAGTATAGATCAGCCTGTAGTCCTAACTCTCCATCTGTTTGTGTTGCATATGGGTAAATAGCTAGTAGTGAGTATGAGTGAGCTTTTGTTAACGTAGGAATATAATTAATTAGATATGCTTTTCCATCCCTATCTCTGTCTGATTTAAAAGTCATATTATCAGTTCTATGCATCTCTATTGTAAATCCAAATCCTTTTTTTGAGAATGTAAGACTGTTCGTAAATGCATTTCCACTTGCATAATTCATTTCGCTTTGACTTAATACATTTGCAGGGTCATTAATTTTATAAGCAAATTCTCCTGCATAAGCCCATCCTCCATTAATAAGGTTAATTCTTGCAGAGTATGCTCCTACATTTTGAGGAATTTTAAAAACAATATTTGATCGTTCTTGGTATCTACTTATAAAACCAACTCCTAACATTATAGATGTATTTGTGTTTAATTTAGTCAATTCATTAATATTAAAATCACCATCTATTGCTCTGAATATTCCTTCAGAATAGGTGAAATGGGTTCGGCTTTTCCCTATAAAAGTTTTCAAATAAAGACCTTCAATTGGTTTGTATTTAAGTCTTATTCCATCCATAGCATTGTCAATCCCTAGGCCTTTTTCTTCATAGCTTCTAAAAATTAACCCATTACCTATTTGTTCATAATAATTACCAGCAGTAATCTCTAAGCCATTAATATTATATGTAGCATACCTAAATGGTATGCCATTTCCTTTAAACTCAGGATCATAATCAGCCAGAGCATTTAGATAGCTTTCATACCTTAATCCTATTTGGAAGTCACCTTTTATATAGTTAATATTTAGATGGGCATTACTTCGAATTATTTCATCTACAGTTTGCGCTCCAATAGTTAGGTCTTCTTGATAGTTCTGTACAGATAAATTAAAATCTCCATGTATTTGTCCAGTATTTTCTTGAGAAAAGACAGTGCAGGAGCAGTATAAAAATAGCCATATAATTAGAGATTTTTTCACTTATTTGTTTTTTATTTTACAAGCCTTTCAATCTCAGTATATAAATCATATTCATCTCCGTCAACATAACCTCTATGTTGCCAAACAATTTCATTTTTATTATTTAAGACAAATGTATGCGGAACTGTTGAAACTCCCATCGCTCTTTTTAAATCTCCGTTAGGATCAAGGTAAATTTCATACTCCCAACCTGAAGAGTTTACATATGGAGCGACTTTTGACATTGATCTTGTATCATCAATTGAAACAGCAATTAATTTAACTCCTGTTTCTTCTTGCCAATCTTCATATACTTCAGCTATATTATTTAGTTCTTTTTTACAAGGTTTACACCATGTTGCCCAGAAGTTGATAATAATCGGACCTTTATTTTCTATATCCTGTATGTTAAAAGGTTTCCCATCTAAAGTTGTTACTTTAGTTGAGGGTAATTCTTTATTTTGAGCAATCGTTATGTTTGAAAATATAATTAGTGACAAAATGAGGTGTAGAATATTTTTCATTTTATAATTTTTTAAATAGTTGTTACAAATATACTGATAATTACGAAGTCGTAGAATTTTGTTTTCTTGATTTTTTAATAAAAAACCCTGATTAAAATCAGGGTTTTTTATTAAAAAGATTACCATAGGGTTACATTACTTTGCTATTGTAATTCTTTTAACTATAACCCCTTTTTGTGTATTAATGTTTAATAGATAAATGCCATCAGATAATGCTTCAACATTAATTGTTGGTTGCGCATCTGATGTTAAGATTAACTTTCCATAAATATCATATATTTCTAATGAATTATATATTCCATCGATAGTTAGCATGTCTTTTACAGGGCTAGGATATATAGAAAGATCTACATTGTCTTCCTCAATACTCGTAGCAGTACAAGCAGCCTGACAAGCAGCTAATGATGAGTATTGTCCATTACCTGTTCCTGGATCTTGACATCCAGCTGTCGGAGATACACAATCCCAGCTAGCAACTGGCCCGCCTTGACTTCCAGTTTCAAAAGCCTCTCCATCTTCAGTTGTGAATTGTCCTCCTGTAGAAATCACAGTACCACCTGCATCGGTTACTGAAAAACTTCCTTGACCATATTGACAGCAAATCCCATCTCCGTAACTGTCATATATTGTAAAGAAATAGCACTCATTTTGATTTAAACTAGTTGTTACTGGTGTTTGAGCCCCTTGCGAACTGTACGGTCCTCCTGAAGCAACAGTCTGTCCTGCTGAATTTATAATATCCCAAGTTGTTTCTGATGGATATTGATCAGTTGTAACATTTACAGTCACATCAGTATATACATTTGTTGTCTGTACCATTGTTACATTAAAATAAGCATTAGGATTATTTGAAGGATCCGCATCAGGCTGACCATTTGGAAGGCTAGTAATAATATTAACAGCATCACCACTTGAAAGTCCAGTTAATACCGGCAGGCTTACATTTTGAGTCGCATAAGTGCTTAAATTTCCAGTCCAAGGTGTTGTAGAAGCTGTATTACCATTAACAGTAACTTCAATATTAAGAGAAGTTAAGTCTACAAGTCCATAATTCTGGATTGTAATCTCAGGAGTTAAATCTCCACAAGTCAAAGTTGATCCAGAATAAGGGAATGTTCTTGCGTCATTATCACTAGATGCAGGAGGAGGACATGAAGCAACAGACCCGTAAGGGTTTGAAGCTTGTCCTACTTCTGTAGTTAACCTATCTGGACATATCATGTAAATTGTAGGAAAATAGCCTATAGCATAATCTCCTGAAACTGCATTACCATTTACTGTTCCATCTGTACATATAATAGGATATGATGTGCCTGTAACCCAATCACCTTGAGTGTTCGCACCACTACCATTTAAACTAGCAACATCATTAGCATCTGCTTCAATATAAAATACCATTACATCGTCTGATGTGCTTCCGCTTACCCCTGGATGACCAGCAGGACCATGATCTACATATAAATCTTCTAGAGCATGAGATTGGTGATAGCTCCAGCAAGGAGGACACCAAACAGCAGAGAAATCAATAAATACAGTGTAACCTTGATCTAGGTAGCTGTATAAATTATGAGAAGTTCCATTTAGATCTGTTAATGTAAAATCAGGAGCTACAGATCCATCTGGTAACTGAGCAAAAGAATTACTGAAAGAAAACACAGAAATCATTGCAAGAAGTATAATTTTTTTCATTTTATTTTTTTTTTAAAGTAAGTGAACAAATATAAGTAAAATCTTTTTTCTGTTAGAATAATTAAACATCTATTTTAAGCTTAATTTTTAGCATTAACTCAGATAAATAAGAGACGAATTTTTCGTATATTTGCGAAAACAACTAATTTTATGAAAAGGATTATAATTTTGTTATGTGCGGTTATTTCAGGTGTGTTTTTAAATGCTCAAAGCTTAACAGTCACAGGAGACAACTCGGTTTTAACTTCAGACCCATGTTTAACAACACATGCTTATTTAGATATTAAGAATATAGATAATAAGGAACATGAGATCTTATGTGAAAAGAATGTAATTATTGAGCCTGATGGCATGTCAAATTATTTTTGCTGGGGAGGAAATTGTTATGGTAGCAGTACATTAGTGTCTACATCATCTCTAACTTTACAGCCTGGTCAGGCAGATGCAGTTTCTTTTGGTGGATATTTTGATGCTTTTTGTGCGCAGGGAGCGGCAACAGTTGAGTACTGTTTTTATCCTGTAGATGACCCTAATGATAAGACTTGTACAATGATTACATATCATGGGCCAGCTACTAATATTATTGATAACAAAGTTGATGTATGGATGAGTGATTTTTTTCCTAATCCAGCTACAAATTATATTGAATTTAATTATGACGGAAACAACATGGTTCTTAAGATATTAGATGTATTAGGGGCAGAAGTAAAAAATATTGATTTGATTGATAGTGGCAGCCAACAAATATATGTGGGAGATTTAACTCAAGGAATATATTTTGGTAGATTGATAAAAAATGAAGAGAGTATAGCGATTAAAAAATTTATAATTAAATAAAAAAATACGTTAATTTATAAATGAACCCTGCTCTATTTTTGCGCAGGGTTTTTTTGATTTAATAAGAAATTAAAAGCAAAATAGTACATTTGACATTCAATAATCTTAGACATATAATATTATGATAACACATATAGAAGGCAAACTAATAGAAAAAACACCAACTTATGTTGTCATTGATGTAAATGGAATAGGATATAAAATAAAGATCTCTTTACAAACTTTTTCATCAATCACACAATCAGAATATTGCAAACTTTTGACACATCT
>CAJWCP010000037.1 GCA_913031595.1 uncultured Flavobacteriales bacterium | reverse complement strand
ACTTCTTAGAAATTACAACTAATAATGGTGTAATTAATAAGAAACTAATCCTTCAGTAAGAAGTTAAGTTAGTCTTAATATTAAGAAGCCCGAGCAGATTGTTCGGGCTTCTTTTTATATTAGATAATTGTATAATTGTATAATTGAAGTATTTAAGTATAGATTCTGCTTTTTTAAACACCGAGCTCATTATTTTTATGTCCTTTTCACTTAGGTTTTGAATCTTTTCTTTATTTAAGTTAGTGATTCCTAAGTGTTTATTTTATTTATCTTAAATTTGACAAAAACTATAATAATGAAACGTTTAGTGTTATTTTTTGTATGTTGTATTTTTTTTATTCATACCAGTAAATCACAGTGTTCACCTGATTTTATTTATACTTCTTTGTCTATTCCAGGTGTTTATCCTCCTGCAATTTCTATTCCTGGATCTCCTGTGCCTTTGGGTATTTCTGAAGGTCAAGTAGGCGTTGCATATGACCAGACACTTACTTTGGTTGTGTTAGAAGATACTACTTTGGATATTTCTCCTTTGTTAGATCCTGCCGTAGTTTCTGCAATGAATTTAGCAGGTATAAATCCAGTTATGTCACTAGATGTTAATCATGTAATATATCAAGTAGAAGGATTACCAAATGGCGTTTCTTATACATGTGATCAAAATAATTGTCAATATAACTCAGGTATTGATGGATGTATTTTGCTTAGTGGTAATCCAATACAGGCAGGTGTTTTTCCAGTTTCGGTTAAAATGACTATTAATGTACAGATTCCAGCTATTACTGATCCAATTTTTGGGACAGTGATTATGCCAGCAACTGCATTAGACTTGCCAACTTTTTCAGTAGTAGATTATGATATGGTAATTAATATTGCTAGTAATGTTGTAAATTATAATTCTGAAAAAGACATTTTATTTCCAAATCCAGCTTATAGTGCTTCAGCACTTTTTTTAGAAGAAAAATCGGATATTATTATTTATAATGTTTTAGGAGAAGAGATTTGTAAATATTATGATGTTATAGATCAATTAATTATATTAAAATCTGAGCTTGGTTCGGGTATTTTTTATATAACAATTTATACAAGTAATAAAAAAACAACTAGAAAATTAATTATTAAATAAAAAAATGAAAAAACAACTACTGTATATACTATTGTCTTTATTAGCAGTTAATACTTCTGCCCAAATAACAATTATTGATAGTGATCTTGTTGATGTTGGAGATGTAATTTATCAAGCAACAGATGTGAATCCTTCTTCTATGATAGGTCCAGGTAATTCAGGTGCTACTCAATGGGATTTTTCTGCTTTGCAGGCTAATGAAACAGATACTATAGAATTTATTTCTCCTATTGGAACTCCTTTTTCTTCTAGCCATCCTAGTGCTAATTTGTGTTTTTTAGGTGATCAAACTACATATATTGATAAGAATTCATTTGGAGCTACAATAGTGGGTATTGATGATTTACCAGTCTTTTATCCATTATTACCATTACCTCTTACCTACCCATATTCATCGACTATTGGACCATCAATAACAGAGGAAGTTTTTGCTAATATTTTTTTTCCAGATTCTCTTTCTTTATTTATTACAATGGCTCAAGCACATACAATTGATTCCATAAAGTACACTGATGAAGTGCAAACTGATTTTAGTGTAGATGCATATGGTAGTGTAACTATTCCGTCAGGAACTTATGATGCTCTCAGGTTATATGTTAATCAAATTCAGACACTTTCTGCTTTTGTATATTGTACTGATACTTTGTTTGGTACAGGAAGTGGTTGGTATCCCATACCTTCTCAATTATTGCCATCTGGTTTATCTCTTGGAACAGATACTATTAGAAGTTATCAGTGGTGGACGAATGATAACTCTGTCAAATTTGCATTAGTTCAAATGAGTGTTGATCTTACGGGAAATATTGAAATGGTAGATTTTTTACTTCAGCCTTCTGCTACTCAAGTTCAGAACACATATGTAGATGATGTTAGTATTTTTCCTGTTCCAAGTACTGAATTATTGAATATAAGTATAACGAGCAGTGATCAATGTACCGTATCATTGATGGATACACATGGACATATTTTACTAGAAGAAAGTTTTTCTAATACAAATAAAATTAACACTTCATCTTATGCTCCAGGTATATATGTGTTGAAACTAACAATGCAAGAAAAAATAATAGTTAGAAGAATTATTATAGAATAATCTTTTCAACTTTTTTGAGATTCAATCATGTAAGATGCAGTTAATATCTTCTTTTTTTTATTTTACAAATCCTATTTCAACTTCTATATATTTGTTATTCTTATTAATTGTAAAATTTAGTTTATGATAAAGAAAATAATTTTTTTCCTTTTTTTACCAGTATTTGCTTTAACCCAGAATAATTCTCTTACATATGAACAAGCTAATGATATTAATCATGCTATGACTTATAAGAATAATACTGTTATTAGTTCTTATACAACAAAAGATGGTTTTACAATAAATGTTGGGGATACTTTAACTATTGGGAACGCTGAAATTGATCGAAAAAATGATAAATATATGTTGAAAGATGTCTTTAAACATATAGTTGTTGGAAAGACTAAAGGTGTAACAGGAAAAGAATTTACTTATCTTCCTCATCAATATGCAGGCACTAAAGGAGTAGTTCAGTATATATTTGTTAAACATGAGAAATATGATGGTTATAATCCTTTGAAGAATAGAAAGGAAATGCCTTTATATGTGAATGTTTTTATTAAAAATCCAACAAAAGAAAGAAAATCAATTAAAGATTTCACAGAAGCTTTATCTATTTCCCGGAAGACTATTGTTGATATAGAGAAGGCTCTTGCTTCTGGTGAACTTATTAATCCAAATCAACCATTAACAAGAGAGGAAGCTATTAAGAAATTAAAAGAAAGTCAGGATCTAATGGAGTTAGGTTTATTGTCTAAAGAAGAGTTTGAGAAATTAAGAGATGAATTGACTCCAATTATTTTACAATAGATTTATTTAAAGAGATGTATCCTTATCATAATAAAATTAAACAAAGAATTAGAAACAAAGAATTGATATCTTATGAATATGTTGAGCGTTATAAAAATATTCAACCAGCTTTATTATTATATTTTAATACAGAACCAAAGATTCGTCCAATACGCTCACATAGATTTCAGGAATATGAACACTTATTAAATGAAAATTAGATGAAAGAAAAAGTTGTATATAATTGGAATATGGTTTTTTTCTTAACAATTATTCCTCTTATTGGGTTTTTAGGCACAGCGGTATATATTTATTATAATGGTATAATTTGGCAGGAACCAGTTTTATTTTTTATATTTTGGTTTCTATCTGGCATGGGTATTACTATGGGTTATCATAGATTATTTGCTCATAAATCATTTAAGACAAATATTTTTATTGAATGGATATTAATGTTGCTAGGATCAATGGCACTTGAGAATACTATACTTAAATGGTCTTCAGATCACAGAAAACATCATAATAAGCCTGAGTCAGAAGATGATCCATATTCTATTACAGAAGGGTTCTGGCATGCACATATAGGTTGGATTTTAGAAAAGACTCCATATGAGAAGTCAAGAATTAAAGGGGTAGGAGATTTAGAAAATAAATCTGCAGTTAGATTTCAAAGTAAATATTATTTTCATATAGCAATTATTTTAGGTTTTTTATTGCCAATGGCAATAGGTTTTTTATATAATAGACCATTAGGAGCATTGTTATGGGCAGGTTTTCTTCGTGTCACTATTGTGCATCATGCGACCTTCTTCATTAATTCTTTATGTCATTATGTAGGAAACAGACCTTATAATTTTAAGTCGACTGCACGTGATTCTTGGCTTGTATCTTTTTTTACTTTTGGTGAAGGGTATCATAATTATCATCATACATTTCAATGGGATTATAGAAATGGAATTAAATGGTTTGCTTTTGACCCTAGTAAATGGATAATTAAAGTTCTTTCTTTTTTTGGTATAACATATGATTTAAAAGAAGCTCCAGATTATATGATATGGAAGAATCATTTAGAATCCCTTAAAGATCAGTTGAATAAAAGGTATAGCCAATCTACAGAAAAGTGTAAAGAGTTTTATGATAAAAGAATAAATGACCTTTATAAAGAAATGGATTTAGTAATAAATGCTTGGACTAAAATGGAATTGGAATACGTGAAAATTAAAAATAATATTTCCTTAAAAGGTATTAAAGACAATAGAGACGAGTATAAGTTAAAACTTAAAAGAATTAAAAGAGATCTAAATAAGATAGCGTTTAATATTAAAAAGAATTATTTTGCAGGAGATGATCTTGTTCGAATATAATTTTTCAAACAAATGTAGTTGAAGCTTGAACAGACTACTCATTATATTATTTTTTTATCCTTTTGTTATTTTTGGGCAAATAGAGCAACTGAATTGGGGGTCTTATACAACTATTAGCAGCAATATAGAAGGATATGGTAGGCCAAGGATAGTATTAACAGCAAATGATGATCCTCTTATTATTTGGAGAAAAGATGCTTCTCCAAAAGTATTGAGAGCTAGTAAATGGAATGGCAATACCTTTTCAGCCCCATACGATATATTATCTCCAGGAATAATTCCTGCTTCTTGGGATGGTCCTGAAATAGCAGCTAAAGGAGATACCGTATATATTGTATTCACTTCTTCTGCTACAACAACAACTTCTATTATGCTAATTAGATCTTTTGATGGAGGTCTTAGTTTTTCTGATACTATCCGAGTTTCTGAGAACAATTCTAATCATAAATTTCGCATGTCAAATGTGATGGTTAAACCAGATGGAAATCCTGTAGTCAGTTATATGCAATATTTATTGAACTGGATGGAGCCCAAGCAAATGGTTACAACTTCATTTAATTATGGTGATTCTTTTATTATGCCTACTGAAGCAAGTGCTATAGCTCCAGGAGAGCCTTGTGATTGTTGTAAATCTTCTTTAGTTGTTTCTTCTGTAGATGATATCTTTCTTTTATTTAGAAATAATCATAACAATGAAAGGAATAGTTATATTTCAAAATCCGTAGATGGAGGAAATTCATTTACCATAACAGAAGATATGGATGATTATGATTGGGTGTTAAATTCTTGTCCAGCTACAACTCCTAGGGGAATTGTTATGAATGATTCTTTAGTGATTGTAAAGAGAAGTGGTGCGACTGGAAATAATGAAATAGTATGTAGTAGTATCCATATTAATGATTTAAATTATAGTTATAATCGTAATATCGACTTCATTAATGGAGTAGAACAGGATTATCCTGAAATATCTGGAAATCAAGATACAGTAGTAGTTGTGTGGCAAGACAATAGGAATGGTTTTCAGAATTGTTATATGAGTCTTTCTACTAATGGAGCATTTAATTTAAATAGCTCTATTTCTTTTACAGATAGTACTAGTATAGGATACAAGTATGATCCTGATGTAGCTTATGCAAATCGAGATATACATTTAGTATATTTAGATTACACTCAATATAAGATTGTGTATGTAAAAGCTTCTTTTGACATGATAAATGAAGCTCAAAATTTATTACCTCAGGAAAAAAAAATCACAAGAGTTTTTGATATGCTTGGAAGAAATTTAAATAATAAAAATAATCAGATACTCTTTTATATAAAGGAAGACGGTACTGTTAAGAAACAAATGGTTGTTAAATAAGAAAGTATAAAATATTATTTATAATATTTACTTAATTCTTTTTTTGCTTTATTCACTTTTGGAGAAATTACTGCCCTACAGTATGGTTGTGAACTATTTGCTTGGTAATAATTCTGATGATATTCTTCAGCCTTAAAAAAAGAGTTAAATTGTTTTACTTCTGTAACCACCTTATTGTCAAATATCTCTTTATTAATCTTACTTATATAGTTTTCAATATATATTTTTTCTTTATTATTATTATATAGGATAATAGATCTATAATGTTTTCCTATATCATTTCCTTGTCTGTTTAGTGTAGTTGGATCATGTGAAAGAAAAAATATTTTGAGTAGATCTGTTAATGATATATCTTCTGTATTATAAGTAATTTCACATACTTCTGCGTGTTCTGTAAGCCCTCTTGACACTTCTTTGTACGAAGGGTTTTTGATGTCTCCCCCAGAAAATCCACTTATTACATTTTTTACGCCAATTACATCTTCAAACACTGCTTCTATACACCAAAAACATCCCCCTCCAAGATATATTTTTTTTATATTAGAATTTTCTTTTTCTTTTATCATTTCATTATACTCAATACTAACTACTATTTCATTTTTTCTATTTATAAATTGATATGGTGAATTATACACTAATAATTCAAAATCATTTTTATACGCAATATTAAGTTTATTTAGGCTTTCTTTTAGTTTATTGATGTGTTTTTCTTCTTTTTGTTTGTTTGAGTATCCTGAATAGCTTATACATGCTTTTATATTTGAGGGTTCTTCATATATTGATAGTTTCTTATTTGCTGTTTGAGGTAAGCTTTTTAATGTATATTCCTCTGGCATAATAAAAGCCATTTCATTTTTATTATGCAATTTGATTACTACAGGAGAGGTCATATCTATTTTTGTTTGAGTTGTGTTACCTCCAAATATATAGCTTGCCACTTCCTTAAATGAATTATTTCTGTCTTTTATATTCTCTGGGATATATGAAACATAGAGTAGTTCTTTATATTCTCGCAGTTCTATATCTCCAATTTTTTTAATAATTATATAGTGGCTACCTTTATCTGTAGTTAAGGACTTGGCTGTTAAGATAAATGTGAAAATTGTAATTATACTTATTAGTAATATTTTCATGTATTATTTTTTTGCAAAAATACATAAAAGACTTAAATAAAGAGATTACATATCTTTCTTCACTAGAATAAGAGATCTATTTTATAATTACAAAATAAATCATTTAACTTACATATATTTGTCTATTAATAGATAGTTATATGTCTTTAAATAAATGGATAGGAATAGGCGCAGGATGGTTTCTTGCAGGGCCAATTGGAGCAATCATTGGTTATTATATTAGCGCAAATTTTTTTAATGGTAAAGATGATAAAGAAAAAGCATATGAGCTTTCTCTTTTAATATTATCTTCTTTAGTTATAAAGGCAGATGGTAAGGTTGTAAAAGCTGAATTAGAATATGTTAAGAGATTTTTTACAAATACTTTTGGTGTTAGAAAAGCTAATAAATATTTTCAGCTTTTTAATAAGCTTAATAAAGAGTCATTGTCTTCTCAGTTGCGTCCAGTTTGCCAACAGTTAAATTCTTTTGTCAATCATGCCTCTAGATTACAGATAATTCATTTTCTTTTTGGAGTGTCTGCAAGTGATAATGAAGTGCATATCTCAGAAATAGAATTAATAAAGAAAATAGCTATGTACCTTAATGTTAATCAAAATGACTTTGAATCTATTCAATCAATGTTTATGCATCAAGGTAATCATCATACTTTGGATAAATGGTTTAAAATCCTTGAGATAGATAAAAATTCTTCAAAGGAAGAGATAAAAAAAGCGCATAGAAAAATGGTAATGAAATATCACCCAGATAAACTACAAGGTGTTAGTCAAGATATTATAAAATTAGCAGAAGAGAAATTTCGTTTAGTACAAGAAGCTTATGAGAAGATTATGAAGCATAAAAAATAATGTCATATAAACAGAATAAAACCTAGACTGTATTTTATATTTCTTATTTATGAAACATATTGTAGTATTTACAGGAGCGGGTATTAGTGCAGAAAGTGGCTTAGGAACTTTTAGAGATTCTGGTGGATTATGGGATAACTATAGAATTGAAGATGTTGCTACACCAGAGGCTTTTAAGAGAGATCCTTCTTTGGTTTTAGATTTTTATAATATTAGAAGAAAACAATTACTTGAATCAGATCCAAATAATGCACATATTTCTTTAAATAAATTATGTGAAAAATTTAAGTTATCTATAATCACACAAAATGTAGATGATTTACATGAAAGGAGCGGCAGTGTTGATGTATTGCATTTACATGGTCATTTGAGACAAGCAAGGAGCATAATGGATAATAAAATTTATTCCATTAAAGGTTCAGATCTTAATATTGGAGATTTATGTCCGAATGGATTTCAGCTTCGTCCAAATATTGTTTGGTTTGGAGAAGATGTTCCTAATATGGATATAGCTATAGAAAAGGTTATGCAAGCCGATATTTTTATAATTATAGGAACTTCATTAAATGTTTATCCAGCGGCTTCTCTTATTAATTATGCTAGTAGAGCTGAAAGGATTATACTTGTAGATCCAGAGCCATTATCTTATCCTAATATTGAAATTATTTCTGAAAAAGCTAACAAAGCGGTTCCTGAATTAGTAGAGGAATTATTAGTTTTGTAAAATGAAAAAAATACTACTTATTTTACTTTTTTTTCCATTTTTTTTATCTTCTCAGAATATTAAATCCAGCAGTTATTTTGATGAATTAACTCCTGAAGAAAGAAGAATAATGGTTAAGAAGGGAACTGAAAGAGCTGGGTCTGGTATTTATATTGATCATTTTGATAAGGGGGTTTATATTTGTAAAGCTTGTAATAATCCATTATTTAGGTCAGAATTTAAATTTAAATCAGATTGTGGGTGGCCATCTTTTGATGATGAAATCAAAGGTGCAATTTTGAGGTATCCTGATTATTCATATGGAATGAAAAGAGTTGAAATATGTTGTGCTAATTGCAAGGGTCACCTTGGTCATGTTTTTGAAGGGGAGAAAATCACAGAAAAAAATATTAGACATTGTGTCAATTCTTTAAGTATAAAATTTGTATCTAATAAAGAATAATGAAATAATATGATAAGTCAAAAAAAATGTATTCCATGTCAAGGAGGTATACCTCCTCTTAATGAGAGTGAAATTAATAGTTTGATTAAAGAAATAGATGTTGGATGGAAAGTCCTTGATGGTATTCAGCTAAGAAAAGAATATATATTTAAGACATATAAAGAAGCAATGGTTTTTGTGAATGATGTTGCTGCATTGTCAGAAGCAGAAGGTCATCACCCATTTATACATATAAATTATAAAACAGTTATTATTATTCTTTTTACTCATAAGATAAATGGGTTACATGAGAATGATTTCATATTAGCTTCTAAATGTGACTTACTACTTTAATAACTATAAAAGTAGTTTTAGAATTTTTTAAATAACATTCTATTTCTTGCAATTAGATCATAAGTCATATTTAAAATAAATTTTGGGATAATAATTAAAGTGTAGATTAAGTTATACGGAAAAGGCATTAGCTTAGAGATGTTTAATATTGCACTGGATTTTATAAAGACTTTATTATTTTGATTAATATAGATTACAGAATTTATATTTTCTAAGAAATGTTTATTTATTAAGTGTTTTCCTTTTTTTGATGTAATAGGAGTATAAGCTATATCCTTTCGCTTGATTACAGAGGACACCTTTTCTATAATACTACAGCAGAAAGGACATTGATTATCATAAATTAGGTAATGCATATATGCAAAGATACTGTTAACTATAGAACATTACAATAACTTATTATATTTGTGGTATGAAAACAGCAGTATTATTATCGGGATGCGGAGTATATGATGGTGCAGAAATTCATGAGTCAGTTTTTACTTTATTAGCGCTCACACAGAATCAATTAGATTATATATGTGTTGCTCCAGATATAGACCAGAATCATGTAATAAATCATACAAATGGAGAGGAAATAAATGACACAAGAAATGTATTTGTAGAATCTGCAAGAATTGCAAGAGGTGAAATTCTTTCACTTTCTGAATTAAATAAAGATGATATTTCTTCTTTAGTTATTCCTGGTGGATTTGGAGCTGCTAAGAATTTAAGTAATTGGGCCTTTGAAGGCACAGATGGATGTGTTTTGCAAGAAGTTAAAGATTTAATTACATATTGTGTTGAAAATAAGAAGCCAATTGTTGCTCTTTGCATTTCCCCAACACTTATTGCTAAATCTTTACAGGGGAAATCATACATTCCTAAATTAACACTTGGATCTGTAAAAGAAAATTCAGAATATAACATAGAAGAAATGCATGGAGCAATCTCATCTATAGGTGCATCTACTAGTAATATTTCTATAAAAGAAATTTGTGTTGATGAAGATCTAAAAATTATATCGGCACCATGTTATATGATGAACGGAAATATAAATGACGTTTATAATAATATAAAGATGGCTATTGATAAATTAGCTAATATTTTATAAAATATAATTACAGGTTAAGTGTGAAGAGAATACTATCTATATTAACTTTCTTAGTGTTATTTTTTTGTTGTACTAATCCTGCATCTAAAGAATCAGAGTTAAATTCTGATGGTGTTATTGATACTGATAAAACTATAATTGTTGAAGCTGAGAAATCTCAAGAGGGAAAAAAAATAAAAGAAGAAACAAATAAACTAGTAATACATAATGTACAACAGATTATTAATAAACGTTTAGAACAGCATCAATGTGATGAGTTTACAAACGCAATAAATAAAAAAGGAGTTTATAAGCATGCTGATGGAACTATTCATGAGATCTTATGGAACGAGGACAGTTATTTGGATTAAAGATGAACAGAATACTTCTTATATTATTTTGCTTGCCTATGATTGGTTTTGGGCAAAATGGCCCCTTTTATTTCACACATAATAATATTCAAAGGGAGTTCTATTTTCATGTTCCAAATAATCTACCAGCTAACTCGCCAATTGTGTATGTATTGCATGGCTGGGGAGGTAGTGGATCTAGTATAATGACCAGTACTGCATTTAATATTTTGTCGGATCAGAATAATTTTGCAGTCTGTTATCCTACAGCACTTATTGGTAACTCGGGTATGACTGAATGGGATGTAGAAGGCTTCTCTGATATAGACTTTATTAAAGAATTAAATGACTCATTATATAGCGAGTTTCAATTTGATTTGAATAAAGTTTTTGCCACAGGTTTTTCTTATGGTGCAGAGATGTCTTATCATTTAGCAAATTGTCAAACTACAAATATGATTGCTGCTATTGCTCCTCTTGGAGGGGGTATGTGGGATTTTATAAATAACGGATGGCCTATTATTTGTTCTCCTTCCATAAATATTTCGGTGTTTATTCTTAATGGCACAAGTGATAATGAATTTAATTATAATGGAGGTTATTATCCTGGAGTAGGGTATTATCTTTCGGTTGATTCAGCATTTTCTTTTTGGGCAGATTATAATTCTTGTAGTTTTTCTACGAATTATACTCTTTTGGATATCAATAATGATAATGTATTTACTGAAGTAACAAAATACAATAATACAAATACAGGAGATCAGGTATGGCTATATAAAGTTAATAATGGACTTCATGAATGGTTTGATATAGCTCCATGGGGTAATGATGATTTTTGGGCAAGTGAAGAGATTTGGAATTTTTTTAATCAGATTGGAGAGAATACAACAAGCTTAGATCATCAGGAACCTTTTTTAGATAAGAATATTATAAGAATTATTAATATACTTGGTCAAGAGATACAACCTTTTACAAATCAAGTATTTTTTGAAATTTATGAAGACGGAACAGTAAACAAGAAAGTTATGATAAAATAAAGTTAATATAATTTATTTTATGAAGATGCTGATAATTATATGTTTCTCTAGCACACTACTTCTTCCAATCAAAGCAAATCATTGTTTCACTAGCCTCTGAAGGTTTTGAACAGCTTTCTTTACCAAAATGATAGCAGTTAGTACAAGAAGAATCTTTTGTTATAGAATCCGTATAAGTATGACTTTCACAGAAATTATTAATTTCTACTTTTTGTTGATGTGTACTGCAAATAAAATCTCTAAGTAAATTTTCACAGTTTAGACAAGTGTTGATACTTTTTAATTCCATAGTTTTTTATTTTTATTACGACAAATATACTATATAAGTTTCATTAATTAAAATATAAATGACTGATTATTAGTAATTTATAATTAGAATAAATAAAGATAAGACAAAATAAATATGAATATAACTTATTATATTTGTAATATGAAAAAACTACTACTTATATTACTTTGCTTACCTATGATTGGGTTTGGACAAATAGGAGGTAATGAAGTTGAAAATAAGGAAAATACTATATATAATTCTATTAACCTACCTCTTTCTTTTAAATCTGGGTTAGGAATAGATATTGAAGATGCTGATTTTAGTTTTTATTTTATTTACTGTATAGATCATTATACATCTATTACTGATAAATTAGATATTTATAATACGATATCTTTTCCGATCATATATAGATTTAAAAAAGAAGTGCCTTTTTATACAACATTAGAAGGTGAATCTATCTCTATAAGACCTCCAGCACTTATTTTGAAGATTGGATACAATATTGGTATTGAATATGAGATTATTAGTAGTTTGCAAGCTCGTTCAGGGATTGTTATTCCAATATATGATATAGCAGTATATAAAGATAGCCCTCTCTACTGGCCTCCTTTATCTCTAAATTCTCTTGGCTTTAACTTAGAATTGGATTATTTATTAACTAAAAATCTGTCTTCTTTATTATATGTTTCAAGAATCAATAATAATTTATTACAGGGAAAATATCAAGTAGGTTCAAGTTGGTACACAGAATTATTTATTGGATTAAAGTATAGACTTTAAAAAAGAAAGTCACGTTTGTTATTATTTATTATCTTTGAAGAAAAATCATGAAAAATATATTTTCTATTTTAACGATTGCATTATTCTTTTCATCATGCTTTACTATTTCAGACGGTAATATTAGTAACAGTTCTTCAGCAGCATTGAGCACTAATAATTTTGAGTATGTTAAAACAGTAGAGGGTCAATCAAGCTCAGTAATGTTCTTAGGTTTGGGAGGGTTAAATGATGGTTTAGTAAAAAATGCTGTAAATGATTTACGAACAGAGTTGAATTCTAATCAAGTATTAACTAATATAACAATAGATAAAAATTCTACATTTTGGCTTGGAGGTTTTATTATTAGGAAGACAATTCATGTTTCTGCAGATATTGTAGAATTTAATAAAAAGAAAAAATAAATCAAAGGATAAGATCAACCAACGAGACTAATTTGTTCTGCCCCTAAGATACCGATAAGAAAGAATTCTCTAATGTTTTACATCTATGATGATGGAACAGTTGAAAAGAAGATAATCATTGAATAAAAAA
>CAJWCP010000036.1 GCA_913031595.1 uncultured Flavobacteriales bacterium | reverse complement strand
CCTGCCTGTAAAGATTTACCATCTTGCATAAGAGCCTCAATACAATAAGTTTCTTCAGCTCCTGCAAATCTTTCATTAGCAGACTTCAAGCCTTTTACAACAGGCATTGCCATAAAATTCTCTGCAAATTTTGCATATACCCCTATCATCTTTTCCGTTTCTTCAATAGCCTCTCTTTTAGTAGCATGCGCTGTATGTCCTTCTTGCCATAGAAATTCTGCAGTTCTTAAAAAAAGTCGCGTTCTCATCTCCCACCTAACCACATTAGCCCATTGATTAATCAATAAAGGTAAGTCTCGATAAGATTGTATCCATTTACGATAAGTATCCCATATAATTGTTTCTGATGTAGGCCGAACAATTAATTCTTCCTCTAATTTTGCTTTAGGATCAACTTCTATAGATTTTCCATCTTCACTATTTTTTAATCTATAATGTGTTACAACAGCACATTCTTTTGCAAATCCTTCAACATGAGCAGCCTCTTTACTTAAATATGATTTTGGAATAAACAAAGGAAAATAAGCATTCATATGACCTGTTTGCTTAAACATCTTATCTAGTTCAGATTGCATTCTTTCCCATATTGCATAACCATAGGGCTTAATAACCATACAGCCTCTTACTCCGGAACTCTCTGCCAGATCAGCTCCCTGAACTATTTCATTATACCATTGTGAATAATCTTTTTCTCTCGGTGTTAATTTTTTTGCCATTTAATCTTAAAAAATGTAATTTTGTTGTATTGTTTTCGTTTATATTAGAAAAACAAAACTAATAAATTAAACTATTATACGTTTAGAGTAAAACAAATAATATACAAATGAAAAGATCTTATACTATAATTATGCTATGTTGTATGTTTGTCTCTTGTATCACTACAACACATATTCATTATAGCGATCCAAATTATTTAGCAAGCGATGAATTTAGCTCTTATGAAGATATAACTAAGATAGTAGAAAGTAATAATGTAGATCTTCTTGACACAGCTACTAATTATATAGAAGAAGATTATTATAATGCTGATGATTATTATGACTACAGTTATTCTTCAAGAATAAGAAGATTTCATAGACCAATGTTTTATAGCAACTTCTATGGTAGCATATATACAGATTATTATTGGTATAACCATGATCCTTTTTATTGTGGAACTAGCATATATTATGGATATAATTGGCATTCCCCTTACTATTCATACTATAGCTACTCTCCTTACTATTACCATAATTTCTACACTCCATACTTTTACACACCATATTTCTATGGAAACTATTATGGTTACTATGGGTATGGGCATAATCATTATCTAGGAGGTTATAATACATACTATCAAAATACTTATGATAATAATTCATATTCAACAGGGCCTAGAGGATCATTATCAACAACAGGGATTAATAGGGGAATAAAAACAAATGCTATTATTTCAAATTCAAACATCAATCAAAATAATTCAATATTAAATATAAGAAATAAGTTTAATAATAAAAATAATATCAACACTAATATAAAGTCTACAGCAACTAACAATAAACCTATTATAAAAGATAAGAATCTTAACAATAGATCTATTAATAAAACTGACTATAAAAAAACTAACTACAAACAAACTGAACACAAAAAAAACAATTCCTATTCAACAAAAAAGAATAATAGCTATAACTATCAGAAATCAAATAACACAAACCGATCAACAAAAAACAATAAAAAGAGAAAAAATATTAAACCTAGATAATTAGATATGAAAAGAATACTTCTTATAGTAACTCTTATTACATTAGGAGCTTTTACCTTAAAAGCACAAAATGAATTAGATGCTTTACGTTATTCTCAACAAGGAATATACGGCAATGCAAGGTTTGCAGCTATGAGTGGAGCTTTTGGAGCATTAGGAGGTGAATTCTCAGCATTAAGTTATAATCCTGCTGGAATTAGTATGTATCAGTTTAATGAACTCTCTTTTTCGCCTTCATTTAATTTAAATAGTACAACCTCTTCCTCAGATTTATTGAATATTAATGACTATAAACTAGGACTCAATATCAGTACATTAGGATTGGTTTATACATTACCTAAGAATAATTCTGAATGGAAAAGAATAAATGTTGGAATTGGCTGGAATCAGTTAGCCTCATATGATAGAAATATAAGGATTGAAAGAAGTAATGACCAGACATCTTTAGCAGATAAAATTCTAGAATTAGCACAAGGAAATCAAATTAATGATTTAGATAACTTTTATACAGGCCCTGCTTTTTGGACAGACCTTATCGATCTTGAAAATAATAGTATAGACACAACTCTAGATCCAATTTGGTATACATATGATAATGGTAATTACATATCTCATATAAATGGCAGTAGTTCTAAAAGGCAAGCCAAACATTTTCGTTCTACTGGCTATCAAAATGAAGTTCTTTTTTCTTTTGGAGGGTCTTATGGAGAAAAACTATATATAGGTGCAAGTATCGGGCTACCAACAATAAACTATAACGAAAGATCTATTTATAGTGAAGATACGTTTACAGACACTATTAATGGACTCTCTTCTTTTAATTATAATGAAGAGTTAAGTGTTTATGGAAATGGTTTAAATATAAAGATAGGTGGAATTATGAGAGTGTCAGAATATATAAAATTAGGAGGAGCTATTCATTCTCCTACAATATATAATATAGAAGAAACTTATTCTACAAGTATAACTACATATTTTTCTAATCCAAATCAAGAATTTACAGAATCTTCTCCTTATAATTATTTTACATATGAACTAATTAGCCCTTGGAAGGCTATTGCAAGTGGATCTATCGTCTATAATAAAAGTATTATAATCAGTGGGGATTATGAGGTTGTAGACTATAGTTTTACAAGAATGAATTCAGAAACTTATTTAGAATGGAGTGATGAAAACAATCAAAATATTAAAGATAATTATACACAAGCTACAAATATTAGAATAGGTGCTGAATTTAATGTTAAGCCATTTATAATAAGAGGAGGGTATGCTCTTTATGGTAGCCCATACATAGATAAAAACTTTTCTAGAGAAAACTTTAGTGTCGGAGCTGGTGTTAATAATGGGAATTCCTTTTTTGACATTGCCTATGTTATATCAGAAGCAACAGATGAACATAAATTATATAGTGAAGATTTAATCACTCCAACATCAATAAAACACAAAGATTACAATCTAATCTTTACATTAGGTTTCAGATATTAATAAGTTTTTTAGATTTTTTAGGCGAGTATATTAGAATCAACCATAATTCTTCCACAGTGCTCACAAATAATAACTTTCTTGTGCATTTGAATATCTAATTGTCTTTGCGGTGGAATCTGACTAAAACAACCCCCACAAGCTTCCCTCTCTACTGAAACAACAGCCAAACCATTATTCATTTTTTCTCTAATCCTCTTATATGAACTTAATAATCTTTCATCTATAACCTTCTCGGCTTTCTCTGAATCCTTTAACAATTTGTTTTCTTCTTTCTCTGTTTCTTTAACGATTTTATCAAGTTGATCCTTTTTTACCTTCAATTCTTTTTCTTTCTCTTCCATTTGTTCTTTACACTCATTAATAACTTCTTGCTTATGAAGTATATTAGCCTCTTGCTGAGCCATCTTCTTTTCTGATAATTGAATCTCTAAATTTTGATATTCTACTTCTTTTGTTAAAGACGTAAATTCTCTATTATTTTTTATATTTTTCAATTGGCCTTCATATTTCTTAATAGCTTCCTTAGATAGAGAAATAGAATTCTTTTGACCTGCAATATCATTCTTTATATCTTCTAATTCTAGATTAAACTTATCTAAACGTGAATTTAAACCTGCTATTAGATCTTCTAAATCATCAATCTCTAAAGGTAATTCCCCTCGAACAATTCGAATCTTATCAACTTCAGTATCTATTAATTGCAACTTATACAATGCTCTTAACTTTTCTTCCACTGTTACCATATTACTTTTTATCTTTTTAGCCATTATAAATAATTTATAGGATTTGTATTGATTTTTGATAATCGGATCGCAAATTTAGTAAATTTTTTGACAAGCAAATCATAAATAAGATCCTTTGTAAATTGTTCGCTTTCATAATGACCAATATCTGCTATAATAATACGCTTATCAGCATTGAAGAATTCATGATATTTAAAATCAGAAGTGATAAAAATATCTGAATTAGATGCTATTGCCTGATGAAGCAAAAAACTTCCACTTCCTCCACATATTGCAACTTTTTTAATTTTCTTTTTTACTATCTCTGTATGTTTAATACATCCTGATTTCATAATCTTTTTAACATGTTTAATAAAATCAAGACTATTAACAGGAGTCTTTAATGCTCCTACTACTCCTGCTCCAACTGTTTTATATTTATTTTCTAAAACATAAATCTGATATGCAATCTCTTCGTAAGGGTGAGAATTATGCATTGCTAATAAAATTTCTCGTTCTTTATATTTAGGATAAACAACTTCTATTCTTTTCTCTTTCTCAAAATGCATCTTTCCTTTTTTTCCAACAAAAGGATCTGCCCCTTGATTTGGATGAAAACTTCCAGTACCAATTAATGAAAAGCTACACTTCTCATAATTACCCATACTTCCTGCTCCTGCTGTAAAAAGAGCATCCTTTAGAATATCCGACTCTTTAACAGGACAGTAGACAACTAATTGTCTTAACAAGTCATTCTTAGGAGATAAAATTTTTGTTTTCCTAAGACCTATCATTTCTGCTATTCTAGCATTCACTCCATCATAAATATTATCCAGATTTGTATGTATTGCATAAACAGAAATATTATTTTTTATACAGGTAATTACTGTACGCTCAATATAGTTATTATTATTAATCTTCTTTAAACCTTTAAAAATAATAGGATGATGAGTAATTATCAAGTTACATTGATTATTAATAGCCTCGTTAACGACATCCTCTGTGCAGTCAAGCGTGATTAATACACCTTTAATCTTTTCTTCTTTATCTCCAATTATAAGCCCTGAATTATCATAATCTTCTTGATAAGATAAAGGAGCTATTTCTTCTAAATAATTTATAATATCCTTAATTTTCATTTTCCAAAAATACGAAACTCTTTTATAACAAAAACTTATCTTTGTAATATGAGATTATTATTATATATATTATCGTTAATCTTTCATATTATAACCTCTATCAAAAATTATTTATTTGACTATAAAATTATTACATCACAATCATATAAAACACCTATAATATGTATAGGAAACCTATCATTAGGGGGGACAGGTAAAACGCCACATACAGATTATATCATCAGCCTATTAAAATCAAAATATAATATAGCTGTTCTAAGCAGAGGTTATGGAAGAAAAACTCAAGGCATGAAATATGTTAACACACATGATAAAGCTGAAGAAGTAGGTGACGAATCTTTATTTTATAAAAAAAAATATAACCAAATTGTTGTGGCAGTAGAAAGAAATAGAAATAAAGGAGTAAGAAAAATATTAAAAGATTTTCCTAACACTGATGTTATATTATTAGACGATGGATTCCAAAATAGATGGATTAATCCAGGTTTAAAAATCTTACTTACACCATACTCAAAACCTTACTATAAAAATCATCTATTGCCATTAGGAAGACTTCGAGAACACTATTCAAATTCAAATAGAGCAGATATTATTATAGTGACAAAATCTCCAAACACAATAAATCCTACTATCAAAAAAGACATAACAAATAAATTAAATATTTTACCTTATCAAGATTTATTCTTTTCTGAAATCAACTATCTAGATATCAAACATATGATTTCTTTAGAAAAACTTCTTAACTATAAAGATTATGGCATTATCTTAATTACAGGTGTTGCTGATTCATCATTAATAACAAAAAATCTAAAAGAAATCAACAAAAACATAACCCATTTAGAATATAAAGATCACTATAATTATACTGTTGATGATATTGATAATATCTTAAATGCATACAATAAAAATAAACATAGAAAAAAACTTATCTTAACCACCGAAAAAGATGCAGTAAAATTAATTAATTTTAAGGGTAAATTTGAAGGGGTAAATATTTATGTTTTACCTATAAAAATAGTATTTAAAGAACAAACAAATTTTGAAAAAAAGATCCTAAATTATGTGGCAGAAAATACAAGAAACAACTAACTTTATAAAAAACAAAATTACATCCTTACCAGATATAGGAATAATATTAGGCACAGGACTGGGAGGCTTAGTTGATGAGATTAACATTACAACATCAATAGAATATCAAGATATTCCAAACTTTCCAACATCAACAGTTGAAGGTCATTCAGGAAAGTTAATTTTTGGAGATTTGGGAAATAAAAGAGTAATCGTAATGCAAGGACGTTTTCATTTCTATGAAGGCTATGATATAAAAGAAATAACATTACCTGTTCGTGTCATGAAATTACTAGGTATTAATCAACTTATTGTTTCAAATGCAAGTGGAGGTGTGAATCCAGAATATGAAATTGGAGACTTAATGGTAATAAAAGACCATATTAATCTAATTCCAAACCCTCTTATAGGGGAAAATATTAATCATCTAGGCCCAAGATTTCCAGATATGAGTGAGCCGTACTGTAAGAAAATGATCAAACTAATAGATTCTATATCTCTAAAAAATAACATCAAAATACATAAAGGTGTTTATGTAGGAGTTACGGGTCCCACATTGGAAACTCCTGCTGAATATTTCTATTTTAGGAATATTGGAGGAGATACTGTTGGAATGTCTACCGTCCCTGAAGTAATAGTTGCTCGTCACATGAATATTCCTTGTTTTGCAATTTCTGTAATCACAGATCTTGGTGTGCCTGGAAAAATAAAAAAGGTTACACATGAAGATGTTCAAGAAGTCGCCGAAGTTGCTGAACCAAAACTAAGCTTATTAATTAAAAACCTTATATCTGAAATATAAATGAAGAAAATACTTATTTTATTCTTAACAATAACAACCATAATTTGTTCAGCTCAACAAAATGCAACCCAATTATTTAATTGGCAGGACACAACTTTAGTAGGTTCTTGGGCTTACGACAACACATATAATGAATGTTGGGGATTTGAAGTAAACAACCGAGAGATTGCGGTTATTGGATCAACTGCAGGCACTCATTTCTTTGATATAACTGACCCTGTTAATAGTATAGAAATTGCTTTTGTAGAAGGAGCGTATACAGGACAAGGAGTTATTCATAGAGACTATCATGATTTTCAGGGATATTTATATGCAGTATGTGATGAAGGTAGTACAAGTACACTACAAATTATCGATATATCTGACTTACCTAATTCTGTTAATACTGTCTATGATTCTAATCAATTATTCACTAAATCTCACAATATATTTATTGATACTGCAACTGCAAAATTATATGCCTGTGCATCAAATACAGCAATGGACATATATAGTCTTTTAGACCCTATAAATCCTACATTAATATATTCTTACACAGATGTTGGGCATGTACATGATGCTTATGTTAAAAATGATACTGCATATCTAAATTGTGGGAATCAAGGGTTTAAAATTGTAGATTTTCATTATCTTGATCTAGCTGGAGGGATGGCTCCTGTTGAACTAGCTTCACTTACCTCTTATCCAGATGCAGGCTACAATCATTCAGGATGGCTAAGTGATGATGGTAATATTTATGCAATGCAAGATGAAAATCATGGTGCTGATGTAAAAATTCTAGACGTGTCAGATTTTAATAACATCTCTGTACTTTCTATATTTAATTCTGGAGTAGACTCTCAATCAATGGCTCATAATGGAATTATAAAAAATAACATGCTTTATCTTGCATATTATCATGATGGATTAAGAGTATTTGATATCTCAGACCCAACAAATCCAACACAAACATGTATGTATGATACATACCTTCCAAATAATCATTCTTCATATAAAGGAGCGTGGGGAGTATATCCTTATTTGTCTTCTGGAAATATTATCGTTTCAGACATGCAATCTGGTCTTTTTATACTAGACTGTTCGTCACCAACAGAAATAAATCAAATAAAATCATATAATAATATGCCTTTCCCAAACCCTACTAAAGAAGATATTACTATACAAAGTGAAAAAGCTAACTTCTTTGAGCTATTTAACCTAATAGGCATGAGAGTTAAGAAAGTAAAATTAGATAATATAACAACCATTTCTTTAAAAGAATTACCAGCTGGCATTTATTTATATAATCTATTAAATGACAAAGAAGTTATTGCAACTGAAAAAATAATAAAGAAATAAGATGGATCCTAAAGAAAAATATGAAGCAATAATTGGTCTAGAAGTTCATGCACAACTACTTACTAAAACAAAAGCATATTCTTCAGATGAAAACATCTATGGCGGAATCCCTAATAGTAAAACATCTGCTGTTTCTCTAGGTCATCCTGGAACACTTCCTACAAGTAATAAAAAGGTTATTGAATATGCTGTTAAGTTAGGAATCGCAATAGGGGCAAATATCAGAGAAAGAAATGAATATGCAAGAAAAAATTACTTTTATGCTGATCTACCAAAAGGATACCAAATTACTCAAGACAAGACTCCTGTCTGTAATGGTGGATATATCGAAATAAATGATGTTAATAATAAAAAGAAAAAGATTAATATTACACGTATTCATATGGAAGAAGATGCTGGAAAAAGTATTCATGATCTAGATCCATTCAATACATTAATCGACCTAAATCGTGCTGGAGTACCTTTATTGGAGATTGTGTCTGAACCAGAAATAACTAACTCTAATGAAGCATATCAATATATTAATGAAATCAGAAAATTAGTACGTTACCTTGATATTTGTGATGGAAACATGGAAGAAGGATCATTACGGTGTGATGCTAATATCTCTATACGAATTAAGGGAGATTCCAAGTTAGGCACTAAAGTTGAGGTGAAAAACATGAATTCAACAAGAAATGTTAAACGAGCTATTGAATTTGAAATAAATAGGCAAGTTCAAGTATTAGAAAACGGAAAAAGTGTATTGCACGAAACAAGAAGTTTTAATGCAAGTAATAATTCCACTGTCTCAATGCGACATAAAGAAGAAGCTAATGATTATCGATATTTCCCTGAGCCTGACTTACAACCTATAATAATAACAGAAGAATATATAAAAGAAATAAAAAGTAAATTACCACCATTACCTAATGAACTGTTTAACAAATTCATTACAAAATTTAATCTTTCAGAATATAATGCAACTATATTAACTGAGGATAAAAATATTGCTCTATATTTTAATGACCTCTGTAGTTTTACTAAAAATTATAAAGCAGCTGCTAATTTCTTAAATGGAAGTATTAAATCTTATCTAAATGAAAATGCTATTTCTATTCAATCATTTAGCCTCAACCCAAAAAGTATTGCTGAATTAATTGATCTAATAGATAGTAATATAATAAGTAATACCATTGCCACAAGTAAAGTATTGCCAGAAATGCTTGCAACAAACAAAACTGCTTCTAAGATTGCGCATGATAATAATTGGATTCAGGAAAGTAGCACTAATATGTTAGATGATTATATAACAGAGGTGATTAATAAATATCCAGATAAAGTAAAAGAATATCAACAAGGAAAGAAAGGGTTGCTTGGCCTTTTTATGGGAGAAGTCATGAAGTTATCTAAAGGAAAAGCTGACCCAAAATTAACTAGCCAATTAATGACAAAAAAACTAAAAAATAAGTCTTGTTAAAAAATAGAATATACTTTGCTTCTGACTTTCATCTAGGGATCCCTAATATTAAAGAAAGTCACAAACGAGAAAAATTAATTGTTCAATGGCTTGAAAGTATAAAAAATAATGCCCACAGCATTTATTTATTAGGAGATATATTTGACTTTTGGTTTGAATATGAAAAAGTTGTTCCTAAGGGGTTTGTAAGAGTACTAGGTAAATTAACAGAGTTAATTGACAACAATACTAATATATATCTTTTTACAGGAAATCACGATATGTGGGTAAAAGATTATCTAGAGAAAGAAATTGGTATCAAGATTTATCATGGAAACAAAATTATACACCTTCAAAATAAAAGTTTATTTATTGGACATGGAGATGGACTAGTAAAAGGAGATTATCTATATAAATGTCTAAAAATAATATTTAAATCAAGAATATGTCAATGGGGTTTTTCCCTTTTACATCCTGACTTTGCATTTAAGATTGCACACGCATGGAGCAAAAGAAGTAGAAAAACGAATAACAACAATAATAATCAAGAAGATTTCTTAATTAATTATTGTAAAAAAGCTCAAAGCCAAGAAAGTGTAGATTATTACATATTTGGACACAATCATGCTCCTAATTATGTGAATATAGATGATAAATTCACATATATTAACACAGGAGATTGGCTTTCACATAATACTTATGCTATTCTAAAAGGAGGAAATATAAGCTTAGAAAAATATAATGCTACTTATCAAGAATAAGCTTATCTGTCAATAAAACATTACCTTCACTAATAACCTTAATGAAGTAAATTCCTCTGTCTAATTTGGATAAATCATGGTCAATAGAATAAAATTTACTAGTAATAACACCATTAAATATTTTTTCTACTTCCGAACCAAGTATATTAACAAGTGTAACTTGCGCATCAATATCTCCTAGATTTTCTAATACAATTGTCGTTCTTCCTTTTGTAGGGTTTGGGAACATTACTACCCTGCTTAACGAGGAAGATTCTGTATTAAATAAAGAAGATTCATCTCCAATTAACACATTATCCAAATAAAAATTATTAGAAAAGTCATTGGCAGAATATTCAAACTTAAAACGAACATTATTATTTTGCAATTGTGATTTTGTTAAAATTGTATCTCTCCATTCTGTTGTTTTAGGTCTAAAAGAAGAAGTATATAAACCTGCATTTGCGGTTTCATATTGATCTAAAGAACCTAGTATAGCCCAATCCTCTCCACAATTAGTTGAATAATATACATTAAATTGATTTGCAGGAAAATAATTAACAGCAGCTCCTGACCAACTAAATTTAATGGCAGGTGTTGTAATACCACTCAAATCATATGCTATAGAGGTAATTTCGTGTGAACCCATTGACATACTCTCTCCATTAATCTTAAGAGAAGCAGACCCATCATCAGCAACATCAGGATCTCTCTCCCATGATGTAGCGGAAGTTGTGTTAAAACTCCAAATACTCTCTATATCAGAAGATGGAACAATATTCCAATCAGATTCACTCTCAGACTCAAAACTATAAGAATGAGAAGAAGCATTATTAGTTGAAGATGTAGGACTTATAATTATAAAATCATTCTTAGTAGTTGATACTGAACAAGAATTATTATAATAAGCAGTGTAAATTGTAGAAGGCAAAGTACCTCTAAAATAAGAAGAATCCTCCATTCCAAAATATACCCCTAAGCTATCAAGACTTATCTCTATAATATTATTAGCTCCCATTGCTATTAATTCTGCTTCTGTCCCTTGCACTATTTTATTAGTAATATCCTCTGTCCATGTCGTTCCAGATCCTGTTATGTCTAAATCTGCAAGGTCATATGCTCTTGCAATAGTTACTTCATTATACTCAACTGTTAATGTAACATCGTAACTACCTGCATTAGGGTAAATATAATTAATTTGATTGTCTCCTGAACTATTTATCACTCCATTACCAAGATCCCATACAAATGAAGTTACATTTCCATTACCAAATTGCCCTTTATTTCCTTTTAAGAAAACTCTTTCTCCTTCACAAACAACAGGGGATGTTCCTGCTGAAAAATTAAAAGATGCTTGTTGTGAGCAAACTGGAGGTTTGTATCCATCTGCTGCTCCTGTAAGTGCAAGATTAGATTCTGACCACAAATATTCTCTATATCCAAACTCTCCTGGAAGGCCTTCTAAAACTTCATTCATAACAGCATTCTGACCAATAGTAAACATAGTAACATCTGCATCATTAGAATAATCCATATAATTAACAAACATCTCTCCTGCCCAATTTAATGAATCAGCAATACATCCGTCAAAAGATCCAGAAGGTATACCTACATGATGAGGGAAGTCAGAAAGATTGACTCCAAAATTTGGCTCTTTTGCAGGCGGAGTATCACTCACATTATCATCACCACAATCAGAATCTCCCCAAGTATGTCTTAATCCTAACCAATGACCTGTCTCATGAGTTAATGTTCCTCCACTAACCATCTGGCTAGCTAATAAAACAACACCATCTGTAGACATAGATCCACTCCAAGGAAACTGAGCAAAACCTAATAATGTATTTCCATCAGCTTGTGGTGCAAATTTTTTAACTGTCCAAATATTAAAATACTGATAAGAATTCCAATAACTTAATGCTTTAACAGCATTTCTTGGCTCTGGCTCATTTGTTAATGAAGAACGCACTCTATTAATTCCAGTAGTAGGGTTACCATCTGGATCAAGCTTTGCTAATCTAAACTCAACATTCAAATCTCCTCTAACAGCAGCAAAAACATCTGGTGTTTTTGCTAAAAAATTGGATGCTTGTCCATTAATATTCGCATTTAATATATCTAAAGCTCCCTGTATAGAAGCATCTGAAATATTTTCACTACCCATATCATGTATAACATGAACTACAACAGGAATAATCTTTTTACCACTCGCAGAATCAACCTTGAGATTATTCATCTTACTTAATATAGACTTATATTCTTTATCTAATTGCTTATTAATATTTTCAATAGACTGATAAAATGCTGGATACTTTTCTTTATCATCATCAAGGTAACCATCATAAGTGCCACAAACACCCTGAGCATAAGATAAATTAATCGAAAATAGACCAACAAAAATAATTAGTAACTGCTTCTTCATTTGGCAAGATTTTAATTTTAGGTAACAAATATAATGATTATACGTTACTTAACAATACCAAATAATAAAAGATTTTTTAGTGAATATGTTTCTCTGCATGATAGGAAGATCTTACTAAAGGACCACTTTCAACATGCTTAAAACCAAGCTTTAATCCTATCTCCCTATATTCATCAAACTTATCTGGCGTAATAAATTCAAATACTGAAAGATGCTTTTTTGTTGGCTGAAGATATTGCCCTAAAGTCATAATAGAAACACCAACGTTTCTTAAATCGTGCATAGTTTGAATAATTTCATCTTGAGTTTCTCCAAGCCCTAACATTATCCCTGACTTTGTTTTCATTCCTCCTAAACCTAATAATCTCAAAACCTCCAAACTTCTTTCATATTTCGCCTGAATCCTTACTTTCTTAGTAAGTCTTCTTACAGTTTCCATGTTATGAGAAACAACCTCAGGAGCTGCATCTATAATTCTTTGCACATCTTCTTTATTTCCTTTAAAGTCTGGGATCAATGTCTCCATTGTTGTTTCTGGATTAATCTTTCTAATAGCTCGTATTGTTTCTGCCCAAATAGAAGAACCTCCATCTTTAAGTTCATCTCTATCAACAGATGTTATAACCGCGTGCTTAATATTCATTAATTTAATTGATTGAGCAACTTTTTGTGGCTCTAGAACATCTACTGGCAAAGGTCTTCCTGTTTTAACATTACAAAAACCACAAGAACGAGTGCAAATATTACCTAAAATCATAAAAGTAGCTGTACC
>CAJWCP010000035.1 GCA_913031595.1 uncultured Flavobacteriales bacterium | reverse complement strand
GCAATATCATCCGGAATCATCTCCTGGACCTCATGATTCAAGATATTTATTTGATCAGTTTATTAAAAATATTAAAAGTTATAAAAACGATTAATGGGAAGAATTAAAGATATTCATGCAAGACAAATACTTGATTCTAGGGGAAACCCAACTGTTGAAGCTGAGGTTTTTACTGACACAGGATTTTTTGGTCGGGCTGCAGTTCCATCTGGAGCTTCAACAGGTAAGTATGAAGCGGTTGAGTTAAGAGATGGAGATAAAAGTATTTATTTAGGAAAGAGTGTTTCACAGGCTGTTAACAATATTACAGGCTCTATTAACCAAGAATTAAAAGGTATTGATATTACAGACCAAGAACTGATTGATGCTAAAATGATTGATTTAGATGGTTCTTTTAATAAATCAAGATTAGGGGCCAATTCTATGCTAGCTGTTTCTTTAGCATGTGCAAGAGCTGCTGCAAAGGAAAGCAATGAAAATCTTTTTACTTATTTGGGAGGTAAAGATGCTATTGAATTACCAATTCCTATGATGAATATTTTAAATGGAGGTTCCCATGCAGATAATAGTATTGATTTTCAAGAATTTATGATCATGCCAGTTGCTGCAAGTTCTTTTTCTGAGGCATTAAAAATAGGAGTTGAAATTTTTCATCATCTTAAGCAAGAGCTTAAAGATCATGGATATTCAACAAATGTAGGTGATGAAGGAGGTTTTGCTCCAGAACTTAAATCTAATGAAGATGCTATAAAGTTTGTTTTAAGAGCGATTGAGTCTGCAGGATATAGACCAGCAGATGATGTTTATATTGCTATTGATGCTGCTGCATCTGAGTTTTACAATGCTGAAGATAACATATATCATCTTAAATCAACTAATGATAGACTAACATCTTCAGAAATGGTTGATTATTGGTGTGAATGGACTAAAAAATATCCTATTATTTCTCTTGAGGACGGGTTAGATGAAGATGATTGGAGTGCTTGGAAAAGGTTAACACAAAAAATAGGGGGTCATATTCAATTGGTTGGAGATGATTTATTTGTTACAAATGTTGATAGATTATCAAGAGGAGTGAAAGAGGAGGTTGCAAATTCTATTTTGATAAAGGTTAATCAAATAGGAACATTAACAGATACAATGAAAGCCGTCAATATGGCACATCTGAATTCTTATACTTCTATTATGAGTCATAGGTCAGGAGAAACTGAAGATACAATAATTGCTGATTTGTCAGTTGCAATGAAGACAGGTCAGATTAAAACTGGATCTGCTTCTCGTTCTGATAGAGTAGCAAAATATAATCAACTATTAAGAATCGAAGAGTGTTTAGGAGAAAGAGCATTTTATAGAGGTAAAGGATTTAAATTTATTTAAATAATATTATATTAGCGAATCAATAAAAAAAATATTCTAAGTGACTAAAAAAGTTGAATTACATTATGATGGAAATATTTATAATCTTCCTCTTATTGAGGGTTCTGAAAATGAAAAAGCCATTGATATTAGTAACTTAAGAAAAGATGCAGGTCTTATTACTTTAGATAAGGGTTTTAAGAATACTGGATCTACAGAGAGTTCAATCACATTTCTAGATGGTGAATCAGGAATCTTAAGATATAGAGGTTATTCAATTGAAGATTTAGCAGAGAATTCTACTTTTCTTGAAGTTGCATTTTTATTAATTTATGGTGATTTACCTAATATTGAGGAATTAACTAGTTTTACAAAAGAGATTTCTGAGCATACATTAGTTCATGAAGATGTTAAATCTATATTAGATGGATTCCCTTCAAAATCACATCCTATGGGTGTGCTTTCTTCTTTAGTTTCTTCTTTAACAGCTTTTTATCCAAAATCATTAGATCCTAATCGATCTTCAGAAGAAATTAATGGAACTATTATTCGATCTATAGCTAAATTACCTACATTGGCGGCCTGGAGTTTTAAGAATAGAATGCGTCAGCCTGTTGTATATCCTGATAATAATTTAGGCTATTGTGAGAATTTTATTAGAATGATGTTTTCTCTTCCAACCGTTAATTATGAAGTAAATCCTATTATTGCATCTGCATTAAATAAATTATTAATTTTACATGCTGATCATGAACAAAATTGTTCTGCCTCTACTGTTCGTATTGTTGGTTCTTCTCATGCTAGTTTATATGCTTCAATTTCAGCAGGTATTGCTGCATTATGGGGTCCTTTACACGGAGGAGCAAATCAAGCAGTAATTGAAATGCTAGAACAAATAAGAGAAGATAGTGGTGACATATCAAAGTATATTGAAAAAGCAAAGGATAAAAATGATTCTTTTCGCTTGATGGGTTTTGGACATAGAGTATATAAAAATTTTGATCCTAGAGCTAAAATTATAAAGAAGGCAGCTGATGATGTTTTAGGACAGTTAGGTATAGAGGATCCTGTATTAGATATTGCTATGAAATTAGAGCAGGTTGCTTTAAGTGATGATTATTTTAAAGATAGAGGCTTGTATCCTAATGTTGATTTTTATTCAGGAATTATTTATAGAGCCTTAGGTATTCCTACAGATATGTTTACTGTTATGTTTGCACTTGGAAGGTTACCAGGTTGGATTGCGCAATGGAAAGAAATGCGAGAAAATCATGAGCCTATTGGTAGACCAAGACAGATTTATACTGGTCCTACAGAAAGATCTTATGTAATGATTAAAGATCGATAATATAATAAACACAATAATTATATTCTATCTAAAAAAATGACTTATAAGTCTTTAGAGCATTGTATATCTGAATTACAAAAGAAAGGAGAAGTTGTTAAAATTAAGAAAGAAGTCGATCCTAATCTTGAAATGGCTAGTATACATTTAAATGAATTTCGAGAAGACGGAAAAGTATTGTTCTTTGAAAATATTATGGGTACAGATTTCCGAGCAGTATCTAATCTTTTTGGAAATTTACAGAGAAGTCGTTTTATATTTAAAGATTCTTTAGATAAAGTACAACAGTTAATTAAATTAAGAACAAATCCTAAAGAAGCTTTTAAAAATCCAATTAAAACTATTTTGACAGCTTTTTATGCATTATATGCTATTCCTAAAAAGGTTTCTTTTCCTTCTTCTTTTATTGAAAAGAAGATAGAAGATTTACCTCAAATAAAGTGTTGGAAAGATGATGGAGGTTCATTTATCACGCTTCCTCAAGTTTATTCAGAAGACCCTAATAATCCAGGTATTATGAATTCAAATTTAGGTATGTATCGTATTCAGATTTCAGGTAATGAATATGTTAAGAATAATGAGATAGGATTACATTATCAGATTCATAGAGGTATTGGGGTGCATCAGAAGAATGCAATTAAGAAAGGGGTAGAACCTTTAAAAGTTTCAATATTTATAGGGGGTCCTCCTGCACATACTTTTTCCGCAGTAATGCCATTACCTGAAGGAATAAGTGAACTTTCTTTTGCTGGAGTTTTGGCAGGTAGACGGTTTCGTTATGCTAAAAAAGATGGCTATACTATTTCAACAGACGCCGATTTTGTAATATGTGGAGATCTTTATTCAAAGGATATAAAACCTGAAGGTCCATTTGGAGATCATTTAGGTTATTATTCTCTTACTCATAATTTCCCTTATCTTAGAGTAAAGAAAGTTTATGCGAAGAAGAATGCTATTTTCCCTTTTACTGTGGTAGGAAGACCTCCGCAGGAAGATTCACAATTTGGAAAACTTATTCATGAGATTACGGGGAAAGCAGTAGAAAAAGAAATACCAGGTTTGCTAGAGTTAAATGCAGTTGATGAGTCTGGCGTACATCCATTATTGTTAGCAATTGGAAGTGAACGATATACTCCTTTTAAAAAAACCAAGAAGCCTCAAGAGTTGCTTACTATTGCTAATCATATTTTAGGCACTGGGCAATTATCTTTGGCAAAATATGTTTTTATTTGTGATGAAGAAAGAGCTCCATCTGTATATGAAAAAGAAAGTTTTTTCACTCATTTCTTAGCAATAGTTGATTGGGAAAGGGATATGCACTTTTATACAAAGACAACTATAGATACTTTAGATTATAGTAGCGATAAATTAAATGAAGGCTCAAAAGTAGTTATTGCTGCTGCCGGATGTGTAAAAAGAAAATTGAGTGATAATATAGACTTCCTTCCTCTTCCTTCTAATTTTTCTAATGGAAAATTAGTGAGTAAAGGAAATCTTATTATTCAAGGAAAAGGAGATATTGAGGAATTAATTGTCTTTTTACAAAAACAGAATCTAGATGGAATCGGACTTATTACTTTAGTAGATGATTCTGATTTTGTGAGTAAAGATTTCTCTAATTGGTTGTGGGTTACATTTACTAGATCTAATCCTGCATCTGACATTTATGGACTAAACACGAGAATCGTAGATAAGCATTTTTCATGTGATTTACCTATTATTGATGCTAGAACGAAAGAACATCATGCTCCTATTTTAGAGAGGTAATTTCTTAATTTACTATTTTTTATATGTTTTTTTTAGTGGTTTATATTTAGGTGCTTTTACTAAGCTTTTAGGGAGCTTTAATTTCGTAATTTTCTGTCCAATTAATTTTTCAATATTCATAAAATTTTGAACTTGTTTTTTATTGATTAGAGTAATTGCTTCTCCAGTTCTTTCTGCTCTAGCTGTTCTTCCAATTCTATGGATATAATCCTCTGTATCATGTGGAACTTCATAATTAATGACTAATTCTATATCTTTGATGTCAATTCCTCTAGATAATATATCTGTAGCAACTAGTATTTTAATTTTTTTATTTTTAAAATCTCGAATAGTATTTTCGCGTTGTTCTTGACTTAAACCTGAGTGCATTTCAGCAGTTCTCATACCGAATTTATTTAATATTTTTTTTATGCCTCTTACATTCTTTATGCTAGAAGCAAAAATTAACACATAGCTAAGATGTTTTCTAAGTCTTAGTATTTCTTTTATAAGCATGGCTTTTTGATTGTCATGACAGATATATGCAGTTTGTGTAATTCCAGTAGCAGGTTTTGATATAGATAAACTGATACTTTTAGGTTTTATTAATATCTTTTTTGCTAGATTTCTAATTTTTGAAGGCATCGTTGCTGAGAATAAAAGAGTTTGTTTTTTTATAGGTAGATTATCAGAGATCTTCATAATATCATCATAGAATCCCATGTCTAACATTCTGTCAGCCTCATCTAAAATGAAGTGTTGAACACCGGAGGTGTCAAAATAATTAAAATCTAAATGAGCTAATAATCTTCCTGGTGTACAGATAATAATATCTACACCGTTAATTAAAGCTTTTTTTTGTTTTTCGAATTCTACACCAGTACCTCCACCGTAAATAGGATAAGAAGAACAATTAGTAAAATATGAAAAACCTTCAATTTGCATGTCAATTTGTTTCGCAAGTTCTCTTGTTGGCGCAATAATTATCGTATTTACTTTTTTATTTGATTTTTTTTTTGTTAGTAAATCTAGAATTGGCAGGACAAAAGCTGCTGTTTTTCCTGTTCCAGTTTGTGCACATGCAATTAGATCGTTAGTTTTCTGTATTATTGGGATAGCCTTCTGTTGTATGGGTGTTGGATTTTTGAACCCCATAATATTAAGACCATCTTGTAGTGTTTTGTTAAAATTAAATATTTTAAAACTCATTTTTTTCTAATTTTAAATTCTATAAATTCTTGTTAATATTGAATCAGCAGTGAAAGATATAGTATTTATACCTTGTGCTACTATTTTAAGATCATTAACCTATATGTTTGATAAGTTTACGATATATTATTTTCATTTTATATTTTTTTCATATCTAACACATTATTAATCTTATGTAATATTTCAAAAAATATTTTCATTTCATCTTTTGTAAAATGTGAAATAATAGAGTCATTAAAATTAAGTACAGTTTTTTTAGCAATTTCTCTTCTTTCTAGTCCTAGATTTGTTAGATGAATCTTCACTTTTCTTTTATCATCTTTATCATTTTTTCTTTCTATAATTCCCATTTTTTCTAATCTGTTTAATGATCTAGAAATAGAAGTTGCCTCCATACCCATAAGAGGTCCTATTTGTGTAGAGAGAGTTCCTTCATGCATATCAATGTTTAGTACGATCATTGCAAGTGACATATTACCCTCATATTCTGATGCTGTATGATTATACATTTTTTGAATTTTATTCCATGTTTTTCGTAGATTAAAATCAATTGTGTCTTCTTGTTCCATAGTGCTATGTAAATGATACCAAAATAATAAAAACTTATTCTTAATCTATAAAAATTTTAATAATATATTCTATCTTTATCACCATTAAATTAATTACAATGAAATATCTTTCACCATTAGAAATGCTTTATAAATGGGAGCAAGAAACACCAGATGCAGTATATTTAAGTCAACCTATAGATGGATTTATTCATGAATGGACATGGAGAGAAGTAGGTCAAGAAGTTAGAAAAATGGCTTCTTATATACAGTCTTTAGATTTTCCAGAGCAAACCAAAATAGGTATTTTGTCTAAGAATTGTGCTCATTGGATAATGACTGATTTGGCTATTATGATGTCTGGACATATATCAGTTCCATTATATCCAAATTTAAATTCTGAAACTTTAAAAGCAATTTTAGCACATTCAGAAACAAAATTATTATTTGTTGGTAAATTAGATAATTATGCTAATATGAAAGAAGGAGTTTCCGAAGATATACAATGTATTACTTATCCCTTTTATAGTGAAGATTATCCAGAATGGAATAATTTATTGGAGAGTATTAATCCAATAGAAAGTAATATAGTTAGAAAAGAAGAAGAATTAGCTACTATTATTTACACCTCAGGAACAACAGGAGAGCCAAAGGGGGTTATGCATACTTTTTATAACTTTAGTTTTTCAGCTACAAATGCAGTTAGAGCGCTAAAAATACATAAAGAATTATTTTTTTCCTATTTGCCACTTTCACATATTGCAGAAAGGTTATTAGTAATGATGGGAAGCCTTTATACTGGGGGAAAAGTTTCTTTTGCAGAAAGTTTAGATACTTTCGCAGAAAACCTTTCTAAAGCATCACCTTCTGTATTTTTAGGAGTTCCAAGGATTTGGACCAAATTTCAGCAAGGTATTTTATTAAAAATACCTCAAAATAAATTAGATTTCTTATTACGTATTCCTATTATTTCAAGTGTAATAAAAAAGAAAATACAAAAAGGCTTGGGATTAAGTAAGGCAAGAAATATTTTCACGGGAGCAGCACCTACACCTTCTAGTACTATAGAATGGTTTAAAAGTTTAGGTATATATATTCAAGAAGCTTATGCAATGACTGAAAATACTTGCTATTCTCATGTAACATTTAAAGAAAAAATTAAGATTGGATCAGTTGGACAGCCTTTGCCTTTGTGCGATGTGAAGCTTGGTAATCATAATGAGATTTTAATTAGACATGATGCCTTAATGATAGGCTATTATAAGAATGAAGAGGAAACACAGAATACAATTATTGACGGATGGTTACATACTGGAGATGAAGGGGAGATAGATAAAGAGGGTTTCTTACGAATTACAGGTAGAGTGAAAGATATTTTTAAAACAGATAAAGGCAAATATGTAGCTCCTTCTCCAATTGAGATGCAATTTTCTTCTAATAAGGATATTGAACAGATTTGTGTGGTAGGAACTAACCTTCCTCAGCCTATTGGACTTATTGTATTGTCAGAAAATGGAAAGAAGAAGTCTGAATTGGAAGTCGCAGCCAGTTTGGATAAAACTCTACATGTGGTGAATGAAAATCTAGATTCTCATGAGAAATTATCTAAGATTGTAATAGTTAAAGATGAATGGACTATTGATAATAAACTGCTTACTCCAACAATGAAGATAAAAAGAAATTCTATTGAAAAGCGTTATAAAGACAAATATGCTAGTTGGTATAAATCAGATGAAGTATTGGTTTCGAGAGTTCTATTAGAAGATTAGGTTTTTCTTTCTTTCTTTTTAGCTGCTGGAAACAAAATGTTGTTGAGTATAAGGCGGTAGCCTGGAGAGTTTGGGTGTAAGGATAAATCTGTTTTCGGATCCCCTACTTTATGTTGATAATCTTCAGGGTCATGACCTCCATAGAAAGTCCAGGTTCCATTTCCTATTTTTCCATGAATATAGCGAGCTTCATTTGTAGCTTTAGTTTCTCCCATGATTAATACATTTGCTTTAATATATTGATTATTAAAAGCAGTAGTTTGCCCCATAAATCCTTTTATGACTTGCATGTGATTTTGACATAACATAGTTGGAACAGGGTCCCATTTTGCAGAAAAATCAAAAAGTGTAAAAAAATCAATTTTAGGATTTATTTTTCTATTTTGTGTTGCATCAATAGATGAAAATTCATATTGATTAGGATTCTTTATAAGGACAAAATCTTTAAAAGCTAGAGTTTTTGTAAAATCTAATTTTGCTTGTGCTTCTGGATCCATAGCATCTCCGTCAAACATTTGAGCACAGATGTCTGTATTCTCAGATGCCAATGCAATATCATAACTGTCAGTAGCTGAACACATGGCAAACAGAAAACCTCCATTATAAATATATTCTTTTATTTTTTTTGCTACAGCTAATTTTTGTTTAGAAACTTTTTCGTAACCTAGTTTTTTTGCTAGTTCTTCATATTCTTTCTTTTGTTCTTTATACCAAGATGTATTTTTAAATGATGCGTAGAATTTCCCATACTGACCTGTAAAATCCTCATGATGCAGATGTAGCCAGTCATATATAGGAAGCAGGTTATTTAAGACTTCTTCGTCATAAATTACTTCATAAGGTATTTCAGCATAACTAAGAGCCATGGTTACTGCATCATCCCAAGGTTGTTTATTATTAGGAGAATATATCGCAATTTTAGGAGCTTTTTCTAGACGTACCACATCTTGATTGATTTCAGGACGTGATATGGATCTTAGTATTTCTGTTGATTGTATATCAGCAATTATATTAAAAGATACACCTCTAATGTTACATTCATCTTCGATTTTTCGGTTATATTCCATCATAAAACTTCCTCCTTGATAGTTAAGTAGCCAATCTACTTTTATATTTAATTCTATTGATAAATATGCAATTCCATATGCTTTTAGATGGTTTTTTTGATTTTCATCCATTGGAATAAAAATATAAGCAGCTTGTGTAGTTAGTAAAAAATTACACAATAAGAATAATAAATATATCTTTTTCGATATTTTAAAATGGGTCTTCACCATGATTTTCTTGATTCATACTAGAAGACATAGAAATAATTGAGGAAGGTTCTGTATTTTCAAAATTGTCAACACCTTCATAGTAATCTAAATCAGAGAATTTAGCAAACTCTGCTGTAAATTTTAACCTTACATTAGCAAGCGATCCATTTCTATGTTTAGCAATAATGATTTCGCTCTGTCCTCTTGAATCATCACCATTATCCCACTCATATATTTTATAATATTCTGGTCGATAAATAAAAGTCACTATATCAGCATCTTGCTCAATGGCTCCCGATTCTCTAAGGTCAGATAACATAGGGCGTTTACTACCTACTCCTGTTCGACTCTCAACACCTCTGTTTACTTGTGATAATGCAATTACAGGGATTTTTAATTCTTTTGCAATACCCTTTAAAGATCGAGATATAGTAGAAATTTCTTGCTCTCTATTACCAGCATTTCCTCCGGCATGCATTAGCTGAAGATAATCAATCATTATCATTCCAATATTATGATTTTTTACTAATCTTCTTGCTTTTGCTCTTAACTCAAATATAGTTAATCCTGGAGTATCGTCAATATAAATGGGAGCTTCAGAAAGATGTTTTATTTTCTCATGTAGTTGAACCATTTCATGGTCTGCTAGATCTCCTTTACGTAGTTTATTTGCGCCTAGTTCAGCTTCACTAGCAATTAAACGATTTACTAATTGTTCTGAGGACATTTCTAATGAGAATAAGCCAATAGGCGTTTGATGATCAATAGCAATATTTCTTGCCATAGACAATGCAAAAGCAGTTTTTCCCATACCCGGTCTTGCTGCTACAATTATTAAATCAGATCTCTGCCATCCTGAAGTGATTCTGTCTAGATTTGAAAAACCTGAAGGTACCCCACTTAAACTATCTTCTTTATTTCTAAGAATTTCTATATTGCTTAGAGCTCCTTTAATTAGGGTGCTCATTTTATCATAACTTTTCCTTAGTGTTCCTTCCGTAACAGTAAATAATTTTTCTTCTGCACTATTAAGAAGATCAAATATATCTACTGATTCATTGAAAGCATCACCAATAATGTTATTAGAAATGTTAATGAGGGATCTTTTGATAAATTTTTCAGCAATTATTCTTGCATGGAATTCAGTATTTGATGCTGAAGCTACATTATTTGTTAATTCAGAGATATATGCTAATCCTCCAACAAATTCTAATTGACCCATTTTTTTTAACTCTTCAGTTACTGTTAGTATATCAATAGGTTGTGTTTTATTAAATAGATTTGTTATTGCTTCAAATATTTTTTGATGTTCAATTTTATAGAAGTATTCTACTTGTACAGCATCAATAGTGTCAGAAAGAGATTCATTATCAATCATTAAAGCTCCTAAAACTGCTTTTTCTAAGTCAATAGCTTGTGGTTGCAATTTACCATCAACCTTATCGATTGGAGTTGCTTTTAATGCTCTTTTACCTATTTTTTTCGCCATATTATTGCTTAAAGATACCCATTTTTGAGAATTTTTCCATTCTATTTTCTACGAGTTTTTCTTTTTTTATTTTGTTGAATTCTTCTATTGATTGAATGATAACTTTTTTTACTTTTTTATATGTTTTCTCGGGAAATGTATGTGCCCCTCCTAAAGGCTCTTCAATAATCTCATCAACAAGTCCAATTCTTTTCATATCATCTGCTGTAAGGTTTAGAGCACCAGCAGCAGTTTCTTTTTTCTCCCAACTTTTCCAAAGAATTGTAGAACAGTTCTCTGGAGAAATAACTGAATACCATGCATTGCTTAACATAATTATTTTATCTCCAACACCAATTCCTAAAGCTCCTCCAGAGGCGCCTTCTCCAATAATAATTACAATAATAGGTACTTCTAATTTTGTCATTTCAAAGATATTTCTAGCAATAGCCTCACCTTGCCCTCTTTCTTCAGCTTCTAATCCTGGAAAAGCTCCTGGAGTGTCAATTAAACAGATTATAGGTTTAGAGAATTTTTCTGCCATTTTCATGAGGCGAAGAGCTTTACGATAACCTTCTGGATTTGCCATACCAAAATTCCTATATTGTCTTTCTTTTGTATTTCTTCCTTTCTGATGGCCAATAAACATTACGGAATGTTTACCTATTGTTCCCCATCCTCCTATCATTGCTTTATCATCTTTAACTCTTCGATCACCATGTAGTTCTATAAAATCTTTATTTGAAAGTGCTTTTATATAATCTAATGTATAAGGCCTTTGAGGATGCCTAGATAATTGTACTTTTTGCCAGGGAGTTAGGTTATTATATATAACACTTCTTTTTTCTTTTATTTGATTTTCTATATCAGATATTGTTTTACTAATATCGACAGCTTTGTCTTCCCCTAGTTCTTTTGCTTTTTCAAGCTTAAGAAGTAATTCTTCAATAGGTTTTTCAAATTCTAAGTAGTCCATTTTTAAATAAGAATTAGCAAATTTAAATAAAATGATTTGTCTGCCCTTAAGAATTTTGAGTTGATTATTTTTGTTGTTGAAAAATAAGTGAAGAAATGATTCTATATCCTAATGCTAAAATTAATCTAGGTCTAAATGTTTTAAGAAAAAGAGAGGACGGATATCATGATTTGTCTTCAGTTTTTTATCCATTAAAAAAGGTGTTTGATATATTAGAAATTCTTCCTTCTATAGAATATTCGTTTATTAGTACAGGCATTTCAATTCCTACTGATAATAATATTTGTGAAAAAGCATTTCAAATATTAAAGTCTGAATTTAAAATTCCTAATATTCGGATCTTTTTACATAAAAGAATTCCTGTTGGAGCAGGATTAGGAGGAGGGTCTTCAGACGCATCATTTTTGTTAATTGGTTTGAATCATTTATTTAATTTAGGTTTAGATAAGGAACAATTAAAGTTATATGCCGCGCAATTAGGGTCTGATTGTCCATTTTTTATAGAAAACACACCTCAATATGTTGAGGGTAGAGGTGATCATATTTCTCCAGTTACTTTAGATTTATCTAATTATAATATACGTATAATTAATACCAATATTAATATCTCTACTTTTGAGGCATATCAGTTAGTAAAACCTTCTCTTTCCGGTCAAGATTTAAAACAGTTAATTACTAATAATATAACAACTTGGAGAGGTAATTTAAAAAATGATTTTGAACTTAGTATATTTAATAAATATCCTGTAATTGCTAGGGCTAAAGAAAAACTGTATAAAGAAGGTGCTATTTACGCTAGTATGACAGGAAGTGGATCTGTAGTATATGGAATTTTTAAATAATATTTTTGTATTGAATCACTTAGGTTTCCTCTTTATTATTTTATCCATTCATTGTTATTAAGAACTCATTATTATCTTTTGTTTTTTGTAATCGGTCTTTCATAAATTCAATAGCTTCAATAGGATTCATATCTGCTAAATAATTTCTTAACACCCAGATTCTCTGTATATGATCTTTATCAAGTAATAGGTCTTCTCTTCTTGTACTTGAAGATACTAGATCAACTGCAGGATATATTCTTCTATTAGATATTTTCCTGTCTAATTGCAACTCCATGTTACCTGTCCCTTTAAATTCTTCAAATATTACTTCATCCATTTTACTTCCTGTTTCTGTTAGAGCAGTTGCTAGAATTGTTAAAGAACCTCCTTTTTCAATTTTTCTTGCTGCACCAAAGAATCTTTTTGGTTTATGTAATGCATTTGCATCTACACCTCCACTTAATATTTTTCCAGAAGCTGGTTGTACTGTATTATATGCTCTTGCTAACCTGGTAATAGAATCAAGGAGAATAACAACATCATGACCACATTCTACCATTCTTTTAGCTTTTTCAAGAACTATATCTGCTACTTTAACATGTCGACTTGCAGGTTCATCAAATGTTGAAGCAATTACTTCTGCATTTACACTTCTCTCCATATCTGTTACTTCCTCGGGTCTTTCATCAATTAATAAGATAATCATATATACTTCTGGATGATTGTCAGCAATTGCATTGCTTAAACAAAAAATTGTTACTAGAATCAACAACTAATGGACTCCATATTGTTGGTAATTTAACAGCTAAAAATGTTTCCATCAGTAAATCTGCATATCTAGGTATCTTAAAATCCATAGTGACCGGAGCATCAAAGGATAAATGCCGTTCGCCCTGATAATCAATCCTAAATCTTTGCATTCCAAAGGGCGTATAAGGTTTATACACCGCTTTAAAAAACGTTTTGCTAGGATTCCCGTTTAATATTATATTAGCTTGTCCATATGAAACTAATTGGAGTAATCCACCTGGCATTTAAAATAATATGATATAATTATTTTAAATAATAGTAAACAAAACAATAAGTTTGATTTAGTAAAGATTAAAATGTCAATAGATATTATATTGATATGGATCAAATTAAAACACATATAAATAATGCTACACGTCTTGCAAGCAGCGTAGTCACCAAATATATTTGGTTTCTTGTTTTACTTGCTATTATAGGAATATTGGTTTACTATAGAACACAAATTGGGAAGAAAACTGGCTCATGGCGGCGTATGGAGAAATCATACGAAGGCGACGCCTTTGCTCCAAAGATAGCCAGTATTAACAGCGTTGATGCAAGATTCAATGATAAACTGTTTAGCTATTACATCGCGAGTAGTTATAATTCTTGTTGTGCTGGAGATTTCCAAGATAGCTATGTATCTGTAGAACCGCTGAAAGAAATTATTTTTCATGGCGCCCGGGTTTTAGATTTTGCCATTTATTCAATGAATGGAAATGCAGTAGTCGCTGCTGGACCCGATAATAGCACCACTTTAAAAGGAACATATAATAGTCTGCCTGTTAATGAAGTCTTATCTACCGTACGTGGTTTAGCTTTTGCAGGCGGCACGTGCCCGAATCCAGATGATCCTTTATTCTTGCACTTTAGAATTAAGTCTAACAGACAAGATGTATATCCCGCGTTAGCTGAAGCGATTAAATCCAATTTCGGTCCTAAATTGTTGGATGCAACTTGGGGATTTGAAGGACGAGCTGGTATAGGCGACGGAAGCTATGAAACAAAGGATTTAGGTAACGA
>CAJWCP010000034.1 GCA_913031595.1 uncultured Flavobacteriales bacterium | reverse complement strand
CTATGGAAAGATTTGTTGCTATCTTAATTGAACACTGTTCCGGAAATTTCCCTATTTGGTTAGCTCCTGAACAATATGCAATTCTTCCTATAAGTGAAAAATTCCATGATTACGCAGAAAAAGTTCATCAATTATTAAAAAATTACGATATTTGCGGCCCAATTGATACAAGGGCTGAAACCACTAATAGAAAAATCAGAGATGCTGAAGTTTCTAAAATCCCTTATATCATCATTGTTGGAGAAAGAGAGGAAAAAGAAAAAACAATTAGTGTTAGAGAGCATGGAGGAAATGAATTAGGAATTATGTCAATAAAAAATTTAAAAGATATAATAACAGAAGAAATAAACAAAATAATAACCTAAAAAAAAAAGAATTAAAAAAACAAGAAAAAAAAGAGGTAAAAGGATAAACAATGAACTTACTGCTCCCTTTGTCAGGATTGTAGGGGAAAGTATTGAATCAAAAATTTTATCCCTATCAGAAGCATTATTAATAGCAAAAAAATTGAGTCTTGATTTGGTAGAAATTTCACCTAATACAGAGCCTCCAGTATGCAAAGTAATTAATTATAAGAAATTTGTGTATGATCAAAAAAAGAAGCAAAAAGCTATTAAAAACAAAACTCAAAAAGTTATTATTAAAGAACTGAGATTTGGACCGAATACTGGCGAGCATGATTTTGAATTTAAATTAAAACATGCCAGAAATTTTTTAGAAGACGGAGCTAAGGTAAAAGCTTTTGTTCTTTTTAGAGGAAGAACAATTATATATAAAGATCAAGGGCAAATTTTATTATTAAAATTAGCTCAAGCACTAGAAGATGTAGGTGTAGTAGAGATTATGCCTGAATTAGAAGGGAAAAAAATGATAATGATTTTAAGTCCAAGAAAGAAAAAAAAATAAATTAAGGAAAATGCCAAAAATGAAAACAAAAGCTGGAGCAAAAAAACGGTTTAAATTAACTGGCTCTGGTAAATTAAAAAGAAAACATGCTTTCAAGTCACATATATTGACAAAGAAAGAAACAAAACAAAAACATAACCTAACAAAGACAGGTTATGTTCATAAAGCTGATGAAAAGAGTGTAAAAGCTCAATTAGGTATTTAAAATAAATAATTAACCAGGTATATAGTTCGTTTAAGATGCTCTTATGAGTCACTATCTACCAAAAAAAACAAAATTATGCCAAGATCTGTAAACTCAGTAGCCTCAAAAGCAAGGCGAGACAAAATTATCAAAGCAGCCAAAGGATACTTTGGAAGAAGAAAGAATGTTCATACAATAGCGAAAAATGCTGTAGAAAAAGGGATGCAATATGCATATCGTGACAGAAAAAATAAAAAGAGAACATTTCGAGCATTATGGATACAAAGAATTAATGCAGGAGCAAGACTACATGGTATGTCATATTCACAATTCATGGGAAAAATACACGAGAATGGTGTGGAGTTAAATAGAAAAGTATTAGCGGATCTAGCTATGAATCAGCCTAAAGCTTTCAAAGCTATTGTAGATAAAATCAAGTAATCCTTATATATTTAGTTACTTAACTTTTCTTTTACTAGTCGAGAAATTAAACTTCCTTCGGCACGCCCTTTTAGTTTACCCATTAAAATCCCCATACATTTTCCAATATCAGAAGGTGATGTAGCGCCTAATTGGTCAATTACTTGATCTACTATTTTTATAATTTCTGATTCTTCTAATTGATCAGGAAGATAATATTCTAAATAGACTAATTGATTTAATTCGTCATCTGCAAGATCTTTACGACTCTGCTCCAAATAAATAGCTGCTGAATCCTTTCTTTGCTTAACTAATCTTGCAATAATCTTTAAAGAAGTGTCATCTGAAACTAATGAATTTCCATCTTTAGTTGCTTCAAGCATAATAGCAGATTTTAAAGATCGTAATGCAGCAAGTTTATCTACATTCTTCTCCTTCATAGCATCTTTAATATCATGATTTATCTGATCTTGTAAATTCATTTATTTATATGTTTGATTATTAATTAATAATTCATCCAGTGCATCTATAGCGTATTGATAGTCTGAATTAATCTCAATTGCTCTTCTATAATCAGATTCTGCTTGCGCTATATTTCCTAGTGTTTCAAAACAACTACCTCTTGAATAATATGCCTCATAAAATCTAGAATTAGAATAAATTGCATCAGAAAAATTATTTGCAGCAATATCATGCAAGCCTAATTCCATATGTATAAAGCCTAAATTATAATGTCCATTTGCATGAAATGGATTAACATTATGTAATTCCGAATAAGCCTGAAGAGCTTCATTCCACTGAAGCAAACTTTGATAGAAAACTGCTTTGTTATATAATACTATCTCATCATTTCTATCTAAATTTAAAGCATTATTATAATATAATAACGCCAAAGTGTCCTTCTTAACATGAAATATCTGTCCTAATTGTATATATGCTTCTTTAAAATCAGGGTTCACATTAATGGCATTTCTAAAACAATTTATTGCTTGATCTTCTTGTTCTAATTGTTTAAAACTATAGCCTAATAACATATGTGTTTTTTCTTGATTATATTCAATCTTTAGTGATTGATTTAAAGATTGAATAGCTTGTTTATATTTTGCATAAGCAATATACAACTCTCCAAGCAAAGCATGAGCTCTATAATGACTTGGTTCAAGATCTAATACTATTTTAAGATAATCCATTGCAAATCCAGGGTATTCCGAACGAGCTTCAGGTTTTTTAGAAAGTTCAAAATACACTTTAGCAATAAAAAAATGAGCTTCAGAAAGTGTCGAATCTAAAGAAACACATTGTTTTAAATCATATAATGCAGATTGAAATTTTTCGTTTTCTATATTATACATAGCCCTATCAAATAATAAACTTGTGTTGTCTGGATCCTTTTCTATAGCTCTAGAAAGATCAAGTAAAATGTTCTCAATCAGTTTATCATTATGCTGTTCTTCTTGCTGTAAAAATTGTTGCTTAATATATTGGACAGGATTATACTTGACAACATAAAAGAATAAAACAAAACCTAATATTAAAAAAAATGTAATAGGTTTGAGTATTATTCTCTTAAGATTAGAATATATTTTTCGCATTATCTAAAAAAAGAAACTAATTGAAATTCTCAGATTCTTTTATCTTACTTTCAATCTCTTCAGATAATTCAGGATTATCAGCAATAATCTGTTTTACAGCATCTCTTCCTTGACCAAGCTTAGTTTCATTATAAGAGAACCATGATCCACTCTTAATGATTATTCCTAAATCAACTGCTTTATCTAATACTTCTCCTGAACGAGAGATACCGATCCCAAACATAATATCAAATTCTACTTTACGAAAAGGAGGAGCTACTTTATTTTTAACAACCTTAACTCTAGTACGGTTACCTACAATCTCTTCTCCATTCTTAATCGAGCCAATTCTTCGGATATCTAAACGAACAGATGAATAAAACTTTAAAGCATTTCCTCCAGTTGTAGTTTCTGGATTCCCAAACATAACACCGATCTTCATCCTAATCTGATTAATAAATATTAAAGTACTTCCTGTTTTATTAATTGTAGCTGTCAGCTTTCTTAATGCTTGTGACATTAATCGGGCATGAAGTCCCATTTTAGAATCTCCCATCTCTCCTTCTATCTCAGATTTTGGAGTCAATGCCGCAACTGAATCAATTACAACTAAGTCGACAGCTCCAGAACTAATTAAATGATCTGCTATTTCTAACGCTTGTTCACCATTATCTGGTTGAGAAATATATAAATTGTCAATATCAACTCCTAAAGCACTTGCATACGAAGCATCAAATGCATGTTCTGCATCAATAAAAGCTGCAACACCTCCTTTCTTCTGAATCTCTGCAATTGCATGTATAGTTAATGTTGTCTTTCCTGATGATTCAGGGCCATATATCTCTATAACTCTTCCTCTAGGATACCCTCCTACTCCTAAGGCTAAATCTAAATTTATTGACCCTGTAGGAATAGATTCAACCTCCTCTGTTATCTTATCGCCTAATTTCATAACAACTCCTTTACCGTAGGTCTTCTCTAGCTTTCCTAAAGTAAGTTCAAGCGCTTTAAATTTAGCTGTAATTTCTTTTTTACTCATAAAAACTTATTTTATACAAATAAGAGAAAATATAAAGTAACCATCAAAAAAAAACAGATCGTTTTATTAACAATATATAGATCCTTTATTTACTTGTTTTAATACAAATTTCACACGTACATTTATTTTTCTTAGCTTGACAAAACTCCCTGCCATAATAAATCATCTGCAAATGTAATTTTCCCCATATTTTTTGTGAGAATTTTCTTTTCAAGTCTTTTTCTGTTTGAATAACATTCTTCCCATTTGACAAATTCCACCGAAAAGCAAGTCGATGTATATGTGTATCCACCGGAAAAGCAGGTTGACTAAATGCTTGAGACATTATTACTGAAGCTGTTTTATGTCCAACACCAGGAAGAGATTCTAACTCTTCAAATGTATTAGGAACCTTTCCATTATGCCTGCTTATTAATAATTCAGACATCTTTCTAATATTCTTTGCCTTAGTTGGGGCTAAACCAATCTCTCTAATCATCTCTCTAATTTCTTCTACACTTAGCTTTATCATTGCTTCAGCTGAGTCCGCCTTAGAAAATAACAAAGGGGTAATTTGATTAACCTTTTTATCTGTACTTTGTGCACTTAACATTACAGCAACTAAAAAAGTAAAATTATTAGTATGAAATAATGGAATATCAGGATTAGGATATAACCTATCAAGAACAGAAGTAATAAAACTAATCTTTTGACGTATATTCAAAATATATATTATTAATTAATCTAACTTTTAAGCAACTTTTATATCATGAAGAAAAAAGTATTCTAGCCTACACCCTGTTTTAGGAGTAAAAAGATTAGATTACTTTTCTATATTAATTTAACGAAATTAAGATTGATTCATTAGATGAAGTCTTAACTGCTTTAACTGATCTTGCATATGCAAGAATTAGTTGAATTGTCTCGTCTTTTGGCTTAAAATTAGTTTTTCTAAGAGTGTTGTGTGATTTTTCTTGAATCTGTTTTTTTAAAAGTAAATCCCACAACTTTAAAGTAGAGTTTTTTGTCATATATATTATTTTTATTATTCATTATGTCAGATGAACGTAAAAATATTAATTATATTATATAAAACTCTTTTATTTTAACTGTAAGTCTATATGTTGTTCTTGAGCTAATTTTCTAAGATTAATTAATGCGTAACGCATTCTTCCTAAAGCAGTATTAATACTCACTCCTGTTATATCTGATATTTTCTTAAAAGACATATCTTCAAAATATCTTAATTTCAAAACATCCATCTGATCAGAAGGTAATTGTTCAATAAGTTTCAATAAATCAGAATTTATTTGATTATTAATCATAATCTCTTCCTGATTTTTATTACCATCATCTAAAATATCAAAAATATCAAAATCTGAATTTGCACGAACCATACGCATCTTTGCATCTTTTCTAAAATAATCAATAACTAAATTATGTGCAATTCTCATCATCCAAGGTAAAAACTTACCTTCCTCATTATATTTACCTTTATTAAGAGAATTAATAACTTTTATAAAGGTATCTTGAAAAATATCATCAGCTAAATCACTATTTTTAACTTTTGAAATTATAAAAGCATAAACGCGATTTTTATGCCTTAATAATAATTTTTCAAATGCAAAAGAATCTCCTTTAAGGAAGTCTTGAACTAATACCTGATCGGTTGGATTATTAGATAACATATACTTTATTTTAAGTTAATAAATATTAAAGTAAATGTTTGTCTATATATAACGTGTTTAATTAATTGAAAGAACAAAAATAATAAAACAAATTTAATTTTCCAAATCTTATTATTTAAATTTGTCGGTTATGATTAAGCTTAAGAAGAGTAGAAAGAATATTAATATAGTTAGAGCAAGAATGCATAACTTAAAGAATATCTCTTTAGAAATTCCTAAAGAAAAGCTAATCATAATATCTGGAGTTTCTGGTAGTGGAAAATCATCATTAGCTTTTAATACACTATTTGCAGAAGGACAAAGAAGATATATAGAAAGTTTATCCTCTTATGCTAGACAATTTCTAGGTAAATTAAAAAAACCTGAAGTTGAATCTATCTCAGGAATCTGTCCTGCAATTGCTATTAAACAAAAAACTAAAACAAGTAATCCAAGATCTACAATTGCTACAAGTACAGAAATCTATGATTATCTAAAATTACTTTTTGCTCGTATTGGAAAAACAATATCTCCAATATCAAAAAAAGAAGTACAATGTCACCAAATAAATGATATAGTAGATTTTGTAGAGAAACAAAACAATAAAGAAATAATAATGATCCTTTGCAAATATTATAATCAAGAAGATAATATACTCCAAACTTTACAAAAACAAGGATTTTCTAAAATACTACACAATAATAATATCTGTAAAGTTCATGAGCTAATAGAAAAAGGAGTAAACCCAAAAACAGAAAACATATACATCATTATTGACCGTATCATTATAAATAATGAAAATATTAGGGAGAGAATTTCTGACTCTATAGAGACTGCTTTATTTGAAGGTCAAGGAAAATGTAGCATTAAAGTTAAGAATAAAATAATTGAATTTTCAAATAAATTTGAATGTGATGATATAAGGTTTGAACAGCCTTCAGTCAATTTATTCTCATTTAATAGTCCATATGGAGCATGCAAAAGATGTAATGGATTTGGATCTATATTAGGGATTGATAGAGAAAAAGTAATTGTTAATGAGAACTTATCTCTTAATGAAGGAGTAGTAAGCTGCTGGAATGGTAAAAAATTAAGTAAATGGAAAGATCGTTTTATTACAAGATCAGCAAAGTTTAACTTTCCTATCCATAAAGCTTATAAAGATCTTTCTCAAATACAAAAAGAACTATTATGGAATGGAAAAGAAAAATGTAAAGGCATTAATCAGTTTTTTGAAAAACTAGATAAAGATAAATATAAAATTCAAAACAGAGTCTTAATTGCTAGATATAGAGGTAAAACAAAATGTGTAGAATGCAAAGGAACCCGATTAAGAAAAGATGCTCTGTATGTTGAAATTGCAGGTCATAATATTGCAGATATTAATGCGATGAGCATAGAAGAATCCATGCTTTTTTTTAAGAAAATTAAATTTACAGCTTCAGAAAAGAAAATAAGCGAAAGATTAATTATAGAAATTAAAAATAGATTACAATATTTAAATGACGTAGGATTAGGATACCTAACTTTAAATAGAAAATCAAATACACTTTCAGGAGGAGAATCTCAACGAATTAATCTAGCAACATCACTTGGAAGCTCTCTTGTTGGCGCAATGTACATATTAGATGAGCCAAGTATCGGTTTACACCCAAAAGATACTGAACGATTAATTCATATTCTAAAAAAACTAAGAGATATTGGAAATACAGTAATAGTAGTAGAACATGATGAAGAAATTATGGAGAATGCTGATCAAATTATTGATATTGGTCCAGAAGCAGGTAATCTAGGAGGAGAAATTATGTTTCAAGGAACTTTAAAGAATATATATAAACAAGAGAAAAGCCTAACAACTCAATATTTATCAGGAAAACTAGAAATACCCATACCAAAAAATAGAAAAATTCTAAAAGATAAAATATCAATATCAGGAATCAACCAGCATAACCTTAAAAATATAGATGTATCGCTACCGTTAAATGGTTTGACTTTGATAACAGGAATGAGTGGCTCAGGAAAATCAACATTAATAAAAGATGTTCTTATACCAGCTCTAAATAATCATTTAGGAAAGTCTTATATAACAAAAAAGAATTATAGAAATATTAAGGTGCAGCAAACTAATTTAAATGACATAGAATTTATTGACCAAAACCCTATTGGTAAATCATCTAGGTCAAATCCAGCAACTTACATAAAAGTTTATGACGATATCCGAAAATTATTTGCGAATCAACCTCTTGCAAAAATTAGAAACTATAAGCCTGGTTACTTCTCTTTTAATATCCCCGGGGGGAGATGTGAAGAGTGTGAAGGAGAAGGAGAAAAAAAGATAGAAATGCAATTCATGGCTGATGTACACTTAGAATGTCAAAATTGTAAAGGCAAAAGATTTAAAGAAGAAATCCTAGAAATAAAGTTCAGCAATAAAGATATATCTGAGATATTAGATCTTTCTGTGAAAGAAGCCATTATTTTCTTTCAAGAAAACAAAAAATATCAAATAGCAAAAAAATTACAGCCTCTTTATGACGTAGGACTTAGTTACATCAAGTTAGGACAATCTTCCAGTACATTAAGCGGCGGAGAAGCACAAAGAATAAAACTAGCTTCATTCTTAGGCAAAGCTAATACTACAAATAACACTTTATTTATTTTTGATGAACCTACTACTGGACTTCATTTTCACGATATCAATAAGCTATTAGAATCATTTTACGCCTTAATTAAAGCAGGAAACTCTATTATTTGTATTGAACACAATATAGATGTAATAAAATGTGCTGATTGGATAATAGACTTAGGTCCAGAAGGAGGAAAAAAGGGAGGAAAGATTATATTTGAAGGCACTCCTGAAGAAATAATAAAATGTAAAACATCAATTACAGGACACTTTCTAAAGAAAAAACTAACTACTTGAATCTAAAAAATCTTGCAAAATAATAGTTGCACTAATTTTATCAACTAATCCTTTATTTCTTCTTTTCTGCTTACCTAATCCTCCCGACAGAATAGTTTGCTTAGCAATCTTAGAAGTAAATCTCTCATCAATACTATATACAGGAATGTCAGGATATTGTTTCTTTAATCTTTTTATTAAACCTTGTATGTGATTACTATTATCATTTTTTCCTCCGTCTAAATTTATAGGATCTCCAACTACAAAAAAATCAATATTATCATCAATAATTAGATTTGCTATAAAATCATTAAAAGAATGTGTAGGTATAGTAGTTAAGCCACTCGCAATTATTTTCTCAGGGTCACTTATTGCAACACCTGTCCTTTTGGCACCAAAATCAATACCAAGCGCTCTCCCCACTACTGTTTAACTATTTGATAAGTAACTCCTTCAGGCATTACTTTAATAGTATACATGCCAGCAGAATATCTTTGAATATCAAAGTTAACGAATTTTCTCTGATTGCTCATAGAAATAATCACTTTCCCATTATTATCAATAATTTCTACTTGATGACTATTATCATCATTAAAATTAAGACGGAATGTTCCAATTGTAGGGTTAGGGAATAACTCAAATGCAAAATCATTTTGATCAACATTAGTAGTTTGTCCTAAATCAATAGGAGGAAAGACAATATAATCAATCCAAGCACAATCTTGTCCATCTGCCCATCCTCCATCTTTCTCATACTCCCATTTAAAAGTATTAACTCCAGGACTTACAGGAAACGAAACAAAACTCCAAGCATTATCAATACCTGACCACTCTCCCACTTTACTTCCATTAATTTTAAATTTTAAGAAATCATAATCTTGCTCTGATGAAAGGAATTTAAAGAAGGATATGTCACCCGCAGCAGTTACATCAACTTCAATTGAAAGCTCTGACTCTTCATTATGAGGAATAGCTCCCGAACGAGAAGAATTCTGTCCTTCATAAGTATTTATATTGTCAATAGTCCAAGGGAAAGTACCTTGAATCCATGCATATTGAGTAAAATCACCTGTTTCATAATCTTCATCTATAATCCCAATAATTTCACTAAATATATTGTTATGTGTATAGATACCATCACTTATATCAAATGGAAACTCAGCATAAGTTCCAATAGGAGTGTTAGCTGCAATTGAAATGTTAAAAGTTGTAGATTGTTGTTGATTTACACTTAAAGCAGATATATTTGATGTCGCTGAATTAACACTCACATAAGATGATAACGATCCTAATGTAGCTGTTAAGTTGGCAATTTCTGCATGACCTATATTTGTTACATTAACTATTAAATCAAGTGTTTCTCCCGCGTCTAGTTTTCCGTTTCCATTACCTGATGTAACATCATCTACTATAAAAGTTGTATGATCCAATACTGGTGCATTTAAAAGGACATTCACACTACCATTCCATACATTTCCTAGATTATCAGTCATTGTTAAAGTAAATGGAGCTATATGCTGATCAGGAACAAATGCCGCAACTTGAAAAGTAAAAGGAATATTTGTAGTAAGAATTTGAGCAACATTAATTACAGGAATGTTAATATTACTATTTAATAATGTAATATAAGGGTCAGTAGTAGATAAATCTACATTAATACTTGTAGCATCAACAGACCCTACATTCTCTAAATCAACAATCATTTCTATAAGTTCATTATAATCTGCAAGAGAGTTATTATTTCCTGTTGGATCGCTAATTGTATTATTTGAATAAATTACATATGGTCCAGTTGGAGAGATGATTTGAACTGTACTTTGATATGGTTGTTTAAATTGTTTTGTGACAACTATATCAGCAGTACCTGGATTAGAAATACTTGTTAAATCTAAATTCACCACACCTGTCGCATCTGCTAATTGTGCATCTATCAATACTCCATTCATAGAAATAGCAACATAAGCATGCTCCTCAGTAGTTACAGAAAAAGTTGATGTACCAAGAGGAGTGGCGCTATTATGTGAAACTGACAGTAAAGTCGGAACACCAATATAAGGCATTAATGAAGGATCTCCCATAACATGATAAATCTCCCAATAATATTGTTCAAGCTGAGCTCCCGCTTGAGTAACCGCTAAATTTCCTGAATGTATCATCTGACCCTGAGTAATAAACCAATCTGATTCTAACTCTCCATTTTCATGCATTAAACAATCATAAACACCTAAATCTGTACCTGAATATGTAGGATTTGCAGAAATACTCCCATTACCAACAGCCCACCAAAAATCTTCATCCCAATATGTGTTATTAGATCCCCCTATATAACCAACTGCTCCTTTCTCATCAGCTCTTAACAAAGCTTCTCCAAAACAAACATTTACATCAAACTTATTCGATTGACAACAGTTACCTATCAATACTCCAAACTCATCAATATTTTGTAAACCTGGAATATCAGAAGTTTCAAAAGAAGGATCTGACCATCCAGAAGAACCACAATGAGCAGTATAATTAGCAAAACCAACACCTTCACTTATATTTGAAATAATTGCCCCAGATGCAGCAGGATCATCAGAAGTAATTGGTGATCCAGAACCCCAAAGATAATTATGTATTGTAAGACCATGACTCACATTAAAATAATTATCAGTCCCATAGTTAATTTGTCCATTACCATGAGTAACAGCAAATGTATTATCATCACCAGCAACAAGTACGATCTCATCTAAAAATGAGGGATTGCTAAAAGTATATTGTTCATGTGTTAATGTTTTATGAACTTGTATCTCAACCTCTTCAGGAATAGTCGCAGAAAATCGACCATAATACATCTCAGGATAAAAATCACCACCACCATCAAATTCACAATAATACATATCAGTAATATGATTATAGTTAAGAGCTGTAGAAAAACTAGGTACCTGAGCATCATCTCCTACAATTAATAAATATGTAGGAGCTGGATCATTAGCAGTAGCATTATCATACATATTCTTAAGAAAATTATGAATAGAAGAAGTCGTATTCCCAACTAATGGGTCATTAGTATACCCTTCAACTACCATAAATCCTTTTTTAGTCTTCCAATCTATTAATGGCTGTAAAGCATTCTGAAAAGCAGGGTCAGATATAATAACATATTTTACTGGATATGTAGTAATAACATCCTTAGATAAATCTGGCTCCATATAATTCAAAGCTTTCTTATATAGACTTTCAAATTCCGGAGAATAATATTTTTCTTTATTTAATTTATGTCCTTCTAAATCAATATTCTTAAATAATACTTTAACTTCTAATTTTGTGATTATTTTCAATTCATTTGTAACTGGATTATATGTAAAAGGAGCTACTGAAAGTCTTGCTAATTGCTGCCCTCTCATATTACCTAAACGTTCAATTGTAATTATTTCGTGAGTATGAAATTTATTCTCACTATAATAATCATTATTAAAATAAAAAGGTGCTTCTTCCGCATTATCCCCTTTTGATATTGATGGTTGTGAAGGAAAAACCTTCTCGCTAATATCATAATCTGATAAAGCAATTACTTTTTCCTCAGTATTTAATATCTTAACTACCACCTCAGATCCTAATGGAATATTAATTAATTTTTCAATTACAGGAAGCTCTGCATTACCACTACTTGCATGCTCTCCATACCCTGGAACTACTAACTTAACAAAGTTACCTGTCTTAGTTTGCACTTTTAATGCATTAATATCAGATAAATGATTTACAAGTGTGAATTCCGACAGAGACTTATTGGTAATAGAAAACTGATTATCAGTTTCAGTAATTCGTATATCTTTAGCTTGTATTGAAAATGTCAACACAGCAAATAAAATTAGTGATTTTAGTATTCTCATAATTAAAGTTATTTCATGAATTTGATTCTTTAACAAAAATAAGATATTTATATATAACTAGTATTATTTAATATTAAATTATCTTACCTATTCAAATAACTAATAAAATAATGTAACTTTTTTTCATTAAGCACGTATAAGGATAGTGATTAAGTCCTTTCTTGTTAAAGAATTGCTTAATTAATCTGAGACTATATTTCGTATAGATTTTATAAGAATCTCTCTTTCTCTATCAACTAAAGAACCATAAAAGTCAACACAAGCGATTCTGTCAGAATTAGGAATTTTAAAATAATATACATCAGTACTGTAATCCATACCGCCATATTCTTTATGAATTACATCCATATTAAACATTCTAATCACGGAAAGAAACTCATCATCGTATCCAGCATGTTTGTGATATAATCTAACCCCATCAAGGAGTGACCTTCGTTCAATATTATCTAATACACGGATACTAATTGATTTATAAGCTATGCCACAGCCCGCACCTGTAACTCCTAAATCAACTTCATGTTGAAATAATCTACTATCTAAGTACTCTTCAAAATCAATAATATAAAAAATGCAATCTACTGACTCCTTACCAGAAGGTAAAAACGTATAATTAGAGTTAACAGGATAATAAAAACTAAGATTACATGAAGAGTTAGCATATGCAGCCCAACCATCTTTTAATCCATCAATAAGATTATTAGATTGGGAAGAAGAATCCTTCTTACCAGTAATTGTTACAGAGTAATCCTCACATGAGTTAAAAAAAAATAAACTGAAAGCTAAAGTAATTAATGGTATCTTTTTCATTATTAATCTATTGTTTTAATTTTTGATGAGAATATTTAATTAGGTCTTCTATATGAATAACGTCAAGCGTTTTTTCATTAGTAGCTTCTAGCACTACTTTCGGCGCAACATTGTTAATTAGTGCTTCCTTCCACCTTAAAGCACATAAACACCATTTATCTCCTTCTTTCAATCCCTCAAAACCATATTGTGGTAGTGAAGTTGTAAGATCATTTCCAACACTTTTTGAAAATGATAAAAATTCTTTATCTACAATTACACAAACCGTATGCATTCCTGCATCTGTATTATCAGTATCACAGCATCCATTTCTAAAAAAGCCTGTTAAAGGTTTTTTACTACAAGTAATTAATGGTTCTCCAAATATATTTCGATTCATTATTAATCTATTATTTAAAAGTAGAAGGATTTAAACTAGATCCATATCCTGTAATATAATAAGGCTCCCATTCAACTGGAAATGGCATATAATACAGAATTATTAATACTCTATCCTCAAAAGGAGATTTAAAATACCCAAAAACGCCTAAATCATTAACACAATGATAGACTCCATCTGCAACATTCTTTTGACCATGTGTTGAATGAGAGATATTGATTTGATATTGTATATCTTGAACGGGACAGTCCTCTACTTCCTCAGACTTCGTTATTAAATCAACATTATATCCAGGTATCTTAGAAAAATATTTAGCATCTTGATTAATAATTCCATATTGATGAAGTAAAGGATGAATATCTCCTATATTTAAATCACAGTCTCTTTCTAACACCTCATCAGAAACTAGATCTTGAATAGTTAAACATATCTTTTCTTCTACAACATGAATACCATTAGAAGTCAGAAAAGCTACAAGCCCTTGTTTACTCCATCCTAATATTTCTACCTCAGGACATATCACCCAGCTTCCATCAACACAACCTCCTAATTCGTAATGATAGATACTTTTTTTCCCCCCTTCGTATATTTGGAGTAATGTGAAAGTAGGGCTAGGAATATCGTTCTTGATCTTAGACGGAATTAAAGAATGTATAAGGTATCTTGAAAATGTAGTCTTTCCTGAGCCCAAGTCACCATTTAAACAAATTGTAACATTGGTATCTTTAACATGCTTAGCAAGTT
>CAJWCP010000033.1 GCA_913031595.1 uncultured Flavobacteriales bacterium | reverse complement strand
AATGTAAGAACTGGAGAAGTAATTGCAATTGGCAAGAAAGCTCAGCAAATGCATGGAAAAGCACATAAAGAAATTGAAACTCTTAGACCATTAAAAGATGGTGTTATTGCAGATTTCCAATCCTCTGAACAAATGATTAGAGGTTTTATAGATATGATACAAAAGAAAAGATCTCTATTTTCTCCTGCATTAAAGATGGTCGTATGTATTCCCTCTGGAGTAACAGAAGTAGAAAAAAGAGCGGTAATTGATTCTGCTGAACACGCTGGAGCAAAAGATGTATGGTTAATTCATGAACCAATGGCAGCAGCAATTGGGATTGGAATTGATGTTCTTGAACCAAAAGGGAATATGGTAATTGATATTGGAGGAGGAACAACAGAAATAGCTGTTATATCACTAGGAGGCATTGTGTGTGATAAATCTATAAGAGTAGCAGGAGATGAATTTACTGATAATATAAAAACATATATGAAAACAAGACATAATATCGCTGTTGGCGATATTATGGCAGAAAACATCAAAATTAATGTTGGCTCTGCACTAACAGAACTAGAAGATCCTCCTCCAAATTATCCTGTACATGGGAGAGATCTAATGAGTGGTATACCTAAAGAAGTAATTGTAACATATAAAGAAATTGCTGGAGCTCTTAATAATTCTATTGAACAAATAGAAGAAGCTGTAATGAGTGCTTTATTTAATACTCCTCCTGCATTATCAGCAGATATATATAATGAAGGTCTTTATTTGACAGGGGGGGGGTCAATGCTAAGAGGACTAGACAAAAGAATCTCTAGGAAAACAAAACTTCCTGTTTATGTAGCAGAAGATCCATTAAGAGCTGTAGCAAGAGGAACAGGAATTGCTTTAAAAAACACTGAAAGTTATTCCTTCCTAATACAATAAGATTATAATCAATGTATAATCTTATACGTTTTATTAAGCTAAATCAATTTATTTTATTGTTCTTATTTATAGAAGGAATCTCTATTTTTTTATTGTTCTCTCAAAATAACTACCAAACAACAAAAATAACAGAACAGGCTTCTCAATATACTAGCGTGATTTACAAGTATTCCAGTATTTTTAGAAATTACATCAATTTAACTGAAACAAATAAATATTTAGCACAAGAAAATGCAAAATTATATTCAATGCTCAAGAATCAACAATCATTTCATGATTCTATATTAATTAGAAAAAAAGATTTTTCATACCAAAGTGCAAAAGTGATAAATAATTCTGTAAATAAAAGAAACAATTTTATAACTCTTAATAAAGGAAAAAGAGACGGAGTAAAAAAAGGAATGGGTGTTATAACTTCTAATGGAGTGATTGGCATTATTCATTCTTTATCAGAAAATTACTCTATTGTAATTTCAACATTGCATAGAGAATCATCACTAGCAATAAAAATACTACGTAACAATCAGCATGGAATTCTAAAATGGGAAGGGTTTGATTACAAAAAAGGAAATATAAAAAACTTCCCAAATCATATTCTGCTTAAAGAACAAGATACTGTAATAACAAGTAGTCATAGTATGATTTTCCCAGAAGGAATTAATGTTGGAACTATATCATCATTCAAACAAGAAAATGAAGGATATTATAATGTTGAAGTAGATTTTTTTGAAGATTTTAATCAACTAAATTTTGTATATGTTATAGCATCTAATAAAACAGAAGAACAAAGAAAACTTGAAAAAAATATATCTGATGAATAAACTATATCTGAAATATTTTAAACTTTTAATAATGTTTACGATGATACAAATATTAATTCTTAATGAGGTTATGTTTTCTGCATATATCAATCCTTTTCTGTATGTATTATTAATCATTATGCTGCCTTTAAAAACTCCAAAATGGTTTCTTCTAACCTATGCCTTCTGCTGTGGATTATTTATTGATCTTTTCTCTTCTAGTTTAGGATTCCATTCTTCCGCTACTGTCCTTATTGCTTTTTTAAAACCTTCTATTAGTAAAATAACTATTCCTCACAATATACTAGGAGAAAATGATGAAATAATCACTCATAAAATAGGAATAAAAGCATATTTAACGTTCGCTTTCATCTTAATTTTTATTCATCATCTATCTCTTTTTTTTATTGAACATTTAAGCTTTAATTTTAATATTCTAATAAAAACAATCTTAAGTTCATTAATAAGCCTTATAATTATTCTAATTACACAACAATTCTTCTATAGAAATAAATGAAAAAATATAAAATTAGATACAAAGTAATTATAAGTATTTTCTTAATTGTTTCTTTAATATTTATTATAAAACTTTTCTATATTCAAGTTATAAATGATAATTATAAATTCTCTGCTAACAATAATGTTCTAAGATATGATGTTCAACAAGCTGTAAGGGGCCTAATATTTGACAGAAATAATCAACTCCTTGTCGCAAATATACCTGCTTATGACCTTATGATAATACCTAGAGAGGTTGGAAAGAAACCTATTGACACAATTTTATTTTGCAAACTACTTGAAATAGAAAAAAGAGATTTTATCGCTAAATATAAAAAAGCTGAAGAATACTCAAAATATAAAGAAAGTGTTTTTATTAAACATATTGATTTGAAAAACTCAAGTACATTATCTGAAAAATTATTTGAATTCCCTGGTTTTTATTTGAGAAAGTTAACTATGAGAGAATACCCATCTGAAATTGCTACTCATCTAATTGGGTATTTAGGCGAAGTAAACACTGAAAAAACTAAAGAAGACAAATATTATACAAAAGGAGATCTTGCTGGAGTAAATGGAATTGAAGCTGCCTACGAAGAAAAACTAAGAGGAGAAAAAGGGATGATCATTAAATTAGTAGATGTTCATAATAGAGATCAAGGCAAATTTCAGAATGGTAAATATGATACACTAGCTATTCCAGGTGTTAACTTAACTTCTACAATTGATATTGAATTACAGAAATATGGAGAAAAATTAATGACTAATAAAATTGGGGCAATAGTTGCAATTGAACCATCTAGTGGAGAGATTCTTTCTTTAATCTCATCTCCAAACTATAATCTTAATCTTCTAACAGGCAGAAAAAGATCCGAAAATTACACGTCCCTGTCTAAAGATCCGAATAAACCTCTCTTTAACAGGGCGCTACAAGGGAACTATCCTCCAGGCTCAATATTTAAATTAGTCAATGGATTAATTGCTTTACAAGAAGGAGTTATAACGAAAAAAAATCTATTTAACTGTATTGATGGCTATGAATATGATAAAGAAAGAATGATTAAATGCCATCCTCATATATCTCCTGTAAATCTAATAAAAGCTATTGAAATATCATGTAACTCTTATTTTTGTAATGCCTTTGATAAATACTTTAAAAATTTTAATAATTCTGCTACAGCATATAATAATTGGTACAGTCATCTGCGTAGTTTTGGTATTGGAGACTATCTAAATAATGATTTCATAAGTGGAAATCCAGGAAAACTTCCTAAACACACATATTATGATGAGATATATAGAGGAAGTTGGAATGCAAATACTATTATTTCAATGGCAATAGGTCAAGGAGAATTATTACTAACTCCTATTCAAATGGCAAATATGACTGCAATTATAGCGAATAGAGGATATTATTACACTCCACATATAATTAAAAAAATTGAAGGTGAGAATGAAATTGATAGTATTTTTAAAATAAAGCGATTCTCATCTATTCATTCGCAATATTTTATTCCTATTATTAATGGAATGGAAAAAGTTGTATATGGAAGTCATGGAACTGCAAAAAATTCACAAATAAAAAATATTATTCTATGTGGAAAAACTGGCACCGCAGAGAATCCTCATGGAGAAGATCATTCTATATTTATTGCATTTGCGCCAAAATATAATCCAAAGATTGCAATTGCAGTATATGTAGAAAATGGAGGATGGGGATCAACATGGGCAGCTCCTATAGGCTCTCTAATGGTAGAAAAATATTTAACAAATAACATTAATAATAAAGAACAAGAGAAAAGAATTATAGAAGGGATTGTAGTGTCAAAAGAATGAGAAAAGCTAAAAATATATTATCTAATATTGATATCATTAGTGTATTAATCTATGTTATATTAATGATATTTGGACTAATCAATATCTACGCTTCTCAATATAATGAAGATATGACCTTTGCTCTAGATATTACTAATAAATACGGCAAACAATTAATATTTATGATTCTTGCTTCTGTAATAGCATTTCTAATACTTATTATTGATTGGAAATTCTATTTCTCACTCTCATATATTTTCTATTGTATATCAATAATACTATTAATTGGAGTTTTATTTATCGGCAAAAAGACAGGGGGCGCAATATCTTGGTATGAGTTAGGAGAATTTAAGTTTCAACCATCTGAATTTGCTAAATTTACTACAGGCTTGGCATTAGCTAAATATTATAACAGCTTACATACAAAAATAAAAACTATACAACAAAAAATATTGACATATAGTATTATTATTGTACCTCTCTTACTTACAGTTATTCAAAATGACTTAGGAACTGCTTTGATCTATAGCGGCTTTATATTAGTGCTATATCGAGAAGGGCTTTCTCCTAGAATACTTATATTTGGAATACTTACAATCTTTCTCTTTATCCTTTGCTTATTAATTAAGGCTAGTATCTTAATTTATTCTTTTTGTATAATTAGTTTAATTATATTATCTCTAACAAGAAAAAAGAAAAAAGAAATCCTATTAATCTTAGGTGGATTAATTATAAGTATATGCTTTATTCTAAGCTCTAATTATATATTTAATGATCTACTTAGTAACCATCATAGAAAAAGAATTAACATCTTATTAGGTAAAGATTTTGACCCTCAAGGTGCTGGCTATAATCTAATTCAATCAAAAATAGCAATAGGATCGGGAGGCTTAACAGGTAAAGGATTTTTAAATGGTACTCAAACCCGTTTTGATTTTGTGCCAGAACAAAGTACAGATTTTATCTTTTGTACAATTGGAGAAGAATGGGGATTCTTTGGTAGTTTCTTATTTATTATTTTATATGTAAGCCTATTGCTTCGTGTTCTTTGGCTATCTGAAAGACAAAGGTCAAATTTTAGCAGAATCTATGGATATAGTGTAGCTTGTATATTATTCACACACTTTCTAATAAATATTGGAATGACGCTAGGTCTTATGCCAGTCATTGGGATTCCTCTTCCTTTCACAAGTTATGGAGGATCTTCTTTAATTGGGTTTACTGTATTAGTTTTTATCTTTCTTAATCTAGATTCTTATCGACTACAAATATTAAGATAGACAAATTAAATAATATCTACCAACTTTTAATGATTAATAAAAATCAGATCTATAATCTTTTATATTAGCATTCTCTTTTAGCACGGTATATGCGGTAGAATTAGAATAACGTTTTGCATCAGTTGCTAACTTATTCTTTTGTGATAAAAAATCACCTTCTTTTTGTTCTTGATCTTTAAACGTTACATTAAACACATAAACAGCACTATTACCTATAACAGGTTCTGATAGAGTATTCAAAGGAGTTCCAAACACAGCGCCTATTAATTCTGGCTCATATCCCATACCTTGAATACTTAAGTTTGCAAAATTTATAGTCTTATCATTAACAATAATAGTGTTATTTTTAGCTGCAATTGTTGCAAGATCTTGCCCTTTTATTAAATCAGATATTAAATCTCCTTTCTTTTTCTTCTTAACTATTGCTTTAATTTGCTCAGTAACTTCTTCTAGTGAAATAAAACCTTCCTTGCGATGTTTTGTTATATATGCTACCACATAACTATCATCAAACTGAAAAACCTCAGAAACATCTCCTACATTTGCTCTATTCATCCATCTTACCATTTCTCGAGAATTTGGCAGTCCAGATATATTTTGCTTGTCATGTTCAACTTTACTATCTGTTCTTTTAACTAAATTATCTGACATAATTAATGAATCAAAAGTAACTCCTTCATTAAGAATTTTACCTGCAAATTGCGCTGCTTTTGAATAATTTAAATTAAATGTTTCTGTGCTCGGCTCAACATTTCTATCAATAAAAACAATCTTTGCTTTCTTGACCTTTTTACTGGTATTCATTACATTAATTAAATGCACTCCAAATTGAGTTTGTACTATGTTTAAATCACCCTTCTTGGATGTAAAACAAACATCATTAAATTCATCTACCATAGCGCCTTCTTGAAACCACCCTAATTCACCTCCCTTTTCTTTATTTGACTGATCTTCTGAATATTGTTGAGCTAAATCTCCAAAATCAGAACCTTCTTCAATCTTTACTTTTAATGCTTCTATAAATCGTTGAGCAGAATCTATAGAGACTACTGAAGAAGGTCTAATAAGAATATGTCTTGCTTCAACAGAGTCTGAACGATTAGAAGAATTGTATAATCTAGCTATTCTATAAACATCCTCATTAAATAAATAAGGTCCTATAACTGTGCCTTCTGGCTGATCAAATAATTCAATCCAATTAGGATCCTCAAGGTTTTCTTTTGTTTGAAAAATGAAACGGGCTCCTATATTATCAGAATTTCTTTTTGCCATAAGAATACAATCATCATAATTAGTAAAGTCCGAAACTAATCGCTCAAGCTCAGATCTTGTTTTAGAATCATCATCTTCTGAAGGAAGAACTGGAAAAACAACATAATCTACATCTTTTGATGCCTTTTGTTCATAGTCAGATTTATGATCTTTATAATATGTTTTGATTTCCTTCGGAGTAACTTGTGATAAACTATCATGAACAGATGTATAAGGAATAGAAACATAATTAAATTTTACTTGTTGTTCTTTTTCATTAAAAGAGATTCTAGCCTGATTCGTCGTTATATACATCGACCTATCTAGTAAAGAATTATATTTTGTGCTTTTTTGTAATTCAATTAAATAATTCTGAAATCCAATCCATCTTTCTTTAGCTTCTCCTGTAGGATCCTGATCTAGATTCTGCACATATGAGACCACCTTGGTCCTATCAAAAACACCTGTTAAAGGATCTTGAAAAGAAGTTATGTTACGAATTTCCTGATGCGCATTTGTTCCTTGTAACAACTCCCACCATTCATCTTCAGAAACATCAATACCTATTTTATTATACTGATCATTCATTATTAATTCCTTAATATACTCATCCCACGCTTGTGATCTAAGTTGTGCAGTAATTGTTTGATTAAGAATACTATTTGGATTTTGACTCTTCCAATTATTAATCATCTCTTCTATTGCAAGCTCATATTCCTGGATTGATATATCCTGACCATGAACCTGCCCAACAATATTACTCCCTCCTCCTGATCTCTTAGACTGCATAAAATCTGTTAATATAAAGGCTAACATCGCAATTCCAATTACTGCGAATAAAAGACCTGATCTTCTTCTGATATTTCCTAATGTTGCCATTGACGTATTTATTTTTATTAAGGTTTGCGAATATACAATTGTTATTTAATAAATAAAAATGCAGAAGGGAACAATTACTCTTTCAAAACAACCTCTAGAAAGACCTCTTGTATTCCATTTTGAGTAACATTGGTTGCTGTAAATCGAAATTCATTAACAACTACAATATCATCTTGTTTAGGAATAGCTTCTGTATAATGTAAAATAAGTCCCGCAATTGTCTCATAGTCATCTGATTCTGGTAAGGAGAGATGATATTTCTTGTTAACTGCCTCTACATCTAAACGAGCAGAAAACTTAAAACTCGTTTCCGAAATCTTAATATCTATAAACTCCTGTTGATCATGTTCATCTACTATTTCTCCAACAATTTCCTCAGTCACATCTTCAATAGTTAACATTCCTGACGTTCCTCCAAATTCATCAACAACTAAAGCTATTCCTTGATCATTAGAAATAAATTGATTTAATAATTCCATCGCAAACATGCTCTCTGGAACATATGCAATAGGCAATAAAATCGCTTTAATATTATTTGGATTCTTAAATAAATCAGAAGAATGAACATAGCCAATCACTTTATCTATATTTCCTTTGAAAATTAAAATTTTTGATAATTTAGTCTCTACAAACTTAGATCTAAGCTCTTGAATAGAGGTGTTTAAATCAACGGCTATAATCTCTGTCCTTGGGATCATACATTCTCTAATCTTCTTATCTGTAAGATCTATCGCATTTTGCAGCATCTCTACTTCAGGTATATTCTTTTGCTCTCCTTCAATAAAGCTAATTTGAGAAAGATATGCATCTAAATCTTTCTTGTCAAAAACCTGTTTAACTTGTTTATAATCTTGCCTAAAAACAAATTTTAATATTAGAGAAGATAACTCGAACATTAATATTGCAACTGGTCTCAAAATAATAAAGAAACAAAAAATTGGTATTGAAAAGAATTTTAAAGTTTGATTAGGATAGATTCTAAATATAGCCTTCGGTAAAAACTCTGCCGTCACTAAAACAATAATTGTTGTAATAATAGTCTGCACAAAAAGCAAACTAAAATCATTTGCAATATGCTGAATTAAATTAGGAGTTAAAATTTTTGTCATAATAATACCATATATGACTAGTGCAATATTATTCCCAACTAACATAGTGGTAATAAAATCAGATTCATTTTTGGAAAAATATGCAATAATAGAAGACGGAAACCTTCCTGTGCTTTTATCTAACTCAAGTTGTAATTTATTAGATGAAACAAAAGCAATCTCAATGCCAGAAAAAAAAGCAGAAAATAAAAGTGTTATGAATGCAATAAAAAACATCTATAAAAATATTAATTTCTTAATTAAAAAGATATATCTAGATTTCCATGAATCTTACTAATTGTATATTCTGTAAAATCAGCATTTGAACTAAACCCTTCTCCAAATATAGTTTCTTCTTGATTGGTAATTTTAACTTGTTTATTTGTATAAATCTTTTGAGATCTTTCATCCCAGATTAATTCTTCTGTTTCAAGTTTATTTTTTTGATTTTCCAATACAACATTACCTGATGCGGTCATAATCTTTTTTCTTTCGTCAATACTAGCATTTCTAGCAACTAATACTGATGATTTTTGCTTATTATTATAAAAAGTAACTATAATATCAGAAAGACATAAGGGATAAGACAAATCTCTATACCTATTCATAGATCCTGCCAAAATTCGTAATTTTACAACCCCTTGCTGGGTCTGAATTAATTCTGCGTCTTTGATGCTTTCTATAGGCAACTCTTCCATTAATGCAAAATCTTGAATGACATTAGGATCATTCACACAAGAAATAAACAAAAAAAACAAGAACACTATTCTCATAATAATTCTAATCACTAGTACGAACAGTTGTTGATTTATTTATCCAACAACTGACCTTGTATGTATCTCCTTCGGATAATCCATTAAAGAAACAATCTTCTGTATTAGGAAAATATTTTGAATAAGTATTTATTGATCTACTTGCTCGATTTTTTGTCTGACTATCATTCAGTGCTTGTCTAAATGCATCAATAGCAACCCAATATACAGTTTGCTTTTCAAAATCTGAACCACAACTTTTAGCTCCAGCCACATAAATATTCCCAAGACTTAAATATGCCTCCCCCCATCCATTCTTATATTTAAGAGCATTATATACAGCACCTCTTGCAGAAGAAAATGAGCCGGAAGAACGATATGCATCTGCTAAAGCAAGATAATATTTCGCTTTTAAATCAGGGTTTTCTTCCATATCAATAGCTTCTTTCGCATATCTTATACCATCAGTATTGTTTTTATTTAGGATGCTCTTTTTTGCCATTAAATAAGCAGATGAAGCAGAAGGTTTTAGATCATATAAAGCGGTTGTTACTTCTAAAAACAAATTTGATTCTTTACAATTCTGGTCTTTTAAAGTATTAGCTACTCTTTCTAAGAAATTTACATCATCTCTCCTAGAATCTAGCTGATTTGAAAAAAGAGAATTTAAATCATCACAATTTGCATAAGGCGTAAATAAATCCTCTATTTCTTCTGAGTATTGAATAAAATATTTTGTAGATTTTGACTCATTAGTTATATTATAATCTACGATCTGAGCTACAGTTGCATAAACATCTAAAACATCTGAAGGAGTTTTTTGACCTGATTCTTCTAAATTTACAACTGCCTGCATGTAACCATATACTGCGCTAAAATGTGAATTATTACCACTCATATCAATAGCTTTCTTTAAAATTTCAAAAGCTTCTAAACTCCTCTTCTTATCTAACATAACAAGCTCATAACCCTTAAGACCTAATATATAGGACTCCTGTCCAAAACCATATTGAATTCTTTGATCAAAAATCATCATAATTGTATCTACATATGAATCCTTGTTTTCTGGATCTTTCTTAATTCTATCCTTAATTATCTTTGGTCCATTCTTATAAATATTTCCACTTGATGCAGGACAATTAAAATAAACCCATCTCCAAGGACTTAATGCATCAGCATAATTCTTTTGCTTATAATATTCTCGAAACACCGAAAGATTCTGTTTACATGTTACCTCATCCTGCCCAAACTGTGACTGACCTTCTAAACGCATTACAGATAAAAAAATTAATGCTAAAATAAGTTTTGTCTTCATAATGTTATTAATCATATTGTCTTTTTAAAAACCAAATACTATCATAAGAAATACTTAGCCCAAATTTAATAAATTGTTCTTTCAATAAATTATTTTCTAGAGTTCCTCTTTCTCCTATAACTAAAGAAAAATCATACCTTGTTCTTGATCTCTTTATAGGAAATCCAAAACCTAAACTAATACTCTTTTCATTTAATTGCGTATTGTAAAATTGTAAAGGAGTATTGTGGTATGAAAAACCTAAACGATATGCCATGCGCTTATAATATTGTGTTGTAGAATTATATTCAGGTATATACTGAAGCCCTATAGAAGAACGCACACTATTACTTAAATCATCCGATTCATTAAACATTTTATATTCTGACCAATCTTGAATCCTGTAATCTGCTATAACAAGGATACGCTTTCCATCACGATAAGTCAATCCTACACTTATAAATTGAGGGAGTGTTATGCTTCCATTTTCTGTATTATCAAAAACAGTGTCTTTTATTAATTCTAGCGTTCCGGAATAACTAAACGTTTCTAAAATCTCCGATCTCGTAACACTAATATCAGAATTATTAGTTAGTGTTAATGCTAAAGAAAATAGTTTTTCATCTTGAAATTTTTTATCATATATTAATCCGAGTTGATAATAAAGTCCATTTATATTAAGTTTACTATTAGATCTACTATGTAAAAAAGTGTTGTCATCATAAATCAGTTTTTTTCTTCTATTCAATCCTCCAAATAAATAGTTAGCATTAACTCCAAAAGCAAGATTATTTGATAATTGATATGCTCCACCTAAATATGCTGTAGAAAGGCCTCCATCTCCAAAATAAAGCAAATCTGCATTATATTCCTCATCCCTTGAGCTTAACTCATATCCTATATTACTATATGGAAGTAATCCTATACTCATTCCTATCTTATCATTAAAAGGAAAAGCAAGTGTTAAGTGTGAAAAAGAAGTGTTATTACTAATATAGTTGTCAGAATTATTTTGTGTGTTAACAGTATTATGTAAGGCTCCTAAAGACAATAAGAAAGTATTCTTACCTATATTACTATAAGTAGCAGGGTTATAAGGATTAATACTATATTCATCAGATAATGAACTAACACCTCCACCTAAAGCTGTATATTCTGCAAATACTGTTCCTTGCAAATCTCCTAGTCCAAAACGGGAATAAGGAGAAGTGGTCGCTAATTGAGCAAAAGAAGTATCAATTACTAAAAATAAAAAACATATGGTTTTTAATATTCTACCCATTATAATCTAAAATCTCTTTTAATCCCTCAAGTACTAAAAAAGGATTTGCAAATATCTGATTTTTTAATTCTTTTTCAAAGAAAAAACAGTCTCCTCCTGTAAATATAACGCAAGAATCCTCTTTTTCTTTCATAAAAGCGTCTATAACAGCATCTATTTCTGCTATCATTCCTCTCTGCACTCCACTATTTATAGATGAATTAGTGTCATCACCAAAAAAAGGTGATTGAGTTTTAATCTTAGCTAAAGGTAGTTTGTCTGTAAATTCATGTAAGGCCTTATAACGCATTTTTAAACCAGGAGAGATACGTCCTCCCTCGTATTCTCCTGCTTGATTAACATAATCGATAGTAAGACAAGTACCTAAATCTAATATTAATATGTTTTTAGAAGGATATGATAAGTGTGCTGATACGGCAGCAGCAATTCTATCTTTCCCTAAAGTTCTCGGATTTTTATAATGACTTTTAATAGGAATTAGTGTGTTTTCATCTAATAAAAGTAAATTATATTTCTTTATAATTTTAATTGCTTGATCATCTATCTCCTTAACTGAGGATAAAATACCCTTTGAGACAATATCTTCTGATAAAAAATCACGAATATTAATATCTGAAAGGACATTAAGATCTGCTACTCTTAACATTCTTTTATTGTCAAATAATGCGATTTTTATTATAGTATTACCTATATCAATTATAAGTTTCAAAAAAAATATTTTTCACCAAAAATATAAAATTAGTATACAAAGATGTATTAACGAAAATATTTCTTTAAATAAAAAAAACAACTAAATTTGCATATTATTTTGTTGGTGCTATAGCTCAGTTGGTAGAGCAATGGACTGAAAATCCATGTGTCCCTAGTTCGAATCTTGGTAGCACCACATAAAAAAGCCACTCATATGAGTGGCTTTTTTGTTATATATAGTGTTGCTTTTTTATTCTAAGATTATCTTTTTAGTTATAGATGAATTTAAACTACTTACTTTTAATAAATAAGTTCCCCTACTAAAAGAAGTAAGATCTATATGTTTAGATAAATAGGAGTTAATATATATTTCTTCATTAAATACTTCTTTACCTAAAACATCTGTTACGACAAGCTTATATGAATCACTCTCCATATTATTAAACTCCACAAAAATATTGCCCTTTGATGGGTTTGGAGACATCTTAATATTATTTATAATATTTGAGTTAATAGAATTTGGAACTTCATATCCTAAATTCATTCGAATCATAGGGGTATTAGAAACCCAGTACCAAAAAGGAGCTGTTTGACTACCTAAATCACATCCACTACCATCATCATAAATCATAGACATTGTAGGTTCAGCATCTCCAGAGACACTAATACCAAAAGTATCTAATGGATGCATATAACCTCCTATTGCAACCATATACATGCCTGGTGTTGCATTATATGCTTGAGTAAAGCCAATAGTCACCCAATTATCCCTATCAGCAGACTGTATAGTATAATCATCTGTCTGTGCTAAAGGAATATACGTAGAAGTTCCTCCTGTTGTATCAACTTCATACAATATACCATACATAAATGCTCCAGGTATCGAATAATCAGCAACATGTGCAGAAATAGAAGTAATTTCATCAGTAGCATATACATCAAATTTATTTGCTAATTGTAATCCTCCACAATTTCTTCCAACACGCCAAGCACCTCCTGCATTATTATTATCTCTACCATATATAGTGTCTGTAATATAAGCTGTCATAGTGGCAACATCTGACATTGGTACATTATTTGAGCTTCCGTAAAAACTCATATCATATTGTCCTGTAGATAAAGGAGCAAATGTTTGGTTCGCTAAATATGAAGCAGTATCCATTACAGGTAAAGTTGTAGTATCGCTAGATGAAGAAAAAACATTCATTCCTCCACTATTTACATCTATATTCATACGAATCCCGTGTAATGGTTGAGCTCCAAGATTTGCTAATGTCATCTCAAACATATATGGATTTGCATCTGATTGTATCTGTGGCTTATAAGTATAATCCATACCAACACCATTAGTAGAAAGATATCCTATATCCCATCCTCCATGATTTTGATCTACAACCTCCATTACATATGGAGCTGTTTCTGTTAAACTTACATCATCTATACACCATCCATAAGTTATCCAAACATTTGGATTAGTGGCCTGTGCAGGGAAATTTGTTGTCCAACTAAAACGTATCCATACTTGTGTAGGCATGCTACCTATATAAGGAGCAAGACTAATCTCTCTAAGTGAAGGGTTAGGATAAGGATTGGACCCATTTGATTGAGAAGTAACAGGATAATTTAAATTATCAGCTACTGTAACAAAATTTGTACCATCTATACTTACTTGTACAGCCTGTAAATCGTTAAATCTAGCTCCATACTCTTCGAAAGATAAAGTTGCATTAGATGAACCAATAGTGCCGTATATGTCAATAGGATTAGCAGTTGTGATAGTGTATTCTACCTGTATTGGGCCACTCCAACCAGTAACAGTAGGGTCTCCATTTCCTAATTCTGCAAAATTTCCACCAGATGTAGAAGTAAAACTTTGCAAATACCAACTGTCTGTTGTAGGGTCAATACTCCAGCCTTCATTACCAAAACTGCCTGTATTATCTATTACCCAATCACTAGGGTTTGAAAAATCACTTGACCAAAAAGGAGTAAAAGAAGAAGCTGCACTATTAGAAATAATATCGTTTGAAATATCATTACTAACTACATAATTAATCAACTTGTCTTCTAAAACACGGTGTTCACTATTAAACTGAGCAAATATATTCAATGAAAATATTAAAGCTATAAGCAGGGTGTAAATTTTCTTCATTTTCTTTTTTTTTAAATTAATTGTTCAAATTTAATAAAAAAGACAAAAAAA
>CAJWCP010000032.1 GCA_913031595.1 uncultured Flavobacteriales bacterium | reverse complement strand
CTACGCCATTGTTCAGTATCAATAACTGTATAGTATTTGTATTCGTATCTTGTTTCTATTCCCATATTGTATTGATATTAATTAACTTAATCAATTTAATATCAATTTATTTACGGATTATAAGGTTTACGAGCTCCCCATGTTGCACTTTTTTCACTACAATCTTGAGGTGGCATTGCGTCCGGACCACCCGGTCCATTCCTACAATAATATTTATTTCCATCTAATTCATAATAATAATGACCACAACCCCTCGCATCACTCATATTACTCTTACTTGAACATTTTGATACTTGTTGAGGTCTCCTTTTCTCCTTTCTAGCCCGTGCCCTCGCTTTCCTTTTTTCATTTGCTCTTCTTTCTTTTTCTTCGTGTCTTTTATTTCTTTCCCTTGCTTCTCTATCCTTTCTTTTTTGCTCAGCGGCTGCCTCTCTGTCCCTTCTCTGTTGCTCTTTTTCTGCTGCCGCCCTCTCACGGTAAAGAGTGGTGTTGCGCCTCGCTCTATCTCTTTGTCTTTGATTATGCGCTTTAATATATCTATCCTTGTCAGTTTCCCAAAACATATTCCCACCTTTTCTTCTTGTTCTTCTCTTACGCGATTTTCTTCTTCTCTTACGCGATTTTCTTAAAGTTCTTCTCCTTCTTCTTGTTTTTCTTCTTTTTCTTCTTCCACCAAAATTAGAAACATCAATATTATATAGGTCTTTAGCTTTCTTTTCATCTTTTTTTGCTTGATCTGAACGATTTACTGTATAACTTTGATCTCCATACGCAGCTCCATAATCACTCATTATATATTATATTTACATTATAATACACATACACCCATCACCATTTTTTTATTATTATATAACTTGTTGTAATTATTGTTAGCCAATATATTATATCTGATACTGTCCAACTATATCCACTATCCCAATCCCCCAATACATATTTCACTATTAATGCTACTATCACTGGTATTATCATCTCCTTCGGCATATTTGATTTATTTCTTATTTGTTTAAATAATAATGTTAATGTTACTGCCAATACTATTGTATATATAATTTTATTCATATATAATTATATTTACATTATAATCCGCAACCATCTCCATTATGACCACGCTTTCTTCTTCTTCTCGTTCTTTTACCACCGACCTTTTTATATTTATTTTTCACCGTATTTCTTACTATTTTACTCCTCTCATGTCTTATTTTTACTTCTTCCCCATCTACAGTTTCTATATATGGTTTAAATTCCGAACCCTCATTTATTGCTGAAAATATTTGAACCTCTGATATGTGAATTAATGATGGGGTTGTCCAATCTTTTTTTGTTCTCCTACTTTGAAATTGTCCTAATGTATCTTTCCAATTAAAAATACTAAAATAATCAAACAATTTATCATAATTTTTTTCATTATGAACTTTAAAACAATAACACATTAATAATTTATCTAAAGGCGTTGCTTTCATTCCTGCTGTTCCACGATAATCATCCATTAATTCTGTTCCACTACGAAATACTGGAGATTGTACTATTTTATTCTTATGTTTTAATGCTGTTCTCATCCAAAAATATTTTTTATTTACTGTTTTACCTTCTTCTAATGCTAACATTTTATTGTCTTTTCCTTTTACTAATTCAAATTCTGGGTGACCCGTTATTGTTGGTTTTATTTCTAATGGTATATCTCGTTTTTTCCAAATTCCAAACATTGTAGGTAAATTATATAAAGTTCCTTTATGTAAATAACAACAGTTTATATTCATTACATATGATAAATGATAATGTGGGTCTAGTTCATTTCTTTTCCCTTTCCTCTTTAATCTATCTCTATGGTGTTCATAGCGATCCAATCCGGTGGTGTCCATACGAGTAGCTCGTGATTCCATCGTCCAGTAAGTAGCGCTTGTTGTCGAAGCAGCACAATCCCACCTTGTTGATCTCGTAGCTGCCGAGTTGGTGCTGCCGGCTCCGTATCGTGTGGAAGGAGGCGAGCTGTTGCTGGTCTTGACGCTTGTCTGACAAGAGACACCGCCTGTAGTCGTCGTGACTGATGTTCTGCTTCAAGTAGGCACGCTGGATGCCCTTGCCTGTCTTCTTCTCGCTCGCTCCGCATTTCAGGGAATACATCTTGGGCCTCAGCCCTACAAACTCAGAGGGAGGCTTGCCATCGCACTCATCCTTGAACTTACCCAGCACTTTCTTGTTCGTGTCGTCGTAGAACTCACTAGACGGGTCAAAGTTGGACATATCGTACAGCTCTTTCGAGTCGCGCATGTCTTTGTAGAAATCATTTAAATATGGATTGTTTTCAACGTCTTCATAGTGCGCTTCCCATTTATAATGTTTTGCGAGCTTTGTTGTGAGAGTTGTTTTACCTGATCCAATATTTCCAGCTATTGCAATGTGCATATATATTTTTTTACTAAAATAAAAAAGTTATTTTATTAAGTAGATATATTTATCTCTTCTATAAACTCGTTGTTGAAAACTTATTATTGATAGTTATGATTTCTTCAATAATCCTTCTGTCATTTGATAACTTCGGTATTTTATATTGTCCTCCAAGTCGATTATTTTTTTCTAACCAATTATAGAATACACCTTTTTTTACAGAGATAATTTCAAGCTTTGAAAGAATGAGGTCTTTACTTCTTTTTGCAGTATAGTCTGAATTAATTTCTTGTATATTTTTATCAAGTTGATGAGTGAATTCTTCTAGATTATATGGTGCTTTTTCAAATTCAATTAACCATTGATGCTTTCCTGATTTTTCACTAAGAAATACCGGGGCAACAGTATAATTTAAAGCTTTATTTTGGAATTGTTGACATGTCTTTAGTAATGCTTTATCTGTATTATGAACCATTAATTCTTCTCCAAAGGCATTGATATATGCTTGAGTTCTCCCAATAATTTCAATTCGAAATGGGTTGATTGAGGAGAATTTCACTACATCTCCAATAATATAACGCCAAAGACCTCCATTAGTACTAATTACGATAACATACTTTTTATCTATTTCTACACTTTCTAAAGAAATTGCTTCTTTGATTCCTTTTAAATATGACTCATATAAAATGAATTCAAAAAAAACACCATGATTGACCATTAACAATAAACCTTTATGTTCTTGTGAGTCTTGAATCCCAAAAAATCCTTCAGATGCATTATACCCTTCTAAATAATTCATCTCTTTACTTGGAATTAACTCTGAGAATATCTGTTGATATGGCTTGAAATTAATTCCACCATGCATATATAACTCTAGATTTGGCCATACTTCTAATATATTTTTTTTACCTGTTTTTTTTAATATCTTTTGCAAGATAATTAACATCCATGAAGGCACACCAGTTATGTTTGTAATGTTTTCATTGATAGATTGATTTATTATTTTATCTATTTTTTCCTCCCAGTCATTTAAGATAGCTGTTTTAATATCTGGAACTCTATGGTAACTTACCCAGAAAGGAAATTGAGTTAATAATATTGCAGACACATCTCCTTCTTGAGATGTTCCATTTTTAGAATATGATAATGTTCCCCCTAACATTAATCCCTTTCCTGAATAAAGATTTTTAGTGTTGAAATTATTTTGATATAATGAAAGCATATCTTTTCCTGCTTTAAAGTGACATTCATATAATGAGTCTTTTGTTACAGGAATATATTTACTAATATCATTTGTCGTGCCAGATGAACGAGCAAACCATTTTACCTTTCCTGGCCAAAGTATATTTTCTTCTCCGTTTCTACTTTTTTTTATATAGGGATATATTTCCTCATAAGTTTGTAGTGGGACATTTTCTTTAAAATCTTTATAACTATTAATTTGATTAAAGAGATATTTTTGACCAAACATTGTGTCTTTTGCCTTTAGGATTAAATGATTTAAAACATTTTTTTGCATTATATATGCATGCTCTGTGAAGTTTTGGATTTTGTTAATCCGTTTCTTTATCAAAAAAGAAAGAATAGAGTTTTTTATAGAATAATTATTCAATTTTGATATATTTATAAGCTTAAAAACATAAAATTTATGACTTCAAATATATTGAGAAAAATGGATACAGTATTAGATAAAGTTGTAAAATACACTTTAGATATTAATGATTTTTCTCATAATATGAATGATTACTTAGGATCATTTATTTCTATTAAGTGGAATGGATTTGTTATTTGTCAATGCGGAAAGCAATTGAAAAAATTTTATCGTTCAAATTTTTGTTATCAGTGTTATTGGGAGTCTCCGATGGCTTCACAAAGTATTTTTAGACCAGAGCTATGTAAAGCGCATTTAGGAATTGAAGAAAGAGATTTAGAATGGGAGAAGAAATTTCAATTAGCCCCACATTATGTATATTTAGCAAATTCTAGCGGAATCAAAGTAGGCATTACTAGATCTTCTCAAGGAGTAACTAGATGGATGGATCAAGGAGCTAGTCAGGCTATCTTGTTGGCAGAAGTGCCAAATAGAAAAATGTCAGGAGATATTGAGGTTGCTTTAAAAGAACATGTAGCTGATATTACAAATTGGAGAAAAATGTTATCAGGAGAGCCAGATCCTGTTGATTTAATAGAAATGAAAGACCATCTTACACAATATGTTCCAAAAAATTTACAGAACTACGTTTTACCAAATAATGATATTACAGAAATAAAATATCCAGTTTTAGAATATCCTAAAAAGATCAATACTTTGAAATTAAATAAGACTTCAATTGTTGAAGGAGAATTAAAAGGTATAAAAGGACAGTATTTATTATTAGATAATAATCAGGTTTTTAATGTTCGTGCTCATGAAGGGTATATTATCGAGTTTTTTAAAAAAGAGAAATCAAGGCAGGAAAAATTATTCTAGTTCAATTGTAAATGGTATTCTAGCTTGAATTTGATCGCTTGTTAAGATTTCTTCTATAGGTTTAATAAGCTTGCTTTTTATTCCGAATTCTTTAAATAAAAAATCTGCAATATTATTTCTTTCTCCTAATTTTAGAGCTAGATCAGTAAAAGGATCTTTTTGTGTTGGTAAGGAAATAATTCGATAATCTTCAACTTCTGCGAGTGCGCTTGCAATTTCAATTGCTTTTTCAATTCCTCCATATGTATCTATTAGTCCAATTTTTTTTGCATCATAACCTGTCCATACTCTTCCTTGTCCTATTTCATCTACAGCTTCTTTACTCATTTTTCTCCCTTTACTTACATGGCTAATAAAAGTATTATAGACATTTTTAACGCTATTCTGCATTCTTTTTATTTCTAATTGAGATAGTTTTCTATTTATACCCATATCAGCATATTTATGTGAATTTACAGTATCAATAGTAATGCCTAATTTGTTATCGTAGAATTTTTCTAGATTTGGTATGATGCCAAATACACCAATTGAACCTGTTAGTGTTGTAGGATTTGCCACAATACTATCAGCAGCACATGCAATATAATAACCTCCACTAGCAGCATAATCTCCCATTGATACTACTAGCGGTTTTTTTTCTTTTACTAAAAGAATTTCTCTTAATATAACATCTGAGGCTAAAGCACTTCCCCCTGGTGAGTTTATTCTTAATACAATCGCTTTTACATTCTTATCATCACTTGCTTTTTTTATAGCTTTTACTGTTGTTTCTGAACCAATCATTTCTTCATTTCCTTCCCCTGAGTTAATGCTTCCAGATGCATATATGATGGCAATTTTATTTCTACTAATATCTTTTTTTATTGTTTTGACAGAACTATATTTTTTAATAGAGACAATATTTAATTCATGTAATTCTGACATGTCAGCTAAGATATTTTTAACTTGATCTTCATATAAAAGGCTGTCGACATAATTTAATTCAAGACATGTTTCGGCGTCTTCAAGCATGAGTAAATTTGCATGCATTTCTATTTCAGAAAGGGGTATTTCTCTTTGACTTGCAATACTATCCATTATATTATTAGTAAATGAACTTAATAATAATTCTAGCTGTTTTCTATTTGACGGACTCATCTTCTTCAATGTAAAAGGTTCTACTGCACTCTTAAATTTACCATGTCTAATAATTTGAATCTCTATATCTAATTTTTCAAAAAGACCTTTATAAAACATAATACTTGCTGAAAGGCCTTTTAGATCTATTACACCTTCAGGATTAAGGTATATTTTGTTTGCTACTGAAGCTAAATAATATGCATTTTGTGAATATACTTCTGAATAGGCAATAATTTTTTTTCCCGTTTTCTTAAATTCTAATAACTTATTTCTTATTTCTTCAGTTTGAGAAATTCCTGCATTTATAATGAAAGAAGTATTAATATAGATTGCAGTTATATTAATATCATTTTTTGCTTTTTCAATATTGTCTAATATTTCTTTTATACCAATAGTTTCATTTATTTCTCCACTAAGATTTAGTTGTGTAAAAGGATTATTTGACGAACGCTCTACAACTGAAAGCTTGCCTAAATCAATTTTCAATATGCTATTTTCTTTGACTTTAACCTCTTCCTCATTACTTAATACTCCGATTAATCCTATAAATAGAAGCATAATGATAAAAACACCCGAAACTATTCCTATAATCGTAGCTAATATATTTTTTAAAAATCCCTTCATGATAATTTTATTTTATTCCAGTAAAAGTAAAAATTTTTATATACTTTGCATGGAACATTATATTTAATTTTATATCTAGATATGAACATTTGTTATTTGCAATTAGGCAGTAATTTAGGAGACAGAAAGAGTATGCTCATGAAAGCATTATCATTAATAGAGAATATGGTAGGAGATGTTGTTGTTGCTTCTGGAATTTATGAGAGTTCAGCATGGGGAGTTAAGGATCAGTCAGATTTTTTAAATCAAGTATTAAAAGTTCAGACTACTCTTAGTCCACACGATTTATTAGAAAAGATTTTAAATATAGAAAGTATTATTGGTAGAAAAAGAATTAAGAAATGGGGAGAACGACTAATAGATATAGACATTTTATTTTATAATAATAATGTTATTCATAGCCAAAGATTAGTAGTCCCTCATCCATATCTTCATAAAAGAAGATTTGTTCTTTTGCCGTTAGATGAAATTGCAAGTGATTATTTACATCCTCAATGTCATAAAAAAATTTCTCGTTTATTAATGGAATGTGATGATATGGAAAAGGTAGGAAAATATGTATTATAAGTTTATTTCTATAGAGGGAAATATAGGTGTAGGGAAGACCACTTTAGCTAAACGATTGTCTTTAGATTTTAAATCTCGTTTATTATTAGAACAATTTGCAAACAATCCATTTTTACCAAAATTTTATAAGAATCCTAAAGAATATGCATTTCCATTAGAATTATTTTTTATGGCTGAACGTTATAGTCAACTAAAGAAACATAAGGAACAAGATTTATTTCAACCTATTACTATTGCAGATTATTTTTTTATTAAGTCTAAGTTATTTTCTGATACTAATTTAGGGCCTGACGAGAAAAGATTATTTAATAGACTTTTTGAGATAATGTTTTCATCACTTTCTAATCCTGATTTAGTTGTTTATTTATATTCTAATATTGACAGGTTGCAAAAGAATATCCAGAAAAGAGGAAGAGTATTTGAAAAGGAAATATCTAATGAGTACCTGCAAAATATTCAGGAGAAATATTTAGATTTTTTAAACAAACAAAATATGTTTCCTGTTCTTATTTTAGATGTTTCTGAAGTGGATTTTATCGAGAATAAGCGTGTATATCAAAAGATAAAATCATTAATTAGTTCTAAATATGATATAGGAGTGCATAGGTTTAACTTATCTTAACCATGATCTGAGATCTTTTTGTATTAACTTCTCTAGTTTCTTAATATCTTTCTTATAGTACAAATCAGTTAGGTCATGAATTGTTTTAGTATTTAGTTTTTTTGATTTTTTGTAAATAACAGATTGTATAATTTTAATTAAAAATTTAGGTATGTATTTGCTTATAGCAAAGCTATTTATTATATTATAATATCTTGCTTTCATAATAAACCATCCTATTATTCCTTTTGGTATTCCAGATATATTTTTCTTCTCTTCTTTTTTTGGTATAAATGATTCATCGACGGCTAAGAATTTAAATATTTCTTTGACTGTTTTATGAGGATAATTTATTAAGTCTTCAAAAAGAATAATATGAATGTTATTTGCAGGAAATATATTGTAATAGCGTTCTAGTTGCTCAAAATAATACCCTTTACTTTTATAATGGTATAATGGGCTCCAATTTTCAGCTATTCTTTTCTCTTCTTCTTGGAAAGCTTTCAAGAAATCTTTTATTGGTTCTTTGCCTGATCTTATTGTATGTAAATAATTTGAGTAGGCTCTTTCTACAGGTTGTCTAAGTATGGCAATAATTTTGATTTCAGGAATATTGTTTTTAATTAGTTGTGGACATTTTTTATCATAGATATAAGCTGGAGAAGCTTCACCTATTGCTTTTTCTTTTTTTGCAGCATTAAACAAACTATAATATTCTTCAAAGCTTCTAATGTGTTTTCCTTTACTTCCTTTTACCTTATAAGTCTTTTCTTCACCTAAATTGTTAAAGAACATAGGCTCTTTAATTGGGGACATAAAAATTTCATGATGTTGCTGTAAATATGAGTAAAGTGAAGTTGTAGCAGCTTTCATGGCTCCAATTATTATAAAATTTGGTTTAATTGTTTTCATAAAAAAAGCTCCTCTTTTCATAAGAGGAGCAATTAATGTTATTTTATTTTTTCATTTATTATTTTGTTATCTCAATAAATGCAGGGTTGTTTCTTAAAGCAAGAAACTCTAAATCTATTTTTGCTTCTTTTTTATATGACTGATCAATATTAATAGCCATTTTTAGACTTTCAATACTATTTTCTTTGTCTCCCCTTCTTATTGCTGCAATTGCATTTAAATAATGGCAGCTAGCATTTAACGGATCAGTACCATTTATTTCACCACATCTTGCATTATTATTTCCATTGAGTAATTGTGCAAGGGTAGCGTTATAAGAAGATTTATTTTTAAAGAATCTAGCAGCTTTTTTATACTCACCTTGCCTAATATCTAATATGGCTTGGTTTTTCTCATTTGTATTTGCTTTATCAAATAATTTTTGTGCTGTTGATAATTGTCCTTTTCTAGCAGCAATAATACCTTTATTAGTCAGAATATCAGATTGCTCACCTCCTAATTCTTCAGCTTTTTTAAGCAAGGCTGTTGCTTTTGCATATTCTTCATTACTTAAATGAATACAAGCAATATTATTATAACCTTTCCAATTATTATGTATTTCCACTACTTTATTATAGATAAATAATTTTTCATCTTCATTGTTGGTTAATGTAGCAGAGAATAATAATTCTTCTAGATTAAGTATTTCAGGATTATTGATTGATAGCTCAGCTATTTCTTCATTTGTTCTTTTTGTTTCAAATGATCGTATTGTAACAACAGCTTTCCTTAATTGAGGAAGAACGTCGTTTTTAAGAGCATCATATATTTCAGACATATCTCTAATCTGCTGCTCTCTTAATTCAACATCAGCTATGGAATTCACAATATTATTAATTCTTCTTTTATCTTTAATAGTAGATGATTTTACTATTGACTCAAACCCTTCCCAATCTTCTCCTGATGATTTTTCATTATATAAATCATTGTTACTTGCCCCGTCAACGTTTAGGGATTTTAGTAAATCTTTGATGTATCGAACAGTAGTTTTCATTCGATTTTTAGAAACTTTATCGTTAGTTGTGATCGACCCTTCAGGAGATGCATAAGATGTTATTTCAATAGAATGTGTTTTATTCCCTTTGTTTACAAATTCTTTTAATCGTTGTATTTCTTCTTTACTCTTTTCTGTTGTTCTAATATTTGATTGATTAACTAAAAAGTAGATGGTTGCTTTTTCTTCTAAAATCGTTTCCTCTTCGTACTCATGATTTATATTGGCAAGGATTTCATTGTCTAAAACTCTTGTTGATGTTGCAATAACTCCATTTGCAATATTAATTGGACCTAATATGTCTTGTCTTATTTCTGGGTTCCCAGAAATCTTAATAAGGCTATTTTCTTTTCCTACAGCTCTTAGTTCAAGTGTCGAATTTATCATATTTTTGTTATACTTAACGGCATCTGTGTATGAAAACTTACCTCCTTTTGCATAAAATATTGTTGCTTGACCTCCTTTTTCTTCTTCCCCTTGAATAGATATTGTTTTAAATGCTTTTTCTCCATTTTCATATACTAGTACAGGAGTGAAGTCTACAGTTACTCTTTTTCCAAAATATTTTTCAGGGAAATGCCCTGTTAAATTTAGGCTAACTTTACCGCCATGCGTCTCCAATACATTAGGTTTCACATTAAAACGTGTTTTATCATACTTATTTATCATATTAGTTAATCCACATCCACTTAATAAGAAAGAAGCTGCTAGAAGATAAAAGATATTTATTTTTTTCATGTTTTTTTTTTTAGACATACAAATGTAAACAATATTAAAACTTATGAGATTAAAAAATATTGCTTTTTTATATTAATTATTTATATGTTAAAACATTTCTTAAATTTGCAATAGATTAAACTTATCATATGCGATTTGTTATTTTTTTAATTTTCTTTTTTGTTTTGTTTTTTTCTAGTCTTATATATGCTCAGAATGATATATCAGATGCATTCAATAAGTCAATTAATAATAAAAGTGAAGAGGTTAGAGATATTAATTCAGATGAATTAGCTCATTCTGAAGTTTTAAATGGTTGGAGTATTGGACTGCAATATGGAGTTATTAAGTTTCATGGAGATATTAGTGAATATATTCTTTACCCTGCTTATGAAGAGTCGATAGATTTCCATGAATTAAGATCAGGTATATCTTTAGTCTTTAAGAAAAGACTTAATCCTGTTTATAGCTTAGAAGGCAGGTATATTGTTGGAGAGATGGCAGGTATTAGAAGGGATTATAACACAAATGACACTGAATATTTTGAGAATCATTATGAGCCATATGGTTTATATCAAGGAAATGGTGAGAAGTTTATTACAGACATAACAGAGATGGATGTAATTATTAAGACTAATTTAAATTCTTTTTCTTCTTATTTATTAGGATATAGGTTCCCTGATAGATTTAGACTTGAATTAGATTTAGGAGTGGGTTATAATCAATATAGAGTTATTAGAAGTAATTTATTATCAAATGATTTTATATTTAGTTATGGTTATCAAGAATGGGATGGCGTAGTTGGAGGAGCAGTTGAATCAGAAAGGGTTCCAGCTGGCGTCTTAATATATGGAATGTCTTCTTCTTATGAATATAATTCTAGATTGGATATTACATTGTCTTATAATATTCACAGATCATTTACAGATAAATGGGATGGGTCTCCTTCAATATCAGAGAGAGATAATGATATGTACTCCTTTTTTTCTTTAGGTATTCTTTATAGATTAGGGGAGCACAATTATAATAATGAATGGATTAGTCCTATAGATCAATTAACAGATGATGTTTCGATATTATCTATTAATATTGATGGGCTTACAGAGGATACTGATAATGACGGTATTTCAGATGCATTTGACAAAAGTGAAAATACTCCTTTTGGCGTACCAGTGGACGGCTCAGGAGTACCATTAGATGTGGATATGGATAATGTTCCTGATTATCGAGATGCTGACCCTTTTTCTTTTAGAGGAGCAGTTGTTGATGAAAATGGGGTTGAGCTAGATGATGATAAAGATGGAGTCCCTAATAGTAAAGATTTGGAATCAAACACAATGCCTGGAGTTATGGTTAATCAATTTGGTATCACTGCTTCTCAAGTAAGCGCAAATTCTCATTTTCCATCTATTTATTTTCAATCAGGCAGTTCAGTAATTACATTATCTAATAAAGATAGATTAGCTACAGTCGCAATTATTCTAAAGAAAAACCCTAATATTAGAATGAAGGTGATTGGATATGCAGATAATATAGGAAACCCTCAATCTAATAAGAAATTAGCATTTAAAAGAGCAAATGCGGTTATAGAGTATTTAGACAAAAATTATAATATTAGTTCTGATAGATTTTCAGCAGCGATAATAAATGATATAGAAAAATTATCTCTTGAGAACGATGGGTTAAATAAATTAGCTGATCAAGAAGATACTTCTACAGATCTTATTTTAGAGATTAATAGAAGAGTAGATTTTGAGATTCTATATTATTAAAGCTTTAGTTTTTTATATATCTCCCATATTACTAGTCCGGCAGCTACAGAAACATTTAATGAGTGTTTGGTGCCAAATTGAGGAATCTCTATTACTTCATCACAAAGGTTAATAGCATCTTGAGAAACACCGTTTACTTCATTTCCTAATATAATGGTAATAGATTTATCTTTTATTTCTAACTCATTTAATACACATGATTTTTCAGTTTGTTCAACTCCAATTATATAGTTCTTTTGATCTTTTAACTGCTTAATAGCTTCTATTTTATCATTGCGGTATTCCCATTCTACAGATTTAGTGGCCCCTAAGGAGCTTTTGTAAATTCCTCTATTTGGGGGAGAAGCTGTTATTCCACATAAGATGATTTTTTTAATTAAGAAAGCATCTGAAGTCCTAAATATTGATCCTACATTATGAGCACTTCTAATATCATCAAGAATAATAGTTAAGGGTATCTTTTTTTGATTTTTAAAATCTTGCACCGTTATTCTTTCTAATTCATTATTATTTAATTTACGCATCTCTTATATTTGTTGCAAAATTAAAGAATAAATTTTTAGGAATTGAAGAATAAGAAACATAAAGAAACTCCTTTGATGAGGCAATATAATACTATTAAGAGTAAGCATCCGAGTGCATTACTGCTTTTTAGAGTAGGAGATTTTTATGAAACTTTTGGAGAGGATGCTATTAAAACCTCTTCTATATTAGGGATAGTCCTTACATCTAGGAATAATGGGTCTTCTAAAATCGAATTGGCAGGATTTCCACATCATTCTTTAGACACATATTTGCCAAAATTAGTTAGAGCAGGGGAACGAGTAGCTATATGTGATCAGTTAGAGAATCCAAAAGAGACAAAAGGTATTGTCAAAAGAGGAGTTACAGAACTTGTCACACCAGGAGTTTCATATAATGAGTTAACTTTAGAAAAGAATGAAAACAATTTTTTAGCATCCATTTTTTATGGCAAGAAAAACATTGGAGTTTCTTTCCTTGATATTTCAACTGGTGAATTTTTTGTTGCTGAAGGTGATTCTTTGTATGTAGCAAAATTATTACAAAGCTTTAAACCAAAAGAAGTTCTTTTTGAGAAGAAGAAGAAGAAGAGCTTTGAAAAAGATTTTGGGTTATCATTTTGTATTTTTATGTTGGATGAATGGATATTTACAATTGATTATGCTACTGAATTATTACATAAACAATTTATAACTAAGTCCCTAAAAGGATTTGGTATATTTGACTTAGAAGATGGTATTGTAGCTGCGGGGGTTGCATTACATTACTTAAACGAGACGAAGCATGACCATACGGAACATATATTAAATATAAGAAGAATAGAAGAGGAGAAATATGTTTGGATGGATCGATTTACTATTCGAAATTTAGAATTGTTTCATTCTACAAGTCAAGAAGGGAGAAGTTTGTTAGATATATTAGATCATACGAATTCTCCAATGGGAGCAAGGATGTTGAGAAGATGGTTAGCTTTACCACTAAAAGATAATCTAGAATTAACAGTAAGACATAATATAGTTGAGGAATTAACTTCTGATCTTTCTTTAGCAGAAAAATTAGAAATAGAAATAAGTAAAATAGGCGATTTAGAAAGACTAATATCTAAGGTTTCTACATTAAGAATAAATCCAAAAGAATGTTCTAAATTAAGATCTTCTTTGTATTCACTTATTCCTATTAAGAAGGCATGTGAATTGTCTGAGTTAAAAGAATTGAGAGAAATCTCCAATGATATTGATGTCTGTCAAATAATTATTGATAGAATAGAAAAAGAATTAACAGAAGATCCTCCTATGCTTATTAATAAAGGAGGTGTCATAAGAGAAGGGGTTAACTCTGAACTTGATGAGTTAAGAAAAATTCAAAAATCAGGTAAAGATTTTTTAAATCAAATGCTTGAAAGAGAAATAGAAAGAACAGGTATATCTTCTTTAAAAATATCGTTTAATAATGTTTTTGGTTATTATTTAGAGGTTCGAAATAAGTATAAAGATCAAGTTCCAGAAGATTGGATACGCAAACAAACCTTAGTTAATGCAGAGAGATATATTACAGAGGAATTAAAAGAATATGAGAATAAGATTTTTTCTGCTGAAGAAAAGATATTAAAGTTAGAGAATGACATTTATAATGAATTGATAAAAAGCATATTTGTTCATGTTGGTGTGATCCAAAAAAATGCATATATAATATCAAAATTAGATTGTTTACTTTCCTTCTATTTAATTGCTAAAAGAAATAATTATGTTAAGCCAATTATAAACTCAACATCTACATTAAAAATTACAGAAGGCAGACATCCTGTTATAGAACAACAATTGCCAATGGGAGAAGCTTATGTCCCAAATAATATATTTCTGGATCGAGATCAACAACAGATTATGATGATTACGGGGCCTAATATGTCAGGTAAATCAGCATTGTTAAGGCAAACAGCTCTTATTGTTTTGATGGCTCAGATTGGAAGTTTTGTACCTGCTAATTCAGCAGAGATAGGATTAATTGATAAAGTGTTTACTCGAGTTGGAGCATCTGATAATATATCAATGGGTGAATCTACATTTATGGTTGAGATGAATGAAACAGCGAGTATATTAAATAATTTGTCAGAAAACAGTCTTATTTTACTTGATGAGATTGGTAGAGGTACTAGTACTTATGATGGAGTGTCGATTGCTTGGGCAATTGCCGAATATTTACATGAGAACACATGTCGTCCTAAAACTCTCTTTGCTACACATTATCATGAATTAAATGAAATGAAAGATAAATTTAAACGTATTCGAAATTATAATGTGTCTGTAAAAGAATCAGGAAAAGATATTGTTTTTCTTAGAACTTTAGAAGAAGGTGGAAGTGAACATAGTTTTGGTATTCATGTTGCAAAGATGGCTGGTGTGCCAAATAAAATTGTGAAAAGAGCAGGTCAAATATTATCAAAATTAGAATCTCTTAGAAGTCAGGGAGTGGGTATTGATCACAAAATAGATAACATGAAAGATGATGAATTACAGTTGAGTTTTTTTCAACTAGATGATCCAGTTCTTGAAAAAATAAGAGACGAGCTTGTAGAGATAGATATTAATTCTTTAACTCCTGTCGAAGCATTGATGAAGTTGAATGAGATAAAAAAAATAATAGGAAAATAGAGATTAGTTTTGTGGGTTTTTTTTTTTAATTAAATTTGCTGACCCAATGCGAGTGTAGCTCAGGGGTAGAGCATCACCTTGCCAAGGTGAGGGTCGTGGG
>CAJWCP010000031.1 GCA_913031595.1 uncultured Flavobacteriales bacterium | reverse complement strand
GTAATTGCACTTTGGGTTGATGATGCAACAAAATCTTGGAAAGAAACAACCAGTAGAGGAGCAAAATCTTTTATGGAGCCAACTATTGAAAAAGATGAACATGGAGAGGTGGTAAGATCAGGAATTTATACTTATGGAGAAACAGTACATATTTTTGTCGAAAGAAAAAATTATAATGGGGTCTTTTTACCAGGTTTTGAAAAATGGGCGTCAAATTATAGTCCAGAGCCAACAGGTTTAAAGTTTATTGATCATATGGTTGGTAATGTAGGATGGAATGAAATGAATAAATGGGTTAAGTTTTATGAAGAAGTGATGGGATTTGTCAACTTTCTATCTTTTGATGACAAGCAAATTACTACAGAATATTCTGCTTTAATGAGTAAAGTGATGAGTAATGGAAATGGTAGAATAAAATTTCCAATTAATGAGCCAGCAGAAGGAAAAAAGAAATCTCAGATTGAAGAATATTTAGACTTTTATGAAGGCCCTGGAGCTCAACATATTGCTGTAGCTACAGATGATATTATTACAACTGTTGGAAAATTACGTTCTAGAGGAGTTGAATTTTTATCTATTCCTCCTGAAGAATATTACGCAGCTGTTCCATTAAGATTGGAAGAGCATAATCATAAATTAAAGGAAGATATAAATACTTTAAAAGAGTTAGGTATTTTGATTGATGCTGATGAAGAAGGATATTTATTACAGATTTTTACTAAGCCTGTTGAAGATAGGCCAACATTATTTTTTGAGATAATTCAAAGAATGGGCGCAAGAGGTTTTGGCGCAGGAAATTTTAAAGCTTTATTTGAAGCAATTGAAAGAGAACAAGCAAAAAGAGGCACATTATAAATAGAAAAGATTATGACACATTTAAAAGTAGGCGATACTGCGCCAGAAATAAATGCAGTAGATCAAAATGGAGAGAAAATCACTTTAGAGCAATACAAAGGGAAGAAAGTGGTTCTATATTTTTATCCTAAAGACATGACCCCAGGCTGTACAGCTCAATCATGCAATTTAAGTGAGAACTATAGCCATCTTCAAGAGAAAGGCTATGACGTTTTAGGAGTTTCTTGCGATAGTGTTAAGAGACATCAAAAATTTATTGAAAAATATAACCTTGCTTTTTCTCTTGTTTCTGATGAGGAGAAAAAAGTTGTTCAGGATTATGGAGTATGGGGGCTTAAGAAATTTATGGGTAGAGAGTATATGGGTATTACGAGAACTACTTTTATTATTGATGAAAAAGGAATCATTGAAGAGGTTATTACTAAAGTAGACACTAAGAATCATACTAAACAAATAATGTGAGAAAGTATATATTAAATCAACAACAGAAACAAATCTTTCTTGCGATAATTAATCAAATTATAGTCAAGAGTTATTTTAGAAACTTACTAATTTGTAATTGAAAGCTTCAAAATCTTTTTTATACAAATCATATACAATTTTTGAGGCTTGTGGATATTCATTATAGAGCTGCTTCCAATTAGAATTTGATTTGGTTTTATTAATATGGCTAAGCGAAGTATGTTCAATATTATATTTTTTACAAAATGCAAACCAGTCATCATTTAATGATTCTTGTTTAAAGATAAAATTGGCAGCACATTTTTCATATTCATCAACAAAATAATCCGATATACTTATAATATGTTGTTTTATAATTGCCTTAAACCCTACAAATTTAATAGATGATAATAAAGTCTCATTTTTAATTTGAGTTACGAAATTTAGAAAAGATATATGTTTATCATAGCCAAGAAAATAGTAAGATGATGCTATACGTTTTTGAGGATGACAAACTACACCTATACAAATAGTTTTTGCATCAACTTGTTTTACATCCTTCCACTGTTTGTAGCTGAAATGTTGAATACTACCATTATTAAATGTTAAGCCGTAAAGGTGTTTTTTAAAAATATTTCGAATTTTAAAATACAAACACACAAAATAAAAAATGAGGATAACAGGGGCTAATAATAAACCCTTAGAATGTATAATGGTATAAAAATAATGAATGTTTTTTTGAAAGAAACGATTAAATGAATATCCACTATAGCGATTACTTTTGTTTTTAGAACACCCTTTAAGCTCTAGAATTTTTTTTGAGATACTTGTTCCTGCGCATTTGGTTGGATGTATTAGTAAAAGGCTTCTTAAAACATCCATTAATGTATAATTAACGCGTTAAAACAATAACCTATAGACATCTTCGATTTTTTTACACTGAATGATATCAATATTAAATCCTTTAGGATTAAACTTATTGTATTTAGAAATAATTATTTGTTTATAGCCAAGCTTTTCCGCCTCGCTTATTCTTTCTTCAATTCTATTCACTGCTCTTATTTCTCCTGAGAGTCCAATTTCCCCAGCAAAGCAAACTTGAGTGTCTAAGGCAATATCTTGATCGGAGGAAAGTATTGAACATACAACAGCCAAATCAATTGCCGTATCATCAATTTTTATACCACCTGTAATATTTAGAAAAACATCTTTAGCAGCTAACCTAAAACCGCATCTTTTCTCAAGTACTGCTAATAACATATTTAGCCTTTTAGTGTCAAAACCTGTGCCTGATCTTTGAGGCGTGCCATATACAGCCGAGCTAACTAATGATTGAATTTCGATAAGTAAAGGACGAGCTCCTTCAATTGTAGCAGCAATACTTACTCCGCTTGTTTTTTCTTCTCTTTCAGATATAAGTATTTCAGAAGGATTACTAACTTCTCTTAATCCTGTTTGGTTCATTTCATATACTCCAAGTTCTGACGCAGAACCAAAACGATTTTTAATTGTTCTAAGGATTCTATACATATGGTTACGATCTCCTTCAAATTGTAGTACAGTGTCGACCATGTGTTCTAATATTTTTGGACCAGCAATTGCACCATCTTTGTTAATATGTCCAATTAATAAAACAGCAACTCCTGTTTCTTTAGCAAACTTTATAAGCTCTGCAGTACATTCTCTAATTTGAGATACACTTCCAGGTGAAGATTCAATATGAGCAGTGTGTAAGGTTTGAATCGAATCAACTACTAAAATATCAGGATTTATTTGACTGATTTGCTGAAATATATTTGTAGTAGAAGTTTCAGTTAGAATGTAACAATGTTCAGATGTTTTATTAATCCTTTCTGCACGCATCTTAATTTGTTTTTCACTTTCTTCTCCAGAGACATATAAGATTTTTTTATTCTTTGAGCTTAAAGCAAATTGTAATAGTAAGGTAGATTTTCCAATCCCAGGATCACCTCCTAATAATATTAGTGAACCAGGAACAATCCCTCCACCAAGAACTCTATTAAGCTCTGAATCACTTGTAATAATTCTTTTTTCTTGTGTATAGTCAATATTATTTATAAGAGTAGGGGTGCTGACTTTAGATTTTGAGAACCCTTTTCTTGATTTCGCGTCTTCTTTATGTATGATTTCCTCAACAAATGTGTTCCACTCATTACATTGCGGACATTTTCCCAGCCATTTTGGAGATTGAGTGCCACAATTTTGACAAAAAAAAGCAGATTGGATTTTTTTTGAGGCCATTAACTATTTTTAATCTGTTCAATGATATTTGTGCTTGAGAATCCATCAATAAAAGGGATAATAATGACTTCTCCTCCATTCTCTCTTACTATATTTGAACCAGCAATTTCAGACTCTTGATAATCACCTCCTTTAGCTAAAATATCCGGAAGCAGTTGTGAAATTAGATTATATGGAGTTTCTTCTGAGAATAAAACAACTGCATCTACAAATGATAAGCCAGCTAATAAAAAAGCTCTAGATCCTTCTTTAATAATAGGTCTATTTTTGCCTTTTATTTTTTTGATTGATTCATCAGAATTTAAACCAACAATTAGTTTATCTCCTAAATCTGCAGTTTTAGCTAAAACTGTAATATGAGCACTATGTACTAAATCAAAACACCCATTTGTAAAAACTATCTTCTCGCCTTCTTTTTTCCACAATTTACTTGTAGACATCATATCTTCTAATGAATAAATTTTTTGTTTTAGAGTATTAAGATGAGACATTGCTTTTCTTTTTTGATAAAAATAAGATTAATAATCCAAGTGATCCCATGATAATAGCAACTAATGTTTGAGCTACATGAACTATTGTAGGGAAAATTAAAGCAGGGTTTGTTGGATCTCCATTTTCTCCTAGGTATATAGTCCCTACGCCAAGTACAGAGAGGCCTATCATAACAATTGCATGATAAGAACCTATTCCTCCAGGTGTTGGAATGACCATTCCGACACCTCCTAGAACCAATAAAAAGATCCCATCTGAAATGCTTAAGCCTGCAGTTTCATTCATACTAAAGAAACAAACATATGTCATAAGGAAATACATTACCCATATAGCCAATGTATAGCCCCAGAATAATTTTTTATTTTCTATGTCATTAATGCTTTTAAAGCCAGCTTTAAATCCTTGAATAAATGAGCTTATTAATGCATAAAATTTGGATTTTTCTAACCATTTGAAAATTAAATAGCATAATAAAGCTGCTAGAGTTAAAATGCCTAATAATAAGATGTTATTTACCTCTTCGGTATTGTCTGTTTGTTGTTCTTGTAGTTTATTATAAAAAGTAATAATATCATCAAATTTTATAATTAGTGTTAAAAGTAATAGGCTAATTAAAGCGATAAAATCAATAATTCTTTCCATTAAGATAGTTCCAAAAAGTTTATCTACAGGAACTTTTTCAGCTTGATAAAGCGAGGTGCATCGTGATATTTCCCCAGCTCTTGGTATAAAAAGATTGGTGAAGTAACCAATAGATACGGCAGCTATGCTATTTATTTTTGATGAGCTATAGCCTAGAGCTTTTATAAGGATAATCCATCTTAGCCCTCTTATAACATATGCAAAGGCTCCAAATATCATTGACCAAATTACCCATTGAACTTCTACTTTTTGTGCCTCTTCAATAAGCTTGACAGGGTCTTGGTTTCTAAAAAGGAAATAGATTATTATAATTCCTAATAGAAGCGATATAACATATTTAAGTATTTTCAATATTAAGCTTTTTGTCATATGGTAAAACTATAAAATTATATTATCAATTAATCGAACTCTATTAATATAGGCGGCAATACAAATAGCATTTTTATTTACTTCCCTCCAAGACTTTATAGGCCGCATTGTTTCTAAGTTTATAAATTCAATATACTCTAATTTGATAGACTTATTGCTAATAATTTTATCAGTAGCATGTTTTTTTAATTCTTTTATTGGTATTTGTTTGTTTTGTTTACAATAAAGCAAAGTTTTATATATTATAGAAGCTTCTTCTTTTTGAGCTTGTGTTAATAATGCGTTTCTTGAGCTTTTAGCAAGACCACTTAATTCTCTTACTGTTGGAATACTCTTGATTATTGTATTTACTTTCATTTTTTTTACAAGCTCTTTTACAATCTGCAATTGTTGTAAATCTTTTTCTCCGAAGAATGCTTTTTCTGGCTTCATAATATTAAATAGTTTCTCTACAATTGTAGCTACTCCATTAAAATGTCCAGGACGATGTTTTCCCTCCATCACTGTTTCTAATCCATTAAAATTATATGTTTTCGGCTCTTCTGATTTTGTATATAAATCTTCTACTTTTGGTATGTATACAATATCACAATTATTTTTTTTTAATAGGGAAAGGTCTTTATCAGTATTCTTTGGATAATTAATAAAATCATTATTATTATTAAATTGTGTAGGGTTAATAAAAATGCTACATACAGTTATGTCAGATTCTTGCTTACTATTTTTAATAAGTGCTATATGACCTTCATGTAAGGCCCCCATTGTAGGAACAAATCCAATTGATTTGTTTTTTCTAATATTAGTTAGATGTTTAGTAAGAGATTTTTTATCAAAAAATTCTAGCATTTAGATGTTTTTGTATGCAACAAAATTAAAGTAAATGCATTATATATCGATTTTTTTTATATATTTTTGCAGCTTATAAATTATTTATGGAGAAAAGGAAAGTATTATATGTTTCTCAAGAGATAAACCCTTATACTGGAGAAACTAAAATGGGAGAGGTTGCTAGTTTATTACCTCAAAAGACACAGGAAAATGGATTTGACATAAGAATGTTTCTTCCTAGATTTGGAACTATAAATGAAAGAAGGCATCAACTACATGAGGTGATTCGTTTATCAGGAATGAATCTTATTATTGATGATTTTGACCATCAGCTTATAATAAAAGTAGCGTCAATTCAAAAATTAAGATTACAAGTATACTTTATTGATAATGAAGAGTTTTTCCCTAGGAAGCAAATGTTTCATGATTTAGAGGGGAATTTCATGACGAACAATGATGAAAGAATGATTTTTTATTGTAAAGGTGTAATTGAAACCGTGCGCAAATTAGGATGGAAGCCTGACATTATTCATTGTCAGGGATGGATATCCTCTCTTGTGCCAATGTATATTAAAAAGCTGTATGCTGAAGATCCTCTTTTCGAAGATGTTAAGGTAATATATTCAGTATTTGATGATTCTTTCCCTGGCGTTTTAAGTCATTCTTTAGCGGAAAAATTACTTTTTGAAGACCTTCAAGATTCAGATGTTTGTGACATTAAAACTCCTAATATTGTCAATCTACATAAGTTTGCTATAGATTATGCTGACGCAGTCGTTCAGGCAAGCTCAAAAATCAATAAAAAAGTTTTATCACATATACATTCTTCAAACAAACCATTTATGGAGTATCCAGGAGAAGATGAATATATTGAGGCGTATCAAGATTTTTATGCAAATTTTATTAAGGAAGAGGAGGGGGTTCTAATAGAAAGTTAACAATGAATAAAGTAAGATTATTAAGCCTTTTTATTGGCTTAGCTTTTGGGTTCTCTTGTACAGAACCTAATAATATAGGGCTTGAAATACAGCCTCCATCTGATGTTATAATAATTAATAGTACAGACTTCAATAGTTTTATGTCTATTACCGAATCAGAAGACTCTGTTAAGTCAGATGAGCCTCTTAGCTTGTTATTAGGAGAGATTACAGATCCTATTTTTTCTTATAATCAAGGCTCATTTCTTACTCAAATATTATTATCTGAGAATAATATCAGTTTAGGGAGTAATCCCCAGGTAGACTCAGTTATACTTTCGTTCACATATTCTGGATATTATGGAGACCTTGTTAACTTTACTAATTTAGAGGTCATTCAGTTGCCGGAAGATATTTACCAAGATTCAGTTTATTATTCTAATTCATTTTCTTTAACTCCAGGTTCTGCAAATTGGGTAGACTCATATACATTATCTAATGATTCAACAAATCCTTTTTTTAGAATACGATTGACTAATGATTTTGGACAACAAATCCTAAATTTAGGAGAAGCTAGTTTACAGGATAATGAAACTTTTTTACAAGAGTTTAAGGGAATTGGTGTTTCCGCATCAGCATTAAATACTATACTCTACTTAAATGCTAATGGTTCTGATTCATATTTAAAGCTTTATTATCATAATGATGATAGTGAGAACGACACCTTATCAATAGATTTTGAATTTGGCGGAGATGCCGCATGTCTTAATTTATTTAACACAAAAGAAGATATAAATATTATTAGTGATTCTACAAGAACTTATATTCAATCTATGGCAGGTTATAAGTCTAAGATATCTATAATGGATAAAGATTCTTTACAAGCATTATTAACAGGTAAAGCAATTAACAAAGTATTAATTCATTTTAATGTTGAAAATGGATCTCAGGATCAATATGCTGCACATGAGAAATTGTTTTTAGTTCGTTTAGATCAAGAGGGGACTACCCTATTCTTAAGAGATTTTATTACTGAAGGAGAAGCCCATTTTGGAGGATTTTTAGCAGACGAAAAATATGAATTTAATATTACAAGATATTTTCATGAGTTTATAAATGATGACTCATATACAAACGATTTATATCTTTTACCAGCAGGTGGAGCTGTAAACGCTAATAGAACAATCCTTGATAAGAATATTAGTTTAGTTATTCATTATTCAGAGTTATAATTATGTGTGGTATTGTAGGATATGTTGGCCATAGAGAGGCTTATCCAATAATTATTAAAGGCCTTCAAAGATTAGAATATAGAGGGTATGATTCTGCAGGAGTCGCTATTGGTTTAGATAATAAATTGAAAATCACTAAGACAGCAGGTAAAGTATTAGAATTAGATAATAAAGCTTCTCTTAATAATACTAATGGGCAAATAGGCATTGGTCATACTAGATGGGCAACACATGGAGAGCCTAATGAAAGAAATGCTCACCCACATACTTGCGAAAATGAAGAGTTAGCAATAATTCATAATGGAATAATAGAGAATTATGACACTATTAAAAAGGCATTATTAGATAAAGGTCATGTTTTTAATAGTGATACAGATACAGAAGTTTTAATACATTTAATCGAAGAAATAAAGAAACAAGAGAAAGTTAGTTTATTTGAATCCGTACGTCTAGCACTTAATGAAGTTGTAGGAGCTTATGCAATTATTGTCATAGAGAAAGGGAATACAGAAGAGCTTATTGCGGCTAGAAAGGGTAGTCCATTGGTTATAGGTGTTTCGGAGGGAGAATATTTTATTGCATCAGATGCTACCCCAATCGTTGAATACACTAGAGATGTTGTTTATTTAGGTGAGGGAGAAGTAGTGTTAATCAATAAACATCAAGAATTAAATGTTAGAACCATTTCTAATATTTCTAAAACCCCTTATATAGAAGAGTTAGAACTAAGTTTAGAATCTATTCAAAAAGGAGCGTATCCTCATTTTATGTTAAAAGAAATACATGAACAACCTAAGAGTATTTTAGATACATTGAGGGGAAGAATTGACCCTACAAATAAAGAGTTAAAACTCGGAGGAATTTTTGATTTTGAGCAAACTATTATAAAAGCTAATCGTATTATTATTGTTGCATGTGGCACTTCATGGCATGCAGGATTAATTGGCGAATATCTTTTTGAAGATTTCGCAAGAATTCCTGTTGAAGTTGAATATGCTTCAGAATTTAGATATAGAAACCCTATTATTAATGAATCAGATATAGTATTGGCTATTTCTCAATCTGGAGAAACTGCAGATACATTGGCTGCACTTAAGCTTGCTAAAGAAAAAGGAGCTTTAGTTCTAGGAATTTGCAATGTAGTTGGATCATCAATACCAAGGTTAACAGATGCTGGGATATATACTCATGCTGGACCTGAGATTGGAGTTGCATCAACTAAAGCTTTTACTACACAAGTTACGGTATTAACATTAATGGCATTACTTATTGGAAGAAAGAAAGGGAAAATATCACTTACTAAGTACACAGAGATTATTAGAGAATTAGAGCTTATCCCTAAAAAGGTATCACAAGTTTTAAAACTAGATGAAAAAATAAAATTGATTAGTGAAGAATTTCATAATGTTTCTAATTTCCTTTATTTAGGAAGAGGATATAATTTTCCTGTTGCTTTAGAAGGGGCATTAAAATTAAAAGAGATTTCATACATACATGCTGAAGGATATCCAGCAGCAGAAATGAAGCATGGCCCAATTGCGTTGATTGATGAAGAAATGCCTATTGTAGTAATAGCGACTAAACAAGGCAATTATGATAAAGTGATTAGTAACATACAAGAAGTAAAATCAAGAGGGGGAAGAATAATAGGAATTATAACAGAAGGAGATACTGTTGTGAAAGAGCTTGTTGATTATTGTATAGAGATCCCGTCTTGTTTTGAAGAGTTAACGCCAATTCTTTCTAATATTCCTTTACAGTTATTATCATATCATATTGCTGTTTTAAGAGGGTGCAACGTTGATCAGCCAAGAAATTTAGCTAAATCAGTTACTGTTGAATAACTATTGTAGTACGTGAGATTTTACGGTCTATTTACATTCAATTCTCCACTTTTTTTCCGTTTTTAAAAATTATTTTTTTATCCAATTCTGTAGTCCCATCATCTAAAAAAACATATTGTTTCCATACACCTTCTTTTTTCCCATTTTTAATAGTCCCTTCCTCATATAAAACCCCTTTGTAATAATCTTTAATTATATAACTATTTTCATTTTTCCATTCTAGTTCATACTTTAATAGTCCGTTTTTATTATAACCTTTTTCTGTTATTATTTCTCCCTCTTCCCATGTTTCTTCTTTTTCTAAGTCCCCTTGTTTATTAAGGTATTTCCAAGCCCCATTTTCCAAACCATCCTTATAACTCCCCATATATTCTATCTCACCATTTTTATAATAGAATATACTCATTCCATTTCTTTGTAATTCCTGACTTATTTGTTTGTTTTTATAGTACCCCTTTGACGACATCCAAAGACCATTTTCATAATATTCTTCACAATTAGTTTTAATTTTTAAAATAACCCCTTTTCGTTTACAGGTTCGTTTTACAATACCTGAAACAGGAGTGTCATTTGATTTTAATAACATTAATGAACTGTCTTGATTAAATTTAAGGTCATCTTCATTATATATATTTTGACTAAACCCAATTAACGGGAGAGTAAATAATAGTACAAACATTAATTTTTTCATAATTATTTTTTTAGTTTATTTCACAAACTTACTATTTTTAACTAATTCAAAATCCATATCACTAATTCTATCTTTGAACTCTCTGTTGATTCTCTCTTCACGTACTTTACCTTTTTTATAAATACTGAATATGTAATTTGGTTTTAGAATCTTACCACTTCGAACAGATCGATACCTTTTTCTTCTTTTAAGAATTTAATTAATCGATATAATTTATGTTGGTAAGAATTATAATAAAATTATAACTTTCTAATAATAGCAGAGCCCCATGCATCAGGAATCAATATTGGTTTTTCTATTTTATCTTTTAAAAACTCATCTAATGCTCTGGAACAAGCAAATTCTGACTCGCTACTACTATAGTCGTGAATAAAAATAAATCCTCCTTTTTCAACTAATGGGTAAAAATATTCTAAAGCAGATAGAGTAGGATCGTATTTATCAAAATCGAGTACTACAAGAGAAAAAGATTCCTCTTTCATTCCTTTTGTTGTTTCAGGAAAAAAACCCTGCTTAACAATTAACTTTTCTTTATTCCCTCCAATATAATTCAACACAAAATTTACATTTGTATTGTTAAACCTCTCATCTTTTTCTTCTCCTAAATCTCTACTATCAAAACCTTCAAAAGTATCAAATAGAAAATAATTCCTTTCAGGAAGTTGAGAGTGAATAAACTTGCTTAAAGCTCCTTTCCAAACGCCACATTCAGCAATGTGTCCAGCAATATTCTCTTTTTGAATTTGCTCTATTGCTAATAGTAAACTTCCATACCTGACAGGATCTGATTTTGACAAGATAGCTTTTCTTTGAGTTTTATTAAAGTGTGGAATAATAAACCAATATGATGCAAGAAACACCTTGTTAAAAGAAAGAATATGATAAATCAGCCTTTTTATTTTTTTCATATTACAAATAGTAATTTTCTCATATTTATTTTTTTGTAAATATAAAGATTAATAACTTAAATAAACTTTATTAAGTTTGCTGCATGAGAAGAACTATTTTTTTATTTTGTTTATCCTTTTTTATTTTTAGCATTGAATTAAGCGCGCAAAATTTCTCTGGCACTTGGGGATATAAAATAGATGGCAACTATATCACTCTATATGGAGATAAAATTCAGAATCAAAATAATGGAGGAAGAACAGGGACGTTAAAAGTTGCTATATGGGCAACAAATTATCGATATAATGGAGGGAGAATAAATGGATACACATTATATGAATATACACTAGACCCTCTAGATGCTGGACGTTATTACTACGATGTTTCTAATACTGGTTGGTGCACATACCCTCCAAGTGGCAGTTACTACCTGACAATCTTATTGCTTGAATATGACGGTGATTATAAGATTGTAGATTATATTTCTATGGATGGCTATACAAGATTTTGAATCAGCATAAATTCTCTTACTGACATTCGATAATGGTAGAGACATATACAATACTTCCTTCACTGTCTAAATAAGCACTGGACATTGTATCAGTTTCGCAGTAATTAGAACTTGCTCTATCTGTTTCTGTAGGGATATAATTATTTTCACTATTACTTTCATAAACAACGCTATCACAGTTACATTCTTTATCGCATGAAATAAATAATGCTAGTAAAAAGATTAAGAGGTGTAATTTATTTTTCATTTAGATTTAATAATTAGTAGAACAAATATAAAGAAGAAATATTTTATATCTTTAGACTTTAATTAAAGATAATTATGAAAAAGATACTATATATATTGTGTGTCGTATCACTTGTTTTTGTTTCATGTGAAAAAGAAGAAGAACAGGTTTGTAATTGTGGAGAAATTACTGCTGATGACATATTAGCAAATGACTGTTATTCTTTTACAATACGAAATGATTGTTCGGGTCATTATGAAACATTTTGTTTTGATTATGATGTATGGTTTAATAACTATGTTGGAGATGATTTTTGCGTGACAAATGTTGATAGCTGGTAAAGTGTTTAAGACAAAGCTTATTATGACATTTTCTTTGCAACACCGTAATATAATATAAGGCCAGAAAAAAGTGCTATAAATCCTTTTTTATAGCCTGACAATATACTAGCATTAATTATTTCTGACTCTTGTATCCAAGAAAGTACAGCAAACATAATTCCAAAGGCAGATAATACTAGCCATATTGTAGTTAGCTTCTTTTTCATACTTGTGTTTATTACCAGATATTTCTATAACAGGTGTATCCATCTGCCTCATACATGTCAATAGTTGCATTTAAATTGGTCACCTCATCTTCACATATTTCTATTTCTATATCGACTTCACCTCCATTCCCTCCTCCTAATAGATTTTCATTTGTACATTCCATACATTTTTGACAAGAGCTAAAAATGAATGCTACTAGAGTAAAAGATAAAATTTTTAATATTTTCATAATTAATTTTTTTTAAAAGTAATAAAACATTGATGATTATATAGGTCTAATTTAATTTATTAATTGCCTCTTGTATAAATTCATCTTCTTCACTAAGAATTTTATAGTATGCTTTTGCATCCCAAATATTTTTAGCTACTGTTGCTTTTAATAAATTTTTTAAATAAACTAATTCTTTTTCTCCAAGTAGTACGTTTAATTTCTTATCTTTTTCTTTAATAAAATTCAAAAACGCACTATATATTTCTTCCTGATTTTTATCATTGGAAATAAATAATTCTTGTGACTCTTCACTGTTTATTTTTTGAAACTGTAGGCTATGATTGAGACAAAATTCGTTTATCCACCCTTTACTAATCATGAGATTTATTTGTGAATAATTTACCGATGTATCTCGATTTATCTTTATATCTGGAGTAATACCTCCACCTCCATAGACTAATCTTCCTTTTTTTGTTGTAAATAACAGAGAGTCATTTGGCACTGTGTCTGTTCTTAAATATTGTTCAGTATAATATTCTTTTTCGCTCTTTCCATATTCTTTTTGAATACATCTTCCTGAAGGGGTATAATATCTTTGAGTAGTTAATCGAACAGCATCTCCATCATTTAATGTGATTTGTTCTTGCACTAATCCTTTTCCAAATGATCTTCTTCCTATAATTAGACCTCGGTCATTATCTTGTATTGCTCCAGCAACAATTTCTGATGCAGATGCAGACCCTTCATCAATTAAGATTATGATGTCTGTATCTTGCAGAGAGCCCTTTTTTGTTGCATAGAAGTTTTCTCTTTCTCTATTTCTCCCTTGTGTATATACAATTAGATTGTCTTGATCTAAGAATTCATCAGACATACTAATAGCCATCCCTAAATATCCTCCTGGATTCCCTCTTAGATCTAGAATAAGACTCTCCATTCCTTCATTTAACAATTCATTTATACCAGTATTAAATTCTTCAAATGTGGTAGCTGAGAAACGATTTACTTTAATATATCCAATATTATTATTTAATAGTGTTGAGACATCTACACTATATAATGGGATGTCATCTCTTATAATAGTAAAATCTAATAAATCTTTATTTCCTCTTCTTAGTATTTTTACTTGTACACTACTTCCTTTTTCCCCTCTTAATCTTTTAATAACCCCTTCATTTTTTATATTAATACTTGCCACATCTTCTCCATCTACTTCTATAATACGATCTCCTGATTTGATTCCTAATCTTTCAGAAGGGCCTCCTGATATAGGAGCAACCACAACAATACTATCTTTTATGATATTAAATTGTACTCCTATACCACTAAAACTACCTTGCATTTCTTCCTCAACATCTTTAAACTTTTTAGCACTAATATAAGTGGAATGGGGGTCTAGTTCGGTTAATAAAGAATTAATAGCTTTATCGTTAAAGTCTTCGATATTTATAGTGTCAACATAATGATCTTGAATTAAATTTAGAATATTATTAATTTTTTGATTCTTATATTTATTATTTGGCTGAGAATTTGGTCCAGCAAACACACCTATTAGTATTCCAATAATAATTAATAAGGAATATATTATAGGCTGTAGATATGAGTGTTTCATTTTAATAGACTTGCTTTTATTTCTACTACTTCTACTCCAGCATCAATAAGAAAATCTAACCCCGAGGCATCTTTATATTTATTAATATATACTACTCTTTTTATTCCTGCTTGGTATGTTAATTTACTACAATCTTTACATGGAGACATTGTTAAATATAGCGTAGCTCCCTTACAATTATGATTAGACCCTGCAGTCTTTAATATTGCATTAGCTTCTGCATGTAATACATACCAATGGGTATTTCCTCCCTCATCTTCACAACAATTATCAAAACCAGAAGGAGTGCCATTATATCCATCTGATATAATCATTCTGTCTTTTACGATTAACGCCCCTACCTTTCTTCTTTTACAATATGATAGTTCAGACCATTCTAATGCCATTTTTAAATAAGCTTTATCGTATTGTAGTTGTTTATCTGCGTTCATCTTTCTTTCTTTTTAGAAAAATACAAAAAATACTTTAATATACTTTTGTACCCAGGGCCGGGCTCGAACCGGCACGGGTTACCCCATTGGTGTTTGAGACCAACGCGTCTACCAATTCCGCCACCTGGGCAAGTGGAATACAAAAATATAAGTTTGAATCAAAAGAAATTGTATTTAACTAAAAAATAAAAAGGTTAGTTTAATTTATAGTTAAAGTGTATATTTGCCCCCCTTCTTTAAAAAGTAAGAAAATGGATAAACCGGTTAAGTTTTTTTCTGGGAGAGCATCAAGAGTATTGGCAGAACAGATTGCTAATAGTTATGGATCTCAATTAGGGGAGTCTTCATTAGTTGAGTTTTCTGATGGTGAGTTTGAACCTTCATTTGATGAAACAATTAGGGGTGCTGAGGTTTTTTTAATTCAATCTACAATGCCTCCTACTGAGAACTTAATGGAATTATTAATGATGGTTGATGCTGCTAAGAGAGCGTCAGCACATAATATTATTGCCGTTATTCCTTATTTTGGTTTTGCAAGGCAAGATAAGAAGGGTAAACCTAGAGTTCCTATAGCAGCTAAATTGGTTGCGAATTTACTTATAGCAGCAGGAGTAAATAGAATTATTACTATGGACCTTCACGCTGATCAAATTCAAGGGTTTTTTGAATTTCCAGTAGATCACTTATATTCTTCTACATTGTTTATCCCTTATATAGAATCTCTGAATTTACCAAATTTAATAATAGCTTCTCCTGATATGGGAGGGTCTAAACGAGCAAATACTTATGCCAAGTTTCTTAACTCTGAAGTGGTTATTTGTTATAAACATAGAGAAAAAGCTAATGTTATTAGTAAGATGATGGTAATAGGAGACGTACGCGATAAAGATGTTATTATTATAGATGACATGGTTGATACCGCAGGTACATTAACTAAGGCAGCAGATTTAATGATAGAACAAGGAGCTAATTCTGTGCGAGCTATCTGTACGCATGGAATCTTTTCAGGAGAGGCTTATGCAAGGATAGATAATTCAAATTTAGAAGAGATAGTAATTACAAATACTATCCCTAGAAAACATTTAAGCAACAAAGTGAAAGAAATATCAGTTGCAGATTTATTCGCAAGCACCATTTCTTCAGCGCTTAGTAATAAATCGATTAGCGATAATTTTATTTGTTAAATAATTAAATTAAAATAATAATGAAAACACTAGCAATTAACGTACAATTAAGAGAAAAAGTTGGTAAATCCAACACTCGATCGTTAAGAAATCAGGGTAATGTGCCATGTGTACTTTACGGGGGAGAAAAGCAAGTGACTTTCTATGCTCATGAAAATGA
>CAJWCP010000030.1 GCA_913031595.1 uncultured Flavobacteriales bacterium | reverse complement strand
ACTTTAAAGCAATTTCTATTGAAGAAAAACCATCTAATCCAAAATCAAACTATGCAGTTCCTGGCTTGTATTTTTATGATAATTCAGTTGTTGAAATTGCTAAAAAAATCAAACCTTCCTTGAGAGGAGAGTATGAGATTACAGATGTTAATAAAGTATATCTTGAAAGAGGGCAAATAGATGTTAGAGTATTAGGAAGAGGGACAGTATGGCTTGACACAGGCACTTTTGAATCATTAATGCAAGCCCATCAATATGTTCATGTTATCGAAGAAAGGCAGGGAAGGAAAATAGGATGTATTGAAGAAGCTGCATTTAGAATGGGCTATATTAATAAAACACAATTATTAGATATTGCCCAGCCTTTACTTAAAAGTGGTTATGGCGAGTATTTAATAAAGTTAGCAGATCGTTAATGAAATCTATTACTGAGTTACGAGATATCATAGAATATCAATTAGAAAACCTTACACTTCCTAACGTTCCAAAAAACCTTTATGATCCTATAAAATATGTTTTAAGTATAGGAGGAAAAAGAACTAGGCCTGCTTTAACATTGATAGCTCATCAATTATTTAATAATAAATTAAAAAAATCTTATATGCCCGCATTAGCTGTTGAGCTTTTTCATAATTTCACATTAATACATGATGATATTATGGACAGGGCAATTATAAGAAGAAATAAGAAGACGGTGCATGAAAAATGGGATAATAATATTGCTATCCTTGCTGGTGATGCAATGCTTATTCAAGCATATAAATTGCTTTCTCATTCAGAAGAAGCAGTTTTAAAAGATCTTATTTTGACATTTAATGATACAGCTATAAAAGTATGCGAGGGCCAACAGTTAGATATGGATTTTCAATTTAGGCATGATGTGACTGTTGTAGATTATTTAACTATGATTGAATGTAAAACAGCATATCTGCTTGCATCTGCATTAGTTATAGGTGGTATTACAGCATTTGCAAGTATAGAAGAGAGGAGATTGCTTTTTGATTTCGGTATTAATATAGGGATAGCATTTCAATTAAAAGATGATTTACTAGACGTTTTTGGTAAGACTGATACTTTTGGAAAAGAAATAGGAGGAGACATTCGTATGAATAAAAAAACAATTTTGTATTTACAAGCACTTGAATTAGCAAATAGAGATCAAAAAGAAAAATTAGAATATTATTTTAGTCATTCAGAGGATATAAATAAAAAAGTTGAAGAGGTAAAGAAGATATTTACTGATTTGTCTATACCTTTATTTGTTGAAGAAAAGATGAAAGAGTATCATGAAAAAGCAATACAGAGCTTGAATTTAATTAAGTCAGAAAACAAAGATCCTCTTTTTTTATTTACAGAGCAATTATTTGATAGAAGCACATAGAATTTTATTAATGGGTTTTTATTATAAAAAAATAGTTTAATGAATAAAAATAAATAATTTTGTATAAATTTATTAATTATCAAACTAATGGATAAATTTTCCTTTTTAGGATCGGCACATTCTTCTATGATCGAAGAAATGTATTCAAAATATCTTACTGACCCTAAAAGTATTAATCATACGTGGAGTGATTTTTTTCAAGGATTTGATTTTGCAAAAGCAGTGTATAGTGAGGATGATATGCCTTTATCTTTTCAAAAGGAATTTAAGGTAATTAATCTTATTGATGCTTATCGAAAAAGTGGTCATTTATTTACTAAAACTAATCCAGTTAGAGAAAGAAGGAAATATACTCCAACACTTGAATTGAAAAATTTTGGTTTAGAGGAGTCAGATCTGGAGGAGGAATTTCAGGCAGGAGAACAAGTAGGTATTGGCCCTTCAACTTTAAGATCTATTATTGAACACCTTGAAAAGGTGTATTGTCAGTCTATTGGCATTGAATACATGTATATCCGTGATCCAGAAGAAATAGATTGGATAAAAAACAGATTACATCAAAACTCAAACACTCCAAAATTTGCGCCTGAACAAAAGAAGCATATATTACATAAGTTAAACCAGGCAGTTGCATTTGAAAATTTTTTACATAAAAAGTTTGTAGGTCAGAAGAGGTTTTCATTAGAAGGAGCAGAATCGTTGATACCTGCTTTAGACGCATTGATAGAGTACAGTTCTGAATTAGGAGTGGAGGAGTTTGTAATGGGAATGGCGCATAGAGGGAGACTGAATGTGCTCGCTAATATTTTTAATAAAACATATAAAGAGATTTTTTCTGAATTTGAAGGTAAATTATATGAAGATGATAATATTGCTGGAGACGTAAAATATCATTTAGGTTTCACATCAGTTCAAAAGTGTGCTAATGGCCAAAACATTAAATTAAATTTAACACCTAATCCTTCTCACTTAGAAGCTGTTAATCCAGTTGTTGAGGGTATTGCTAGGGCTAAACTTGATAAAGAATATAATGGAGATGAAGACAAGATCTTGCCTATTTTATTACATGGGGATGCAGCTATTGCAGGTCAGGGAGTTGTGTATGAGGTAGTACAAATGGCTCAATTAGATGGTTATAAAACTGGAGGCACCATTCATATTGCTGTAAATAATCAAGTCGGCTTCACTACTAATTATCATGATGCACGATCTAGTACTTATTGTACAGATATTGCAAAAGTAACCTTATCTCCTGTTCTACATGTAAATGGAGATGATGTTGAGGCTGTTGTCCATGCTTTACAGCTTGCCGTTGAGTATCGGCAGAAATATCATAAGGATGTGTTTATTGATTTGTTATGTTATAGAAAATATGGTCATAATGAGGGAGATGAACCAAGATTTACACAGCCATTATTATACGAGACTATATCTAAACATAAAAATCCTAGAGAAATTTATAAAGAGAAGTTAATGAATGAAGGTATTGTAGAGGCTGGTATTGCAAAAGATTTAGAGCAAGATTTTCAGAATCTATTACAAGAAAGATTTGATGAAGCTAAAGAAATTAAGAAAGCAAAAATTACGCCATTTTTAAAAGAAGAATGGAGTGCAATTGAAAGAAATTTTAATGAGAAATTTAATGAATCATGCACTTCAAATGTTAGCACGAAAAAGATCAAAGAGTTAGCTAAATATTTATATAATATCCCAGAAGAAGACAAGTTATTTAAGAAAACAAGAAAATTATTAGCTGATAGAAAGAAAATGGTAGAAGAGATGGACAATCTAGACTGGGCCATGGCAGAATTATTAGCTTATGCTACTTTATTAGATGAAGGTCATAATATTAGATTGAGCGGGCAAGATGTAGAGAGAGGTACTTTTTCACATCGACATGCTATTTTAAAAGTAGAGCAATCTGAACAACAGGTTTGCCCATTAAATAATATAAGTAAGGAAACTAATTTTGAAGTGTATAATTCATTGTTGTCTGAGTATGGAGTTTTAGGTTTTGATTATGGTTTTTCCATGGCAAGACCAAACGATTTAACAATTTGGGAAGCTCAATTTGGAGATTTTAGTAATGGGGCTCAAATTATGTTAGATCAGTTTATTTCTTGTGCTGAGGATAAGTGGAAAATTATGAGTGGATTAGTTATGCTATTGCCTCATGGTTATGAAGGCCAGGGAGCTGAACATTCTTCTGCCAGATTAGAAAGGTACTTACAGCTTTGCGCAAAGTATAATATGCAAATTGTTAATTGTACTACTCCAGCAAACTTTTATCATGTTTTAAGAAGACAATTAAAAAGAAAATTTAGAAAGCCATTAATAGTTTTTACACCTAAAAGTTTATTAAGACATCCACAATGTGTTTCTTCAATTTCTGAATTATCTAAGGATTCATTTAAAACAATAATTGATGATAATATAGAAGGTAGATTAGTAGAAAAGTTAGTTTTTTGTAGCGGAAAAATATATTATGAGTTGTTTAACAGAAGAGAAAAAGAAAAATTGAATAACATTGCTCTTGTACGAATAGAACAATTATATCCACTAGATAAAAAGAAAATAATTGAATTGCTAAGAAAGTATAATGCAAAAACAATAGTTTGGGTACAGGAAGAGCCAGAGAATATGGGGGCTTGGAATTTTATTTTATCTGAATTAAGATCGTATAATATAGATGTTATTTCTAGATCTGCTTCTGCAGCAACTGCAACAGGATCTAGTAAAAGATCAGCTGTAGAACAAATAGAATTAATAGATAAAGTTTTTAAATAAAAAGAAATGTTATTAGAAATGAAAGTCCCTAGTCCAGGGGAGTCAATATCAGAAGTTGAAATTTCAGAATGGTTAGTCAAGGATGGGGATTATGTAGAGAAAGATCAGGTAATAGCAGAGTTAGATTCTGACAAAGCTACATTAGAATTGCCTGCTGAAGAAAGTGGGGTTATTAAGATTACAGTATTAGATGGAGAAACGGTTGCGGTTGGTGATGTAGTATGTATAATAGACACTTCGGTAAAAGGAGAATCTAAAGTTAAATCAAAGAAAGAAGAAGGCCTTATAGATTCTGTTAAAACTCCAGAGAAAAAAACACGAGATTTAGGAGGAAAAAAGACAACTCCATTAGCATCTGCTATTATAAATGAACATGATATTTCAGCTAAGGATGTTAAAGGCACAGGGGAAGCTGGTAAAATAACAAAGAATGATGTTTTAGATTTAATTCAAGGTAAAGAAAATATAGATGACCCTTTAAGGAAAAAAACAACAAAGAAAATGTCTTCATTAAGAAGAAAAATAGCTACTAGATTAGTTAATGTGAAAAATGAAACAGCTATGCTTACTACTTTTAATGAAGTAGATATGAGCGCGATCCTGGATATTAGAAATAAATACAAAGAAAAATTCAAGGATATACATGCAGTAGGATTAGGATTCATGTCTTTCTTTACCAGTGCTGTTACCCAGTCTCTTTTAGAATTTAGTGATGTTAATTCTATGATAGATGGAGAGGAGATAATTAGTCATAATTATGTTGATATAGGTATTGCTGTAAGTGCTCCAAAAGGCTTAATGGTTCCTGTTTTAAGAAACACTGAATCTATGAGTTTTAAAGAAATAGAAAAAGAAATTAGTCGCTTGGCAGTTAAAGCTAGAGAAGGGAAGATTACAATTGATGAAATGCTTGGAGGTACTTTTACAATTACTAATGGCGGTGTATTCGGATCTATGTTATCTACTCCTATTATTAACCCTCCACAATCTGCTATTCTAGGCATGCATAATATAGTTGAAAGACCTGTGGTTATTAAAGGAAAAGTTGTAGTTAGACCTATTATGTATCTTGCACTTTCTTATGACCATAGGATTATTGACGGGAAAGAGTCTGTTGGGTTTTTATGTAGAGTGAAGGAATTATTAGAATATCCTATAGATAATTTAATGGGAGGGGATATTAAAAAAGCATTAGAGTTATAATCTTATTCTTCAGGGGCAATTTCACATTCTAAGCCTTCTAAATCTTTAGTGATTATTATTTGACACCCTAATCTACTTTTTTCAGTAACGTTAAGAGCCTCTGAGAGCATTGCTTCCTCCTCATCTTCCATTAAAGGCAGCTTGTGGTTTGAAGTAATATAACATTGGCATGATGCACACATAGCCATACCTCCACAGACACCTATGGTTCCTTCAGGAGCCAACTCATATGAACGAATTATCTCCATTAAATTCATAGACATATCAACAGGTGCTTTTATGTTATGAATATTTCCATCACGATCTGTTATTTTTAGTTTAACATCTGACATTAAGACTTTATTCATTGATGGCTTGGACTACTGATTTTGGAGCTTCTTTTCTGGATCCATCAAAACCATCTATTCCACTGACTGTTGTGTATTTTAGTATATACTTTTTACCTGGGTTTATAATTTTATATGCAGATTGACACATTAAGGTTGCTTCATGAAACCCACATAAGATAAGTTTTAATTTTCCTGGATATGTATTTATATCTCCAATTGCAAATATTCCTGGAATATTTGTTTGATAATCATATGTGTCAACTTTTATAGCATTTTTCTCTATGTCTAATCCCCAGTTTGCAATTGGTCCTAGCTTCGGCGAAAGCCCAAAAAGCGGGATAAAATGATCAACTTTAATTTCTTTTTTACCCTCATTGTGAGAAACAACAACACTATTTAATTTTTTATTTCCTTTTAATTCTATTACTTCAGCTGGTGTTATTATATTGATTTTATTTTGATTTTTTAATTCTTTTACTTTTTCAACAGAATCTAAAGCTCCTCTAAATTCATTTCTTCTATGTACAAGATGTACATCTGCATTTATATTAGCTAAGAAAATACTCCAATCTAAAGCTGAGTCTCCTCCACCTGCTATAACAACTTTTTTATTTCTATATATTTCTGGGTCTTTTATAATGTATTCAACACCCTTTTCTTCATATTTGGCTAGATTATCTAATTGTGGTTTTCTTGGCTCAAAACTCCCTAGTCCACCAGCAATTGCTACAACTGGAGCTTGGTGTTTAGTTCCCTTGTTTGTTGTTACAGTGAACATACCTTCTTTATCTTTTATAATCTCTTCTGCTCTCTCCCCTAGCGTATAGCTTGGTTCGAATTGTTTAATTTGTTCAAGAAGTTTTTTTGTTAAATCTCCAGCTAATATTTCAGGATATGCTGGAATATCATAAATAGGTTTTTTAGGGTATATTTCAGAACATTGCCCTCCAGGTTGAGGTAAAGCATCTATAAGATGACATCTTAATTTGAGAAGCCCAGCTTCAAATACAGTAAATAAACCAGTTGGCCCCGCGCCAATAATTAAAATATCTGTTTTGATCATGATTAATTCAAGTTTAAATATAATAAGTTGCTCTTGACAAAAATAACAAGATTTCACTCTAACTAGTATCTTATTACTCAAATTTATTATTCAAAAAAATAAAAAGAGTTATTTTTGTAGCATAAATTTAACAATGGCTATTAAGATCACAGATGATTGTATTAATTGTGGGGCATGTGAACCAGAGTGTCCTAATAATGCTATTTATGAAGCTGATATTTTATGGAAAATGTCAGATGGAACGAGTGTGCAAGATGAAACTGAAAGATCAGATGGAGGATTTTCAGATGAATTCTATTATATAGCAACGGATAAATGTACAGAATGCGTAGGATTTCATGAGGAGCCACAGTGTGCTGCTGTATGCCCTGTTGATTGCTGTTTAGACGACGAAGATAATATTGAAACAAAAGAGGAATTATTAGCTAAGAAAGCAAAGCTTCATCTATCTTAGTCAGAATTTATGGTTTTTTTAATATTATTCTGAAACAACAACAATTTCTTTATTTACTTTATCCTTTAGGAGGGCTTCAATGCCATTTTTTAATGTCACACTTGCCGAGGGACATCCATTACAAGCACCTTTTAACTCTACAGTAACTATATTATTTGCAAAAGACTTTAATGTAATTGCTCCTCCATCAGCCTCTACAGCAGGAGCAACATATTCATCTAGAATAGAAATTATATTTTTTTCTTCTGATGAGAATTCTCTATTTTTCTTTTCTTTTTTTTCTGTTAAACTTTTTTCTTCTATATGTTCAGTATAATTTTTAATTCCATTATCATTTAAGAATTCTGTGATAAATATTCTAAGTTGCATTGCAATATCTTCCCAATTTATATCATTTGACTTATATATAGATATAAAGTTATTATTTATATAAACAGTTTTTATAAATGGGAATTTAAATAATTCTTGAGCAATTGTAATTCCTTGCGCATCCTTACTTGAATTAATTTCAATAGGTTTATCTACCAGCATTCGATTTGCAACAAATTTCATTACTTCAGGATTTGGCGTACTTTCCGCATATACACTATATAACATATTATGTATTTTTGGTAAAAATATAAATAAACTAATTTATGACATTAATAAAAGCTATAAAAGATATTACACCAAGGTTTGGGAGTAATGTATATTTAGCAGATAATGCTACAATAATTGGGGATGTAGATATAGGTGATGATTGCTCATTATGGTTTAATACTGTATTGAGAGGGGATGTTAATTCAATTAAGATTGGGAATAAAGTTAATATTCAAGATGGAGCAATAATACATTGTACATATAATAAATTTAAAACTATTATTGGTAATAATGTTTCAGTAGGTCATAATACAGTAATTCATGGTTGTACAATTGAAGATAATGTTTTGATAGGAATGGGGGCAATTGTAATGGATGGAGTATTTATCTCAAAGAATTCAATTATTGCTGCTGGATCTATTGTTTTAGAGGGAACACATATTGAGTCTGGAGTTATTTACGCAGGATGTCCAGCAAAAAAAGTTAAGCAATTAGAAGAGGAGCAGATATTAGAATTAATAAATAGAACTGCAGAGAATTACCTTTTGTATGCTTCTTGGTATTAAAGATTAAGATCTTTTTCTTTAAGTATAAGATCTTGCTTGAAAAATAATTTCGCACTTCTTTCGAATTCTTTAGTATAGTTTGAAATATAAAACTGGTATTTAGTTTTTGGGTTATTATTTAACATGTTTAATTCTTTTAAAGAGCTGGAAATATGTTTTGAGATTATTTTTGTAGAGTTTATAACAGTAACTTCATTTTTATAATAAGACTTAATTTCATTATATATTAAAGGATAATGAGTACAAGCTAAAATAAGGGTATCAATATTTTTAAGTTTTTTATTAGACAAATAATTTGCTATAACTGTATGACTAATTTCTTCATTTATAAACCTTTCTTCAATCATTGGTGCTAATAGAGGTGTAGCTAGTGAAGATACTTTAGCATTAGGACATTTTTTGTTTATTTTCTTTTCATATACTTTTGATTGTATGGTTGCTTTTGTACCAATAACACCAATATTATAATTTGAAAATTTTTCTGATATTTCCTTAACAACAGGGTCAATAACATTAAATACAGGTATGTTTTTCACTTTATTTTTTACAGTGTTAGAAGCAATAGCAGAGGCTGAGTTACATGCTATTACGATTGCTTTACATTTTTTTAATAATAGAAAATCTACAATATCTTTTGAAAATAATTGAATTGATTTATTAGATTTCTCTCCATAAGGGAGATGCTTAGTATCTCCGAAATAGATAATATTCTCATTAGGCAGCTCTTTACTAATAGCATTAGCAATAGTTAGCCCTCCTATTCCAGAATCAAATATACCTATTGGAAATTTATTCATTATTAAAATGATAATAAAGGTATATTAAAGACACTATTATTATTTATATTCTTTAAGAAATATTACAGGTTTAGTTTCTTTTTTACAAGAGGTAATACGTTTTCACTTTCCTTAGCATATAATATAGTCCCAAGACTTCTGTCAAATATATAAGTGAAGTTACCTTCTTTAGCTACATCTTCAATCGCTTTTCTAGCTTTAGACAATATAGGCTCCAATAATTCTTGTTCTTTAGCTTGTAGTGATTGCTGTGCACTTTGTTGAAAAGCTTGAATTCTTTGTTGAAGGCTAATAATTTCAGCCTCTTTATCTTGCCTTACTAGATCAGTATATGTTGCTTGATTTTGCTCATATTCTTGTAATCCTTGTTGGTATTCAGCAGACATAGCACTTAATTGAGTTTCAAGGCTTTTTCCAAAACTTTCTAATTCTTCAGTTGCAGCTTTTGATTCAGGCATCATTAATAAAAGTTCTTGAGAATCAATATAGCCAAATTTATTTTGACCATACATGCTTAAGGATAGTAGAGTTATGAGTGTTAGAAATATTATTTTTTTCATCATTTTATGTTTTAATTATTATTTTTTTAGTAGCCCATTAACTCAAGTACTTTATCTGATTTATCATAATTATTGTTTTTATATAACATAATTAAATCACTTGAGCTGTCAAATACAATTTGATATTTATTGTTTAATGCTAATTGTTGAATAGCATCATACACATTGTCTTGTATGGGTTTTATTAATTCTTGTCGTTTTATATATAAATCTCCTTCAGGACCAAAATATTTTTTTTGTAGTTCTTTAGCTTTTTTTTCTTTATTCATAATAGCTTCCTCTCTTCTTATTTTCATATCATCTGTTAAGAGTACTTTTTCTTGCTGATATGCCCTGTACATTTCTTCTACTTCAGCATACTTATTTTCTATTTCTTTTTGCCAATCAATTGAGATTTGGTCTAATTTTTCTTGAGCCTGTTTAAACTCAGGAATTTTTTTTAATATGTAATCAGTATCTACATATGCAAATTTTTGAGCATGTACTAATGTAAATGAAGAAAATGTAATAATAATACTTAAGATTAGTTGTTTCATATATAATATTCAGATTTAGTAGTCAAATGTAATTAAAATTGTTGATTTATAGAAAAATGGAACTGCCCTCCATTTGCATCTGGATTTCCAGGAATTTCATCAAGCCCCCAACCATAATCAAGCCCCATTAATCCAAGCATAGGAAGGGATATTCTAAACCCAATTCCAGCCGATCTTTTAACTTGAAAGGGATTAAAATTATCTTGATTTTCCCAAGAATTTCCAGCCTCTGCAAAGCCTAGGACATAGACTGTAGAGCCAGGATTAAGACTTATAGCATATCTTAATTCAGCGGTATATTTATTATAAATTGTCCCTCCAGTTTGTGGAGAAATAGAATTATTTGAATATCCCCTTAGCGCAATTAATTCACGACCATCAAATACAGATCCCATACCTGTTAAGGCATCTCCTCCAACATAAAACCTTTCAAAAGGAGCTACTCCTAAATCATTATTATATGCTCCTAGAAAGCCTATTTCTGACCTAGTTGCAAGTACTAATTTATCTGTAAAACTAGAGAACCAAGAATATTTAAAATTCCATTTATAATATTCAATCCACTTATACTTTTCTTGATCAGTGAGACTGCTGTAATCATCTATTTCATCAAGCATTGAGTATGGAGGAGTAAATTTTAAGCTTAGTAAAAAATTAGATCCACTTCTTGGATAGATTAGTTGATCTACTGAATTTCGATCTATTTGTATGTTGTAATTTGCATTATTTGAATATCCGTTCGTGAAACTAAAGAAAGATTGAGAGTTGTAAAGATCATATCGTTGAAAATTAATACCATTATATATTCTAAAATAATCATCTGGTTTTTTTAATCGTTTACTTAATCCAATAGTTAGTCCAGTTAATTCTACAGCCTGTCTCTCATCTCCTTCTTGACCATTTGATGAGATTGATTTATATAAAGAAAAAGATAATGAATTTGGTTTTTTACCTCCTAACCAAGGCTCTACAAATGACATTCTATATTGTTGATAGTAAACACCATTGGATTGTGCCGCTATAGTAAATCTTTGCCCGTCTCCTGAAGGGAGAGGATTCCATTTGTCTTTTTTAAAGAAGTTTCTTGTTGAGAAATTATTAAAAGTGAACCCTAAAGAACCAACCACTCTTCCTCCACCCCATCCTCCTTGTAATTGGATTTGATCAGATGACTTTTCTGATAAAACATATGTAATATCTACTTCGTTTCTGACAGGGTCAGGCTCTATTTTCACATCAAATGCTTCTGGATCAAAGTATTGCATTTGAGCTAACTCTCTTTGTGATCTCATTATATCTGATCTTTTAAATAAGTCCCCAGGTTTTGTTCGTATTTCACGCATAATTACATGATCATTCGTTTTTGTATTTCCTTTAATCGCAACTTTATTAACCCTTGCTTGTTTGCCTTCATAAATCTTAATTTCCAAATCAATCTTTTTTTCATTGATTGATATTTCAAGAGGAGTGGCATTAAAAAACAGGTAGCCATTGTCAAGATAAAGAGAGCTTAGGTCATTACCATCTGGTGACCCAAAAAGTCGGCTTTCTAAGCGTGATTGATTAAACAACTCATTTTCTTTGATTCCTAATTGCTTATATAATTGGTTATTATTATAAATTGTATTTCCTACAAATGTAATTTTACCAAATTTATATGGATCACCTTCAAAAATCTCTATTTGCACTGTAAGAGTATTGTCTTCTCTATTCAGATAAATAGAATCTCGTAAAATTCTTGCATCCCGATAACCCGCTTCATTATATGTATTGATTAAATTAGCTTTATCTTTTTCATAGTTTTCATAAATAAATTTAGAAGTTTTAAAGATATTCCAAAAGGTCTTTTTCTTTGTTTCTTTCATACTTTTTCTTATGGCTTTATCACTAATAGCAAAGATGGTATCTTTTTTATTAAAAAAAGTTTTATTTGTATTTGCTATTTTTTGTCTTCCTTGTATAATAATTTCTTTGATTTTGACTTTTTTACCTTTATTAATATTGAAAATTAAATTCTTAGCGTTACTAATTGTTGAATCAACAGTTGTTGTATAGTTGACTTGGATATTAAAAAAACCTTTATTGATATAATATTCTTTTATTGTGTTTAAACTATTATTAATCAGGTCTTGGGTTAACACTTTTCCTCTGATTAAGCTCATTTTTTCTTTTAAGCTAGTTATATCAGATTTACTAATTTTTCCTTTAAATTTGAATTTAGATAATCGGGGATTTTCTTTTAATTCAATATTTAGAAAGATAATATCTCCGCTTATTTTCTCAGCATTTATTTTAATATCTTCAAACAAGCCTTGTTCCCAGAGTTTACTTATTGCTGAAGAGATATTATCTCCAGGGATTTTAATTCTATCTCCAACTATTAATCCTGATAATTTAATTATAGCAGATTTATTTAGATTTTTTATTCCATTTACAGTAATTCCTCCAATTTCATATAATTTAGGATTATTGTAATCAAAATCTAGATTAATATTTAGAGAAGAGTCTTTTATTTCGCTTAATGAGTCTAATTGCAGGGCATAGCCTTCTTCTTGTGCTTGAGAAAACACATATATTGATACTAAAAACGATAATAATATATTTCTTTTTAACATTCTATTTGCTCTTGTGTTTTGCCAAATCTTCTTTCTCTATTTTGAAATTCTAAGATAGCTTCTTCTAAATCTTTTTTTCCAAAGTCAGGCCAAAGGGTATTTGTGAAATATAGTTCTGTATATGCTATTTGCCATAACAGAAAATTACTAACCCTATGTTCTCCACTTGTCCTTATTAATAACTCAGGATCTGGAACGTTTTTTGTTGCAAGATATTGTTCGAATATCTTTTCTGTAATATTTTCGTTTAGCTCTTTATTTTCTATTATTTTTTTAACAGCATTTAGTATGTCCCATTTTCCGCTATAGCTTAACGCAAGGATAAGTGTTAGCTTTGAATTTTCTTTTGTTTTTGTAATAGTTTTTTCCAATTGACTTTGAGTTGCCAAAGGCAGTTTTCCAGTGTCCCCTATAGTTAATAATTTAATTTCATTCTTCATTAATTTTGGAGTTTCATTGTTTATTGAGGCTACTAGTAGATTCATAAGAGCTTCTATTTCTTTTTCCGGCCTTTTCCAATTTTCAGCTGAAAAGGCATAAAGAGTCAAGTATGGAATACCAATTTCTACAGCATATTCAATCGTTTCTCTTACAGCCTTTATTCCATTTTTATGCCCAAATATTCTTGCCTTACCTTGTTTTTTTGCCCATCTTCCATTTCCATCCATAGTAATAGCAATGTGTTTTGGTATTTTTTTTTTAGTTATCATAGTTATGAACTACACAGATATGCATTAATCATAATCACAGCCAGGAGTGTTGTCATTGATTGTGAATGATAGAGTTACACCTAGAAAAGAATACCAGTCTTTTCTTGCAGGATCTCCTCTCTCATCACCTTTTTGATGGGTGCCTAGAGGATCTGACATTTGCTCAGCTTGTGTGCTCATTTCTACAGGATAAGGGTCTATACTTCCTCCAACGAAGGTAGTACTCACATCATCTAAATAATCTGTAAAAGTTTTGCGTGCTCCATATTCAAGGATGATATTAAATGATTCATTCACAGCAATTTTAAATCCACCTCCCATAGGAATAGCAAACTGTATTAAGGAATATTCTTTCCTTTCAGGAAACATTGTAGTACCTTGTCCTTCAGTAGATAGTGGCTGTAAATCTACCCACTCACCGTTTTGATTTTCTGCTTGAGGGTTATGATGGAATAAAGATATTCCAGTGTATAAGAAAGGAGTCCATGTATATAAAGGGTTTCCGATTTCATATGGAAGAAAATTAAATTCTATTTGCCCTGAAAGCTCAAATATAGAAGATTTAAAATGTAATCCTCTTGCTTCTGCAATAGTATCTCCTGACTGCCTCTCATCAGAGTTTAATGTTAGATATAAGGCTTCTGCTTTGTAGGAAAAACGATTATCAATATTTTTTCTTACAACTAATCCAGCAGTTGCAGATGCCTGGTTAAAATGATTTTTATTTAGATCTCCTAAATAATATGAAGCGCCTCCGATTAATCCTACTTCTGTATTTTCTTTGTATTGGGAAGAAGCGCTAAAAGCATTTAGTATAAAAATAATCAATAAAAACCTTGTTGTATTTTTTGACGTTATAAGTTTTAATTTGTTCATTATATTGTCTGTATTTTGCAAATATACTTATTCTATAATTTTAACTAAGAATTATTAACTTCTTTTATCTAATCCCCACATTAGTTTATTTCTGATTGTTGTTGTAAATGAGTTGTTTTGAGGTTGAACAAGTTTTATTTTAAAATTTGCTTTTTTTATAATAAGCTCGGTTGAGCTATCAAAAGATCTAGATCTAGAATCTAATGATACTAGGGCTAGTTGATCTCTATCTTCAACTTTAAGTTTTATTATACTATTATCATCAATCACAATAGGGCGAACATTTAAATTATGGGGAGCATTAGGGGTAATAATGATGTTATTAGTTCCAGGCATAATAATAGGACCACCACAACTTAATGAATATCCAGTTGATCCTGTTGGTGTAGATATAACTAATCCATCTGCCCAATATGTATTTAGGAAATCATTGTCTACAAAAGCATCTACTCTAATCATTGATGATGTGTCTTTTTTTGAAACGGCTACTTCATTTAACGCAAAATTTGTTTCTTTAAATAAGTTGTTATTTGTTTTAAGCTCAAGCAGTGTTCTCTCATTTATAGTGTAGCGATTTTTTATTATATCATTAACAGCATCTTCAATTTGATCTGCAGAGATGCTTGAGATAAATCCTAATCTACCGGTATTTATACCAAGAATTGGTATGTCAGAATCTTTTATATAAGTTACTGCTTTTAAAAGAGTTCCGTCTCCACCAATACTAAATAGAAAATCAGTATAATCCTCCCCTTTTAACCCTTCGTGGGTATTGAATGTATGATGCGTTTTTTTAAAGCGAATATTTTTTTTTAAGAATGAATAAAACTCTTCTTCAATTATTAGTTTTACATGTTCATTTTCAAGCTTCTTGATTAGATGCTGGATATATTTACTAAAATGTTCGGGATATTTACTACCTAATAGAGCTATTATCATAATTCACTTATTCCAAATTTAAAATGTAAAAGTAAACCTTTTTATGGATTTAAGAATTTCATTAAAGATTCATATCTGTCTAAGAAATCTCCATCATCGTCTTCCTCCTTATAAGAAGCACTTACAATATATTCGTATCTTTCAAAATCTCTAATAATTGATTTTATGTCTCGCTTATTAAGTTTTAGAGTAACTTCTATCTTCATAGATTCTGGCTGAGAAATTATATATGAACTTAGTATTTTAACATTATTTCCTTCTACAATACTTGCAATTTCAGTTAGTGAATAATCATTATGATTCATTTCTAGTACAATCACACCCCCTTGAGATTTTATTGTTTCGGAATTACCAATAGTATAGAGGAGTTTTCTTCCTGTTATTACACCTTTATATAGATTGTTTTCATCTAGAACAGGGACAACAGAGAGATTGTTTTCTTCCAAAACCTCAATAATATCAAATAGATGCTGATCATATCTCACATGTGGAGAGGCTATATTATTTAAGTGTTCAGCAATGTATTCATCAGAAGAGTCCCAATTAAGAATTTCTTTATCTGATATAACACCTAAAAAGTAGGTTCCTCTTACAATGGCCATATGGTTAATTCGAAAAACATCCATCATTTCTAAGGCCTTTACTCCGCTTTCTTCTGGATGAATACTTTCAATTCTAGAAGAAATAAGTTTGTCTGCTTGCATTAAGCAAAGATACTATTTTTTACTTTTGCATTTAGTTATGATAAGATTGAGTGTTAATATAAATAAGATTGCAACTATCCGAAATGCTAGAGGAGGAGAACACCCCTCAGTTGTTGAGGCTGCTGTTAAATGTCAGCAATATGGTGCAGACGGAATTACTGTACATCCAAGGCCTGATGAGAGGCATATTACACGAGAGGATGTGTATGCTATACATTCAGTTATTAATACTGAGTATAATATAGAGGGATATCCTAGTTTAGAATTTATTGATATGGTAATTGAGGTGAAACCTGATCAAGTTACATTAGTTCCAGATGCACCAAATGTTATTACGTCTAATGCAGGATGGGATACAATAAAATTTCAAGATTTCTTAAAAGAGGTAATAATGGAGTTTAAACAAAATAATATAAGAGTATCTATATTTGTTGATCCTAAGATTGAGATGGTTGAAGCGGCAAAAGAATGTAAAGCTGATCGAATAGAGCTTTATACAGAGAATTATGCAACAAACTATTTTTCTAATAAAGTAGAAGCAGTCAAACCATATATACAAGCAGCAAAGAAAGCTCATGAGTTAGATTTAGGAATAAATGCAGGACATGATTTAAATTTAGAAAACTTACAATATTTTGCTAAAGAGGTTCCAAATATAGCAGAAGTTTCTATTGGCCATGCATTAATTAGTGATGCTCTTTATTTAGGAATGGAAAATACAATTCAAATGTATAAACGATTATTATAAATGAAACTTTTCTCTAAAATAATGGGGGATTTTCCAGATGACATGATTATACTTCATGGTTTATTTGGCATGAGTGATAATTGGAATTCTTTAGCAAAGAGATTTGCAAAAAAGATTAATGTACATCTGTTAGACTTAAGAAATCACGGAAGGTCTCCTCATTCTGAAGATTTTGATTATAAGGTTATGACTCAAGATGTATTTAATTATATCCAAGACTATTCACTTGATAAACCTATTATACTAGGACATTCTCTTGGTGGAAAGATTGCCATGAATTTTGCTTTTTCATATCCCGAAAAAATAAAAAAATTAATAGTTGCAGATATTTCTCCTAGAGAATATGATATTGATTTTCATTTAAATTTACTAAGAATCTTAGATAGTTTACCCTTACAAGATTTTCAAAAAAGAGAAGCAGTTGACAGTGCTCTTGCTTCTGCTATTAAAAATAAACAGGTAAGATTATTTTTATTAAAAAATCTTTACAGAGATGAAAATAATATGTTTCAATGGAGGTTTAATATTAAAGTTTTACTTAGAAAATTAGTCAATATAAAAGAAGCAGATTTTATAAGAGGTTCTTGTGACGTAAAAACCTATTTTATAAAAGGAGAAAAATCTGATTATATAAATGATAATGACTGTCTTTTAATTAAGAAGCATTTTTCAGATGTTGAAATTACATCTATTGAAGATGCTGGACATTGGTTACATGCTGAAAATCCAGAGGCTTTTTACAATAAAGTATTAGGCTGTATATCAGAATAGTTCTCTATAATTTTACTATTTGTCCTTGCTCTGCAATATTGAACCCCTCCTTTATCACTTGTGCTCTAGCAGAACTTCCAGCAATTAATAAAGGATTAGTATGATTAAAATGTGTAAAGTGTATTTTTTCTTTTTCTGGTTTTGATAGATCGGAGAAAATAGACATACTTTCTTTAACAAATGGATGAGGGATTTCACTCATATCTCGTTCTAATTCCCCATCATTATAAAATGTTCCATCTAAAAAGGC
>CAJWCP010000029.1 GCA_913031595.1 uncultured Flavobacteriales bacterium | reverse complement strand
AGAGCGCAGGATTCATAACCCTGAGGTCGGCAGTTCAAATCTGCCTCACGCTACTTTAATAATATAAAAGCTCCCTAAAATAGGGAGCTTTTATATTTAATAAATATTTAAGAATAAGATTATTCTATAATTAGCTTTCTTTTTATAGTATTATTCTCTGATTTAATTTCTATGATATATAGTCCTGTTGCTAAATCAGAAGTATTTACTCTAGCTTGACTAGCATTTACTGTAGTATTAAATATTTCTTTTCCTTCAATATTAATAATACGTATGTCGTCTATATTTATAGCATAACTTACAATATTTAATGTATTATTAGCAGGGTTAGGGTAAATCTCGGTAGAAGACTCAATAATTTCATTAATATTAAGAGCACTTCCTAGTCCTAATGCTTGATAAATTCTAGGAGCTAAATACCCTTGTATTGTGTCAATATATGCTCTTCCTTTTGTAGCGGACATATCAGGGTTTCCTAATAATGCGTTTGCCTCAAAGTAAGCTGGACTTGTTAATCCTGGTATGCCATTTATAGCTTCAGCTTGTATACCGTAAGTTGTATTATCCCACCAATCCCAAGGACCACTTTGTTCTTCTTCTAATTCGCCAAACATATTAGGAGTTGTTGATGGGTCAGGAGTGTCAAAAACATATAAACCTTCATAGCCACTATTATTTGTATTAGCAGCAGTTGTAAAGGCATCTGAAATACCAGCAAATACAGTATTATTTCCAAATACATTTGCATAATGTTGAACTGTTCTTGATCCCATTACTTCAACAACAAAATCACCAGTAGTAGGAACAATTACATCGCCTGTGTCTATTGGTGCATAAGGATCTAAATCACAGTGAAAAGAGACAATAGGAATATCGCATGTACCATAAATTGTACCAGTAGGCACACCATTGGAATCAAGCTCTGGAAGACCAGTAAACCATGAAATATCAGCTAAAGCTCCTCCTGCATTCCATGCAAGAGCAATATCAGAACTATATCCAGGATGATTTGGTAAAGAAAAAGGAGCCATGACAGGATTACCAGTTGAATCAATTATAGGGTTTCCTAAAGAATCTGTAACAGGTATATATCCCATATTAGTACCCCAGATATTACCAAATACAGGAGGGTATACATAAGGTACAGGCTGTTGAGGATTTGAGAAATCTAGAAACTTAGGAAGAAATAATTTATTTGAAGTGTCTAATGTCGCTACTCCAAGTGCTAAATAACCACCTGTTCCTTGTCCCCCCATGACTATTTTGTCTCCATCTATACCATAAGGATTTCCGCTTGCTTCTGAACTTCTCATAAATCTAATTAATGATCTAGAGTCTTGTATTCCTCGATAAGCAGCTTGAATTAATGTAGAGGTTCTTGTATTTTGATCTGTAGATGTTGGATTCCATCCTAATCTATAATCATAAGAAACAGCTACATAACCTTTTTTAGCCCATCTCATACATTGTTCAACAATAGAAGAGTCGTGTTTAGAGCCTGTAGCCTGTCCATTTATTACTGCAGGTAAGAATACTCCTGTATGTGCAACAATAATAACAGGTCTTTCAGTTTCAGTATCTCCAGTAGGATGATAAATATCACATAATAAATCAGTTGGTGCAGGTGGAAGGCCAGCTAACATTGGTAAAATACTAATGTTATTTCCATATACCACATCCGATTCTATGGTAACTGATGAAAAAACTTCATCAAGATATCGTGTCTGAGCAGTTGTGTCTAAAATACAGCATGTTAGACTAGTTAAAACAAATAATTGTAAAATTCTTTTCATTTTTTTTTTTTTAAGTGTTTGAAGGTTACAATATTACTGATTTTATTTTATATCAAATAAAATAGAGCAATAAGTCATTCTTCCTATGTATGGTCCTCCATACACTTCATAATGTTCATTATTTAAGATATTTGAAGATCCTATTTTTAATATTGCATTTAGTTTTTGTAATTTCTTACTTAATTGTACGTCTATTAAATCATATGTAGGAACTACTCCTGTAAATTGAGGAGATCCTTCGAAAATAAATTCTTCTACCCATTTATAGTTTATTGTGAAGCTAAAGTCTCTAAGTAGACTTTTTGTTTCAGATAAGTGAATATTTCTACCAACGATCCCAATATTATATTTATGTTCTGGTGTGTTATAGGCAGGTATAATAGGGTCATCAGTATTTTCTTTATTTAGTTGATTCCAAGAATAATTTCCGTTTAATGTAATTTTAGGAAGTACATAATAATTTAATCCAATAGACGCTCCTTGAGTTGTTACAATACTTTGAGCATTCGCAGCCATGCGGTAAGCTTGAATTGAATTTGGCCAAATATAATAACCAGTATCTAAAGTATTAGTAATAGGATCAACTTGAAGAGAATCTTTACCATAAAATTTTGCTCCTATCTCATATCCAATAAAATCTTCATATTTTGAATAATAGTAATTTACATCCACATATATTTTATTTAAAAAAGTACTTCTATATCCGATTTCAAATGATTTTGCTTTTTCAGGTTCTATAGGATCGACACTAAAAAAAACTAGGCTGTCTTTCGAGGGAGTAGCAGGTAAGTAATAGTTAATTAAGGATTCAATAGTTACAAGGTTTTCTCCATAGTTTTCCCCATGTCCATTCAAATTCCCAATTAGTATTGCTCTTCCTGCATTATAATATAAATACTGATCAGCTAAAGTAGGATTTCTAATAGCTGAAGAAAAAGAAAGTCGTAAAACATCTTTTTTACTAGGTTTATAAACAATAGAAGAGGCAGGGGAGAAATTTAAATCAAAATTTTCATTTTTGTCAGCCCGAATAGTTCCACTAATTATTAATTTTTCATCAAAAAAATTAGCTTCAAAACCATTATAAATACCAAATTCATTATTTGTAATCATTGAAGCGGTATCCATAAAAAGACTACCTCTTGTATCTGGAGTATATTGCCTGTAATTAGCACCAATTTTTATTTTACCAAATGAAGGGTTAAATTGATATTCACTATGTACATGATTTAATGCGGATTTATCATAGAAACCTGTACCACCATATAAATAAGCAGTTTTTGAAGTTATATCTTCTATTATGGCATCAAATGCTTCTGTACCTGGAGTTAATCTGTTTGTTTCTAGGTCTGTTAAATCTCGTGTTGACTGATGATTATCAATAATTAGATCTGTATTTGCATTTAATACAGAATCACTCATATTTATCCAGTCCTCAATATCAATAGGTTGTCCATTAAAATAATATTGGGATTCAAAAGTTACAGGGTTAAAAATAAGATTAGGTGTTGACCAGTTTAAGTCTTCCCACTCAAGAGTCCAATTACTTTTATAAGCAGAATACCAGTCTTTATTACTAATTAAATTATACTCCTGCAGTTTCAAAGCAGTGGCAACAGCATCATAACTATCTCCTGCATCCTCTTGAGTTCTATAGGCTCGTATAAAGAATTTATCTTTTTGTGTAATTTCTAATCTGTTTTGCCAAAATTGAATATTATTTAAACTAAACCTGTTATCACCTTGATATACAGTAGTTCCTGTACTGTAATTTAAAGCATAAATTAATTCAGTTTTGGGTGTTATTAAATAGTGAAAAGAGGTTTGCACTTTAAAATTATTTGTGTTATAATCAACAACATCTCTTTCTAAGTAACCTGTTCTATGAAATTTACCTAAACCTGGAGTTGTAAAATAATATTGATTAAGATCACCAGTCACATCATTTAGATTTCCATCTGTATCTTCATCCCCATATCTATTTACTGCATCATATCCTCCTGCGTTGTCATATGGAGTGGTTCCGTCAACGGAAGCCATATTATTTGCTTCCCAGTCATTCGCTTGCATATAGTGTAGATTGATTTTATATGCAAAAATATCTTCTCCTTTTTTGTTTTGTTTCTTTTCTGCTAATCTAACAGCTGTTTCAAATAGATTCCTGTTTCCAAATTTATATTGCACTGATAAGCCTGGTTGCATAAATGGATTCCTTGTTGTCATCTTAATAACTCCATTAAAAGCATTTGGACCATAGTATGCAGAGCTTGCACCTTGAATAATTTCTACTTTCATAATATCTAACTCTGAAGAGCCAAGAAAATTACCTAACGAAAAATTTAATCCAGGAGATTGATTATCAACACCATCAATAATCTGTAATGAACGAACAGGGGATGTGCTATTAAAACCTCTTGTATTAATTACTTTAAATCCTAAACTGGCTGCTGTAATATCAACTCCTTTCAAGGCGCCTAGGCCATCATAGAAGTTAGCTGAAGGAGTTTCTTTAATAGCCATCATATCTAATGCTTCTACTGTTAGAGCAGCTTCTTTTTGTTTTTTTGTAATTCTAGTGTCAATAATTTTAACTTCATTTAAATTATTACTTGTAGGGAATAATTTTATAACTAAAGGATTATTGTCTAGTATGTCTATATCTATAGTTTTATAACCTATATATGTGATTGTTAAAGTAACAGGTAGCAAAGTGGTTTCTAATTGATAATTTCCTTTTAAATCTGTAGCAGTTCCTTTTTTAGTTTCTTTAATAAATATATTTGCTCCAATTAATGTTTCATTACTTTGTCCATCTATTATAGTTCCTGAAATAATTTGCTGTCCAAACATTATCTGGCTAATTAATATAAAGGCTAGAATTAAAAATTTGTTCATAACAGATTTTTCAATAAGTTCGCAAATTACAAATATTAAGTTATAGGGAAAGTGAATATTGTTTATTATAATTCTAATTTTATTAAAGAAAGTAGTCTACACATTAATATGAATAATAGGGCATTTAATTATGGAGATGGTTTTTTTGAAACTATAAAAATCATCAATTCTACTGCTTTTAATTTAAGTGCTCATTTACAACGTATTAAATCTGCAAAGCAAATTCTTCAATTACATCTTAATGAAGATATGAATATGATTACTGATATTATTGAAGAGTTAATTAAAAAGAATAAAATTATAAATGGAAGTGTAAAATTATATTTCATCAGGAAAGAAGGGGGGAAGTATTTACCTTCTTATTTAGATACGGATCTCTTAATAACTACTTATAAAGGCAGTTCTTTTTTACAGAATATGCCGATCTCTATGTGTGTGTTTAATAATGAGAAGAAAACAAAAAGTAAACTATCGAATATTAAAACACTAAATAGCTTAATACCCATTTTAGCTTCTATTTACGCAAAGAAATCAGGATATGAAAATGCTATTATATTAAATATAGATAATAATATTGTTCAAGCAATAAATGCCAACATATTTCTTTTCTTTAATAATATAATATATACTCCTCCTGTTTTGGATGGATGTGTAGAAGGAACTATGAGAACATGGTTACTCTCTAATGAAGATGTTGTCGAGCAATCATTAACTTTAGATGATTTAAAAAATGCAGAGGAAGTTTTTATATCAAATGCTATTTCTGGATTTATTCCTATTAAGTCAATTGATATTAATGGAAAAAAAGATTATAAGATAGAAAAAGTGATAAGTATACAGAACAGAATAATTAATTTAAGCTTGGATCTTTCGGTAAGTTAGTCCATATCGCATATTTATTTTTTTGTGTTTTTATAAGTTCGCTCCAAATTTGTGAGGTAGTATGTTTCATACATTCTTCATTACTTCCTTTTGTTACAATCCAACTTTCTTCTCTAATTTCTTTATCTAATTGTTCTTCTCCCCAACCAGTATATCCTATAAAAAATTTCATTTCTTCTCTAGTGACTTCTCCTGCATTAATTAGTTGGGTTACTTGATCAAAATCTCCTCCCCAATACAAGCCTTCTAATATTTCTATTGACTTAGAGATTTTCTCTCCTAATGTATGTATAAATTGAATAGAATTCTTTCCTACAGGTCCTCCTACATATATTGTAAATTGATCTGAATTGATTTCTTCTAATATCTCATTTAGATTAATTTTAGTAGGTTTATTTAGTATGAGTCCTATACTTTCTTCTTTGCTATAATGCGTTAATAATATGACGCTTTTAAAGAAGGTTTCGTCAAATAGTGTAGGTTCAGAAATTAATAATCTTCCTTTCTTGGCTTTGAGCATAAATATATACCTTTGTGTAACTTTTGTAAATATATAATTTGTATTTAATAAAAAACTGTGGATATTAAAAATTTAAGAAAAAATTACAATCTAGGTTCTATTGATTTTACAGATATTAATTCTAATCCTATTGCATTCTTTTCTCACTGGTTTAAGGAAGCATTAGAGAAAGAAGATAGGGAGGTAAATGCTTTTGTTTTGTCTACAGTCAATATAGATAATATCCCTAGCTCTAGAGTTGTATTATTAAAAAATATAGAAGAGAAAGGTTTTGTGTTTTTTACAAATTATAATAGTAGTAAAGCAAAAGATATAGAAATCAATAAACATGTTTCTATGAATTTTTATTGGCCCAAATTAGAAAGGCAAGTAAGAATTGTAGGCTTTGCAAAAAAGATTTCAGAACAAGAGTCTAATAATTATTTTAAAAATAGGCCAAGAGAGAGTCAAATAGGAGCTGTAATCTCTTCGCAAAGTAAGGAGATAGACTTAGATTTTAATTTTCAAGAGTTAATAGATAAATTGAATCACCAAGATACTATTAAAAAACCTGTGCATTGGGGAGGCTTCTTTGTGTCTCCAATTAAAATTGAATTTTGGCAAGGCAAACCTTCTCGTTTACATGATAGGTTAGCATATGAATTAATAGATGGTAATTGGATTTATAAACGATTTTCTCCTTAAGATATTTATTTTTTAAAAAATCTTTCTTCTATTTTATCAGAGGATTTAATAGTGTTCTTCAGCCATTTTAGAATAGTTTTATTCTTTTCTTTTTCTGAAAGCTTAAATTCTATGTTAGATTTTCTTAATTGATAAGTAAGATGTTGTAAACAAAGAGCTACTGATACCGATATATTAAAACTTTCTGTAAATCCATACATTGGTATTTTCATTCTATGGTCAGATAAATTAAGTGCTTCTCTACTACATCCTTCCATTTCTGCACCAAAAATCATAGCTACTTTTTTATCTAAATTAATTTCAAATAATGAGATATCAGCTTCATGAGGTGTAGTAGTAATGATCGTATATCCTAGCTTTTTCATTTCAAGTATTGCTTCTTTCGTATTATTTTCTTTTTTATTATACCTGTTTATATTTAACCATTTACTTGAACCTATTGAGACTTCATTATCATCTTTAAAAGAATTTGTGTTTTCTATTATATGAACATCTTGTATTCCAAAACAATCTGCTGACCTGAGTGAAGCAGATATATTTCTTGCTTGGAATATATTTTCCAAAATAATTGTAATATGTTTTGTTCTTTCTTGAACTTTTTCTTCAAAGAGGGTAAATCTTTCTGGAGTTATATAATTTTTCAGATGTTCAATTAATTCTTCTTCTCTCATAATAATTTATAATTATCATTTATTTTGTTTCCTTGAAGAAATTCTTTAATACTCATAGGAGATTTTCCTTCTGGATGTAGTCTTAGTATTGACAAGCTTTTATCCTTTATAATAATCTTCATAAATGATATGTTATCTGTTTTAATAGATAAATGATTTTTCTCTTTAGTTTTTTCTAGCTCTGTTAAATGTAACTTTATTCTTCTTTTTTTTCCTCTATCATCTTCTAAAAAGAACCACGCTGAAGGACATATAGAGACGTCTTTCAGATTTTTTTCTTGATTTAAGTACGGAGAAAGCCCTCTTATTAGATTATGAATCTGAGTTGCATTTTTATTCCAATCTATCTTTAGTAATTCTTTACTAAGCTTTGGAGCCTCTTGCATTGTTTTATTATATGATTGTTTTTTAGTTTTATAAGAGTTGTCTTTTATTTTTTCTATTGTGTGATTTAATATTATTTTTCCTTCTTCTAGTAATATATTATGAAGTTGTCCTGCTGTGATTTCTTTATTTATTTTTATTTCTTTTTGGAGAATTATTTCTCCAGAATCTATTTTCTCATTAATAAAAAAAGTTGAAACCCCTGTACTTTCTTCTCCATTAATAAGTACTCTGTTTATTGGAGCGGCTCCCCTGTAATTTGGTAGTAATGAAGTATGTAGGTTTATTGTGCCTTTTGGTGGTATTTTCCAAATTATCTCTGGCAACATTCTAAATGCTACTACGACAAATACATCAGCGTTAAAAGATTTTACATGCGTGATAAACTCTTTATCTTTTAAATTTTTTGGTTGTAAAACGGGAATGCTATTATCTATTGCATAATTCTTTATTGCATTAGCTACAATTTTTCTTCCTCTTCCTTTTTTCGTGTCTGGGGCTGTTATTAGTGCTAGTATTTCATGCTTGTCTTTAATAAGTGACTTCATGCTTTCTAGAGCAAAGAGAGGTGTTCCAAAAAATATAATTTTCATTTACAGTAATTTAATGTCTACAAAAATACATCTTAGTTTTTACTAAATTATATTTCTATTTTTAATTAATATTCTTATTGTGTACAATAATCACATTTTCCACAATTATCTTGTTTATTTTCTCCAAAATAATGTAACAGAGTTCTTTCTCTACATTTATTAGAAAAAATAAACTCTTCTAAATTAATTAGTTTCTTTTTTGCATATTCTTTTCTTGTTTTCCACCGCTCTAAATCAAAATATAAATTATTAATATCTTTTCTTGCCTGTAGGAAAGTGATTTTTGGATTATTATCTTTTGGTATATATCTTAGAATTTCTAGAGCCTCTAGTTTTTTTAATATAAGCTGAATTTCTGCAATTTCTTTATTGTATTTTTTGGCAATTTCTTCTTCTTTGATATTAATAAGATTATTAAAAATATTTGGATATAATCTTAATAAGGTTTTTATAAAATTATCATAATATTTATTAGATATTTGAAACCTATATAAATCTGTTTTATTTACTGTAATTATTAATCTTGAATAAGGTTTTATAATATAAGAAACATTAAGGTGTTCTTCTTTTTCAAGATATTGAAGCGTATAATATGTATTTAGATTACTTGTTTTATACCGTTTACTAAATTCTACAATATTAAAAGATAAAGGCTCTTGAGGTAGTATATTCTCTGCAATTTGCAAGAAATTTGCAAGGTTTTGATATGTTTCTTTAATTTTTTTAATATTTGGATATTTTAGAGCTAATAATTTTTTTTGTCTTTCTATATCATTTTGATTTGCTAATAAGAAAGAATAGGCTTTTTCACCATTTCTGCCTGCTCTGCCTGCTTCTTGAAAGTAAGCTTCAATAGTAGGGGGGAGATTCATGTGTACAATAAGTTTCACATCTTTTTTATTGACCCCCATACCGAAAGCATTTGTTGCAACTAATATTCTAATTTCATTGTTTAACCATTTTTTCTGTCTATCTTTTCTTAAATTTAGAGCTAATCCTGCATGATAAAAACTTGCAGAGTAGTTATTTTTGCTTAACAAGTAAGCTATATCCTTTGTATCTTTTCTCTTAGATACATATACAATGACTGAGCTTTTTATTTTCTCTACAAGTTGTAATAATTTATCTGTTTTGTTTTGTGTCTGATCTATAATATATGACAAATTTTTTCTTTGGAAAGAAGACTTAATTATACGATAATTTTTAAATGTTAAATTTTCTTTTATGTCATTTATGACATCTAATGTTGCTGTGGCTGTTAGTGCTAGTATAGGTGCTGCTTTACATATTGATCGTACTATGTTAATGTGTCTATAAGATGGCCTAAAATCATGTCCCCATTCAGAAATACAATGAACTTCATCTATCGCTATTAGATTAACATTCATCATTTCTAACTTACTTTGCACTAATTTACTTTGTAAACGTTCAGGTGATAAGTATAGGAATTTTACACCTCCATAAATACAATTTGTAAGTGCATTTTCTATTTGATTATAATTCATATTTCCGCTAATAGAAATTGACTTTATGCCTTTTGATTGGAGAAATAATATTTGATCATGCATTAAAGCAATTAAAGGGGATATTACTATACAAATACCTTCTTGCATCAAAGCAGGCACTTGATAGCATATTGATTTCCCTCCTCCTGTAGGTAAAAGCGCTAATACATCTTTTTGAGCAATTACCTCATTAATAATTTCTTCTTGCTTTAAACGGAAATTAGTGTATCCAAAATATTTCGCCAATATATCTTTTGCATTCATTATTGACGAAAGTACAAATTTAAAATCAGAAAATATTTTTAGGAAATTTTCTAAAAGTAGTTTCTAATTTTAATATTATTCTTGATCAGCTAAAAACCTTTCTGCATCTAATGCAGCCATACATCCTGTACCTGCTGATGTGACAGCTTGACGGTAAACATGATCTGCAACATCTCCTGCTGCAAATACTCCAGGAATTTTAGTTTTTGAGGTTCCTGGTTTAATTATTAGATATCCATTTTCATCCATATCTAATTGATTTTTAAATAAACTTGTATTTGGAGTGTGTCCAATAGCTACAAAGAATCCTGAGGCAGGTATATTGATTTCTTCATTTGTTAGATTATTAATTGCAGTTACGCTTTCAACACCAACAGTTCCTGGTTCTCCATTTATACTTTTTGTTTCATGATTAAAGAGAACTTTAAGGTTTTTAGTATTCATTACTCTCTTTTGCATTGCCTTAGATGCACGCATTTTATCTTTTCTAACTAACAATGTGACATTTGTACATAGCTTTGCTAAATATGTTGCTTCCTCTGCAGCAGTATCTCCACCACCAACAACTACCACATCTTTACCTTTATAAAAAAAACCATCACAAGTAGCACAGGCAGAAACACCATAACCATTTAATCTTTTTTCATCTTCAATTCCTAGCCATTTAGCAGATGCACCTGTTGCAATAATTATAGTCTCTGCTAGAACATGACTTTTTTCATCAATCTCTACCTTAAATGGTCTTTTCGAAAGATCTACATTAGTAACCATTCCCCATCTTGTGTCAGTACCAAATCTTTCAGCTTGTGCTTTAAAGTCTTCCATCATTTCAGGGCCTGTAATTCCTTTTGGATATCCAGGGTAGTTTTCAACATCTGTAGTCGTAGTAAGCTGTCCTCCAGGTTGTAGTCCTTGAATAACAACTGGGTTCATATCTGCTCTTGCAGCATAAATTGCTGCGGTATAACCTGCTGGTCCAGAACCAATAATTAATGTTTCTATTTTTTCCATGTTTTTTTTTGTAAAATTAAAATATATCTGTGATTTCTACATCGTATTGTTCAAGAATCGTTGTGTCTTCTATAATAGGTACTTTATAGTATGCTGCTCCATATCCTGTCCAAGTTCCTAAACCTCCATTAATATTGCTTGATAGATTAGCTGGCTCGGCAAAAGGATTTCCACCTGATGTAACTTGACGCACTACACCTCTCCAAAACATAAGAGAAGGCTTGTCTATTTGACAGAATTTAATTAAGACTACATCGTGTGGTAAAAATACTGAATCTTCTATTCCATTCTCATTAAATGTTTCATATCTGTCAGTATTATAATTACCAGAAGGGAAGCCTCCTTGTTCTCGTGGTTTTGGAAAGAACGTTTCAAATGACTCTCCATTTATTAGTACATCAGGACCAGCATCCACTAGTATTAAAAATGGGTCATTATCATTTTTTATTCCATTATTATTTTTTTTCTTTTTCCAATGTTCTGTCCTTTTACTTCTAACTAGGACATTATTCTCAATATCAGCTGGATCAGAATATATTGCACGTATATCACATTCAAAAATTTCATCGGCACTTGGATTTTTTTCTACCCAAAGACAATCTAGTGGTGTTGGTTCTGGAATGGTTGTTGAACTCGTAATTATTTGATTGTTCCATTGTATTTCAAGATTATATGTTTTGCCTATCTCTCCACGCATTTCTAATCCAGGATTAGTAATTACATTTATATCTGTATAAATAGATATAGAGTCAAAAGGAGCGGGGAGTTGCTCTAACATTACAGAATCTTTTGTACCATCTTCATTATATGTCCATACTTTTACTATTGCATCTTTTACAAATAAATTGTTATAAGTATTAGTGTCTACTGGCTCAAAATACCCTTCATTTCTTGTTAACAATACATATGGTGGAAATCCTTGTTCGATGGATCCTTCTACTACAATTTTTTCATTAGCAGACGGTAAATCAAAAGTTATTTCTTCTTGGCAAGAAATAAATAATAAAGTAAGGATAAATAAATATTTCTTCATAATTAAAAACTAAAGTTCCAGGTAATAGAAGGGAGGATAGGAAAAATAGATACTTGATAAGCTTTTGGTGTTAAGTTTCCAGTTTGTATACTTCCATCTTCTCCTTCAGGAGCTTCTAAATCAAAATAAATAAAATAAGGATTCTTTCTACTATATAAATTATAAATTGAGAAGTTCCAGGAAGATTCAAATTTCTTTTTCTTTTTAGGAGTATAGGTAGCGCCAATATCTAACCTATGATATGGGTCCATTCTAAACCCATTTCTAGAGGTGTATTCTGTAAAAATATTACCTCCTATAATATATCTTTCAGTAGGTAAGGTAATTGCATTTCCTGTTGCATAAACAAACACACTACTTAATACCCAGCTCTTAGAGAGTTGATGTGTTGCAGTAATAGATAAGTCATGTCTTCTATCGTATTTTGCAGGAAATGGTTCTCCTTCATTAATTTCATCAAAATATCTCGTTGTTTTAGACCAAGTGTATCCTAGCCAACCTGTTGTTTTTCCTTTATTTTTCTTTAATAGTAACTCTATTCCATAAGAGTTTCCATCACCAAATACAAAAGAATCATCACTACTTGAATTCGTGTTATCTTCTGGTAAAATACCTTCTTTATATTCAATTAGATTTTCCATTTCTTTATAATATGCCTCTATAGAGGTTTCATACATATTGTCCTGAAAATTCTTAAAATATCCAAAAGCATATTGATCAGAAAATTTTGGTTTTATAGCAGCAGAGCTTGGCACCCATAGATCAGTTGGTAAACTTACGCTAGAAGTGGAAGCTAGATGAATATATTGATAATTTTGAGTGTATGCTCCTTTTAATGAGCTAGTAGGGTTTATTTTATACCTAAAGGTTAATCTTGGTTCTAATCCAAAATAATCTTTTCCACCAATCCAATTATTTGACATTTCTTCTACATTTGGATTAAATCCAGTGCTATCTGTTATTAGTTCTTGAAAATAAGAAAATCTTAATCCTGCATGTATTTTAAAGATATCAGATACATCAAAGTCGTCGGATAAATAAGCAGCAGCTTCATGAGAATATTGCTTATATATTTCATCTGGCTCAAATACTACATCTCCAGATCTTCCTGTAGCGTTTCCTGGAGTAAATTCATGAAAAATGTAATTAGTACCGAATCTTATAGTATGTCTTTGATTTGGTTGATACAGGAAGTCAATTTTTGAGTTCCAATCATTAATTCCAGAAAATATTTTTAATTCAAAATCTTGTTGTGCTATATTGAATTCAAATCTATAATCAGTAAAAATGAGTGCCGTGTTCATAAACAGTTTATCACTAAATAAATGATTCCACCTCAATGAGGTTGTAGCATTCCCCCAAGGTATTGAGATTCCAATATCATTATCTGTATTGGAAAAATCAAATACATCTCTACCAAAATACCCGCTTAAATATAAGCGGTCTTTATCAGATATTTTATAATTGATTTTAGTGGTTAAATCATAGAAATAATACCCTGAACCACTAAAGGGATTTTCTTTATCCATAAAAGGTTTAGATAGTACATCTACATATGTTCTACGGCCAGAAACAATAAATGAGCTTTTATTTTTTTCGATAGGACCTTGTAGTGTTAGTCTTGAAGAAAGTAGTCCAATCCCTCCATCGGCTTGATATTTTTTATTATTTCCATCCTTCATAGTAATATCTAAAACAGAGGAAAGCCGACCTCCATATTCTGCTGGCATACCTCCTTTAATAATATTAATATCTTTAATAGCATCTGCATTAAATACAGAAAAGAAGCCAAAAAGATGGGCCGCATTATAAACTACTGCTTCATCAAGTAAGATAAGGTTCTGGTCAGGCCCTCCTCCTCTTACATAGAGTCCGGAATTTCCTTCGCCTCCTGATTGAATTCCAGGTAATAGCTGTGCTGACTTTAATACGTCTACTTCTCCAAGAATAACAGGTAATTGCTTAATATTATCTACTTCTATCTTTGCTTGACTCATATTTGAGCTATTTACATTCTTATCTAACCTTTCTCCACTAATAATCACTTCGTCAGTCAGTATAGATTCATTCGTTAAGGATATATTAAGTCGTATATCTTTATTTAAATTAATATTTTTTTCTATAGACTTATATCCAATAAAAGAATATAGAATATCATACACTCCTTCTTCTAAAGTTAATGAATAAAAACCGTATTGATTAGTTGCAGTTCCTTTATATGAAGCTTTATCATATACTGATACCCCTATAAGGCTTTCTCCTGAGCCATCATCTTGCACATAACCACTAATTGTGTATTGGTTTTGTCCAAAACCACAAAGAGTTATTAGCAGAAATATTATTATAAAGATAAGTTCTCTCATTTCTTTTTTAAAAATTAAGCGCAAAATTAACTTTTAAGAATTACATAAAATGAGATAATAATTAGAATATTATATAATATTATTAACATTTTTAAGAGGATTGTTTTTTAAAAATATAAAAGAGATAAATTTATTATATTTGACATTCCCAAATTAAAACAAGTAATTATGAAAAAAATAGTACTCTTTATTTGTGTCGTTTTTTCGACACATGCTTTTGCACAAACAGGATCTTTTGATGGTTCTGGTTATGCTCCAGATTTTACAGTTAATGATATTAATGGATCTTCTCATAACTTATATAATTATTTAGATAGTGGATATGTAACTGTCTTAGAGTTTATGAGCGTTACATGTGGGCATTGTGTTCAACATGCGCCAGGAACCGAATACTCTTATCTAACTAATGGTCCTAGCGGGACAAATACAGCAAGATTCTTAGGATTAGAAGTAAATGCTTTTACTGATTCTACTGCTATAGCAAATTTTGCAAGCAATTATGGAGGGTCTTTTCCAATTGTTAATGATATTTCACCGCCATCACTTGGATATCAAATGACATATACACCGACTTATTATATTATTTATCCAGACAGGTCATATACAACTATTTGTGCAGCTAATTGTTTGGCTACTAATTCTGCAGCTACAATAGAAGGGATGCTTGATAATGCAATAGCTGCATGGCCTCCTATTTATGGATGTACAGATCCTTTAGCTCTTAATTTTGATTCTACAGCTAATACAAATAATGATAGTTGTGATTATAGCTCATATACTATAAAAACTATAGGAATGAATTTCTCCCCAGACACTGTTGTGTGTGATGTTGGAGATACCCTTCATTTTATTCTAGGGGGAGGTCATAATGCAGTAGAAGTAAGTGATAGTACTTGGCTTGCTAATGGTAGTACTCCTTTAGCAGGTGGATTTAATTTTGGATATGGAGTAACAGATTATTTTGTACCAGATGATTGTCATACTTTTTATTATGTATGTCAGCCTCATGCAGGTATGGGGATGAAAGGAGTCATTATTGCACATCATCCACCAGTTTGGGGATGTACCGACTCTTTAGCTAGTAATTATGATTCAACGGCAAACCACGATGATGGTTCTTGCTTATATTCTTCAAACACTACAGATTTATTTATATCTGAGTATGGAGAGGGTAGTGGGTATAATAAATATTTAGAGATTTATAATGGAACAGGGCAAGATATTGATCTTTCAAATTATGAATTGTGGAAAATTACTAATGGTGGTTCTTGGCCTGAATACACACTCAGTTTATCTGGCACATTAGTAAATGGAGATGTCTATGTTATACATCATACATCTTCTAATATTGACCCTGCTATTAGTGGTGCAGGAGATATTACCTGGAGTCAAGCAAGTTGGACAGGAGATGACGCAGTTGCTTTAGTAAAGATGGCTGCAGACGGTACAGGAGCTGGATTTATTATTGATGTAATTGGTGAAGATGGTTCTGATCCAGGTAATGGTTGGGATGTAGCAGGTGTTTCTGATGCTACAAAAGATCATACACTAGTTAGAAAATGTGATGTTACTCAAGGAAATACAAATTGGTCTTCATCTGCTGGAACAGATTCATTAAGTTCAGAATGGATAGTGCTTCCTCAGAATGATTGGTCTGATATTGGTCAGCATACGTATCCTTGTCAAAGTGTAGCAGTTTATGGATGTACTGATCCAGCGGCTTGTAATTATGATCCTAATGCTACAGATGATGATGGATCTTGTTTAACTCAATATGGATGTACAGACCCTATGGCGTCTAATTATGATGCTAGTGCAAATTGTGATGATGGTAGTTGTTTTATTACAATGCCAGGCTGTACTGATTCAGCAGCATTAAACTATAATCCAGCAGCTACTTTAGATGATGGTTCTTGTATCTATTGTACATATGGATGTATGGATAATGCTGCATTAAACTATGATGCAAGTGCAACTTGTGATGATGGAAGCTGTAATTATAGTGTGTATATCTCTGAATATGCAGAGGGAACAGGTTATAATAAATACATTGAAATCTATAATGGAACAGGACAAGATATAGATTTAGTAGATTATGAAATATGGAAGATTACAAATGGTGGTTCTTGGCCAGAGTATACTTTAAATTTATCAGGAATATTAGGAGATGGAAATGTGTATGTTATTTCTCATACTTCTTCTACTGTTGATTCAATTATTAATAGTGCTTCTGATGTTGCATGGACACAAGCTAGTTTTAATGGGGATGATGCAATAGCCTTAGTTAGAAATGGTGTAATTGTAGATGTTATTGGAGAAGATGGTCCAGATATTGGAAATGGTTGGAATGTAGCTGGTATTACTGATGCTACAAAAGATCACACATTAGTAAGGAAGTGTAATATTAATCAAGGAAATACAGATTGGTCTTCATCGGCAGGTACTGATGCGCAAAATTCAGAGTGGCTTGTACGTAATATTAATGACTGGACAGACTTAGGTCAACATACTCAAGCTAATATTGGTTGTGAATTAGCATACATATATGGATGTTTAAATGATAATGCAAGTAATTACAATCCAAGCGCTGACGGGGAAGATGGTTCTTGCTTATATCCAGGATGTACAGATACTTTAGCAAATAATTATGATGCATGGGCAAATATTGATGATGGTTCTTGTTTGTATGATATTTATGGTTGTACAGACTCGCTAGCAAATAATTATGATTCAACGGCAACAGTTAATGATAGTTCTTGTATATATTATGTTTATGGTTGTACAGATCCTGCTGCACCTAATTATAATCCAAATGCTACTATTGATGATGGATCGTGCATATGTTGCTGGCCTGGTTGTATGGATTCATTAGCTACAAACTATGATCCAAATGCTAACGTTGATGATGGTTCATGTACTTACTGTGATAAGCCAATACCTACAGGAATTTATGTAAATGAGATTATTCACAATAGAGTTAGGGTGCATTGGGATAACATGACTACTTCAGCATCAACTCCTGCAACACATTATGTAAATGCAGGTAACTATTATTATACACCTTCAATGTTAACAATAAATGTAGGAGATACTGTAGTATGGATTAATGATGGAGGATACCATAATGTTAATTTTGATGTCTCTGCTATAACAGGATTGTCTTATAACAACCCTGTAAGCTTTATAACTTCACCTACTACATCTTCTAACATGGCTAGTTACGTGTTTGATGTAGCAGGAACATATAATTATGACTGCTCAGTAGGTTCGCATGCTGTAAATGGAATGACTGGTATGATTCAGGTAAATGATGCTTCTTCTCAAGTGTGTTTACCTAAGCAGTACAGAATTCAATACAGAGAGGTAGGAACTACAGCTTGGT
>CAJWCP010000028.1 GCA_913031595.1 uncultured Flavobacteriales bacterium | reverse complement strand
CTTTTTTAATATATTTGTGAAAATTGTTACTATGAAAAAAATCATTTTCTTTTTATCCCTTATCCTCTTATTTAATTCTTGTGGTGATATTGGAGGATGTACTGATCCAATAGCATATAATTATGAAGCATTTGCAGACTTTGATGATGGTAGTTGTTTGTATGTTGAGGGATGTACCGACCCAGAAGCTCAAAACTACGATTATCTTGCAGTACTTGAACCAATTAATGCTTGCACATACACAACAAATTTAGTTTACTATCTAGACCAAAGTGCAGCACAATATATGATTAACTGGGGAATAACATATTACGCCTTCTACGACGACTTTAATAATTATATAGGAGCATTAACTTCAGATTTCTACTGGACCAGTCCTCCTAACTGTCTGCCACAGAATGATGGGTCAACTTTAACTGCAACCTTAGAGTGGTATGGTAATTATAACAATAGCAGTACAACATTTACTTGGTCTGCATATCCCGATGATGGAGGTACAGCAGATTATGAATATACAGAAGTAATTACTCCAAATGGATGTGTAAAACTTGGATTATCTAAAAAGAAAATTCAAGAATATGCACAATCTCTTAAATAGTATCAATTATAAATTGAGCTACTCTTTTTGAAGAACCTTTTTCTCCTAATAAATCAATTAATTGAGAATACTTTTTTCTAATTTCTTCTTTGTTAATCATTAAATTATTCAATTCTTTTTTAATATTAAAATAGCTTAATTCTGATTGTATTAATTCTCTCACAATATTTCTATTCATTAGAATATTAACTAAAGATATGTATTCTAATTTTACTAATATTTTTCCTATCATATAAGTAAGCCAATTTGTTTTATAACAAACAATTTGTGGTACTTTAAAAAGAGCTGCCTCCAAAGTAGCTGTTCCTGATGTTACAAGAGCATAATCAGCTTTTTTTAAAATAGAATAAGTATTATCAAATATTATTGGAATATCATCATTAATAAAAGACTCATAATACTCTTTATTAAATGTATTTACAGCGGATATAACAAATTGAAAGTCAGCAAAATCATTAACAACACTTAACATCTCTGGTAGTATAGCATCTATCTCTTGCTTTCTACTTCCAGGTAACAAGGCAATAATTGGCTTTTCTGATTTAAAAGAAAAACTATTAATGTCTTTTTCAATTTCATCTAATAAGGGATTACCAAAATAGTTTGCCTTTATCCCATATTGCTTATAAAATTCTACTTCAAAAGGAAAAATAACTATCAAATGATCAATATATTTCTTAATCTTAGTTACTCTACTCTTATTCCAAGCCCATACTTTAGGAGAAATGTAATAAAAAACTTTTATGCCTTGCTTTTTAGCAAACTCTGCAATTTTTAAATTAAAACCTGGATAGTCAACTAAAATAATAGCATCAGGGGAGAAATCAAGTATATCATTCTTACAATACTCAAGATTTCTTTTAATACTACTTAAATTCTTTATAACATCTAAAATACCCATGTAAGAAATTGAACTAATATGCTTAGCAACCTCTATTCCCTCTGACAATAATCTTTCACCTCCCCATCCTCTTACACTAATATTATCTTCTAATTTATTTAGTGAACGCACTAAATTAGATGCATGTAAATCTCCTGAAGGCTCTCCTGTAATTATATATAATCTCAATTAACTAAATCTTATAATTGCAATAGTAATACCATAAAGAATAGTGGCTAATAATACACCTCTTGCCTCTTGATCTCTACGAGTTTTGATATTCATAAAAAATATAACTAAGTTAATCAATACACTTAAACTCATTGCATGAGATAATAAATCCATCTGAACTAATTGACGATAAACTCCTATAGGGTCAGGATTATCAGTAAAAAAAGCAATATATACCACAAAAGCAGCAACTGGCGCTATTAAACCAATAATAGTTCCCTTAACTAATTGATTATTCATCAGAAATAATTCTTGTTAATTTTTCTATTGAGGTATATGCTGTAACATCAAATTGAACTGGCACTACAGATACATAATGATTACTTAAAGCCTCCTCATCCGTATCTTCTCCTTTATCATAATTCACAAATTTACCTGTTAACCAATAATATGTTCGTCCACTTGGATCTTGGCGTTCTTGAAAATCTTCTTTCCAATATGCGTGCGCTTGTCTACAAACCCTAATACCTTTAATAGATTGACCATTAATAATCTTAGGTATATTTACATTTAAACAAACTCCTGGATCCATACCATGTTTTAACACTGAACTTGTTATCTTTCTAACATATTCTTCTGCTTCTGAAAAATCAGCATCATGTGATGTGTCTAATAAGGAAAATCCTATTGAAGGTACTCCTTCTACTGCTCCCTCAACAGCCGCAGACATAGTTCCAGAATAAATAACATTTATTGAAGAGTTAGATCCATGATTAATACCTGAAACACATAAATCAGGCTTTCGTTTTAATAGTTGATTAACAGATAATTTAACACAATCTACAGGTGTACCACTACAAGCATACTCCTTCTGAGGGCCATTATCAATCACAATCTTATCACATCTTAAGGTGTTCTCAAGCGTTATAGCATGCCCCATACCTGATTGAGGACTATCAGGAGCAACTACAATCACATCTCCAAAATCATTCATCACCTTAATAAGGCTCCTAATGCCAGGCGCAGAAATACCATCATCATTTGTAACTAATATAAGAGGTCTTTTTGTCATAATTATTAAAACAACAAATCTAATATAATAATGTTGTATAGTGAAAGACATTTTTCCTAATTTTGTAAAAACAAAAAAATACACATATGATTTGGATAATAATGATTGGGTTTATGATAATAGGAGGAATTATAAATTCAAAACTAAAAAGTACATTTAAAAAATACAGTAATATTTCAACAAGTTCAGGACTCAGTGGTAAAGAAATAGCAGAAAAGATGCTTGCTGACAACAATATATCAGATGTAAAAGTAATATCTGTTCCTGGAAAATTAACAGACCATTATAACCCAATGGATAAGACTGTTAATCTTAGTCCTGATGTTTATCAAGGTAGACATATATCAGCAGCAGCAGTAGCAGCGCATGAGTGTGGACATGCAATACAACACGCTAAATCTTATCAGTGGTTACAAATGAGATCCCAAATGGTACCATTGGTTAATTATAGTAATAAAATAATGAGTGCAATATTCTTGTTTGGAATCTTGGGGGTGAGTTTTCTTGGCCTTTTCTCTTTCGAACAGCTTATTCTTCTTTTTATTATGCTACAAGCTATTGTAACTATCTTTACATTAATAACGCTTCCTGTTGAGTTTGATGCTAGTAGAAGAGCTCTTATTTGGCTAAGATCTTCAAATATTACTAATGAAAAAGAGCTTACATATGCAAATGAAGCATTAAAATGGGCAGCAAGCACTTATGTAGTAGCTGCACTTGCAGCGGCAACATACCTACTCTATTATATATCTTTACTAAGAGATTAAAAAAATTAAAGAGAAATAAAAAAGGGTCCGCATGGACCCTTTTTTATTAAAGAAAATTTATAACTTATTTCTTTGTTAAGAATGGTAAACCAGTTCTTGCATTTTCTTTCACATTGTATCCATCTGGTTTATCACAACCTGTAGATCTTGAATCTTTAGAAAAGAAGTAAATTCTCTGTACTCTTCCTGTAGATTTTAAAGTAACATCTTTACAATTTAAGTGATAAAGAGTTCCTCTTGCGTTTGTGTGCGTAAAAGCCATAATTCTATTTTTTTGGTTAATAATATTTTACTGGCACTAATATAAAAAAAAAACTATATAAAAACAACATTACTAGATATAGATGTTTTTATGTTAATAACTAGAAGATCATGCAACACTAGATATAAACAGTTTTTAATAACATAAATCATAATTACATTAGCATAAATAAATTATAAATAATTGATTATCATCATATTAAATAAGATTATATAAAGTAAGATAAATTTTAAAAAAATTACTAGATAAAAAAAATTACAACTACTAGATAAAAAAAGTTAATAACTAATAAAAACAAGTAATAATTCAAAACAAGAACAAAAATAACTAATGAAAAAAAGCGTTTTTAAGTTATTACGAATGGAAATTACTACTTTTACTGAATTAATAACAAACACATGAAAAGAACATTTTTAATTATTTACCTACTATGTAACTCAATAATAATATGTGCACAATCCGCATATAGCGAAAAATATATGCAAGATGCTAATAAAGTAGCTCTAAGATGGTTAAGCAATATTAACCATCATAATTACGAACCTGCATACAAACTATTAACTGAAGAAATAAAAGAAAGATATGACAAAGAAAGCTGGACAAAACTAATAACAGAATTAATGCAAGAATTTGGAGACCTAAAAACCAGAACAATAAAAGATATTTCTTTTCAAAGCGAAGTAGAAGGTTTAGAAGATGGATTCTATGTATTTATTGAGTATGATGCAAATTACACTAAAACAAAAAATCATTTTGAATTTCTAATGCTTAAACAGAATTATAAAGCAGAATGGGAAATTTCTGACTATTGGTATGATTTTATGTCAACCGATGCTCAACCAGAAAAATAAAACTTAATTATTTAACGAATATCTTCTTGTTAATCACCCCTTGAGAATGTGTTAGCCTAAGAATGTAAGCTCCCGAAGTAAAAGCACCCCCACTAACACTAATAGAATGAGTAACCCGTTCTTTTGAAAAGACAACTGAACCTCTTATATCAAACACAACTAAATCAAAAAACTCATTATTTGGCAAAGCAATAAACACATCTCCCTTAGCAGGATTTGGATAAATTAATATCTGATCTAATAAAACACTTGTAACATTAGCCGCACAAGTATCTACCCAAACCTCTATTTCTTCTCTAGATTCACACCCATTAACATCAAGTGCTTCTACCACATAAGTGAAATCTTGTGTAGGATAAACAACTACTCTATCCTGATCAGTATCATTAGGATCTGCTGTATTCCACCAATATCCAACAAAACCTAAATCAACCTCAATAACTATTGAATCCCCTAAACAAATCATAGGTGGATCTGGATCTGTAACTAGATTTAATGGTGTTTCTGTATAAACAACAACCTCTATCGAATCCATATCTACACATGTACTATCATCTGTCACAATCACCATATAAATACCTGGATCAGCAACTGTAATAGTATGAGAAGATCCTAAAGAAGTGCCTACTGATGCATCAGTCCATAAATAAGTATCAAAACCAGTAGTAGCTTCAAGAATAGCTATATCTCCATCACATATTTCAATATCTACTGTCCCATTATTAATATCCACAACACAGGGAGAAGAACTACATGGCCCCATCACCCAAGAAGTAACACCCCCATAATTTAGCGCAAAACAGTCGTTAGAATATGTAACCCCATCACATCCACAGACCGGATCCCATAAAAAAGGACAAGCAGCTGTTGAATCTATTAAAGAAGAATCTATACAAGGAGGAGAAATCATAGATAATAAAACCCAATTTGTTCCATCCCATACAATGGTATCACAAAGATTACAAGCAAGAGTCAGCGCAGGAGAAGACATAATACTGATTAGACAAATAAAGTTAGTATCAGAATTCATTGGATTAGGCATAGAAAAAGCTGCAGTATCACCAGATAATGAGCCTATAACAGTACCATCTTCCGCGGTTAAAGTCCAATCTTGAGAGGTCCAGAAAGTATTCAAACCACTAGTACTACTTGAACAAGTAAGTGAGGTTAAAGATTGATTTGTGATTAATATTTCTACAGAATCACAATAACTCTGCGCTTGCAAATGGAAAGTAAAGAGTGTACAAAGAAATACTATTAATAGTCTCATAAATTTATATTGTAAATATAAAAAATTTAACGAGAATAAAAAATATTCCCTTTTTCTACATGAGAAAAAGAATATCCATCATTGTTAAACAGCTTCAAATCATCTGGATTAGTAATCTTATTCTTAATAATAAAATTAGCCATCTCTCCTCTTGCCCGTTTTGCAAAAAATGAAATAACCTTCAATTTTCCATTCTTGTAATCTTTAAATATAGGAGTAAATATCTTTCTTGGAAAATCATCTAAAATAAGAGCCTTATTATATTCATTAGAAGCAAGATTAACAAGACATTCATCTTGACTCATTTCTGACAACAATTCTTGTTTTAATTTCTTGCCCCAAAAATCATACAGCGTATTGCCATTCTTATGTTGGATTTTTGTACCCATTTCTAGCCTATAAGGCAATATAACATCCATTGGAGATAATAAACCATACAAACCAGACAAAATACGTAAATTCTTTTCCGCAAATCGCATATCATCTTCAGAGAAGCTTTCTGCCTCTAATCTTTGATAAACATCTCCTTGGAACATATGTATCGCGTAATAAGTGTCTATACTATTACGATTCCATGCTTGAAACCGATCCCAATTCAACTGAGACAGATTATCACTTAAACTCATTAAACTCTTTATATCATTAACACTCTTAGTTTGTAATAAATCAATTAGGTTAGATGCCTCCTTCATAAACTTAAATGACATTTTTTTAGCTACAGAAGACTGATTCGTATTGAGTTTCTTTGCAGGGGATATTATAATCTTCATTGTAAATTGTATTATTGCACAAATTTATAATTTATATATGTATAGCATCATAGCCAAGCATAGAATTTTATCATTACACATACTAGTTCTTATATTAGGTCTAACTGGTGTATTAGGTAAACTAATCACACTTGAAGCAATACATTTAGTTTGGTGGAGAATGTTAATAGCATTTGTTGGACTAGCCATCTTCTTAGCAGTAAAAAAAGAATTATTTAAAATTAAAAAAAGAGACTTTCTAAATATTCTTGGAATTGGTGTAATAGTAACTTTACATTGGCTTTGTTTTTTTCAATCAATTAAAGTATCTAATGTCTCTATAGCCGTAGTTTGCTTAGCTACCTCTTCCCTATTTGCCGCATTAATAGAACCCTTATTCTTTAAAAGAAAAATCTCATTACACGAAATAATAATGGGAATCATAGTGATTATTGCATTAGCATATATATTAGGAACAGACAAAACATTTCTAAGTGGATATATATATGGAATATTAGCAGCATTCCTAGGAACACTGTTCACCCTTTTTAATGCCAAATACATAAAAAAAATTGGCGCTGCAAAAATTACCATGATAGAAATGCTAGCAGGAGTATTAATTATTAGCAGTATATTTATAATTAACCAAGATTTTTCTGTGTTTAACACTAAGATAGGAACTAATGATTTAATATACCTAATAATATTAGGGATAATATGCACAGCAATGGTTTTTGTATGGATGACAGAAATCGTACGCTATATCACACCTTATTCGCTTATTATGGCTATTAATCTAGAACCTATATACAGTATACTATTTGCGTTAATTATTTTTGGAGATTCTGAATTAATGAACACATCTTTCTATATTGGGAGTAGTGTTATAATTTTAGTAATATTCTTAGAATCTTATATAAAAAACAAATACTAGATTGTTGCAAAAAATCGTTTCTATTATTAATTTTGCAACTTTAAAATGCTGAAAATGAAATATATTTTATTGTTAACCGCTAGTTTATTATTCTTAATAAACTTAAATGCTCAAACACTTTATGATTTTCTTAATAAATCAAAATCTACATATGAAATTAATGGAACGATAAAGAATGCTACAGAAGGAGACACCTTGATCTTAGGTTTCTATCGCACCACTTACACATCTGCAGCAACTTTTGCAAAAGATACAGCTGTAATCAAAAATAATAAAATAGTATTCTCAGGAAAAGACTCATTAGCTGAAGGCATGTACTTCATCTTTGATAAAAAAACAACAAGCATGCTCCTCCCCCTTATAGTAAGTAAACAAAAGATATCATTTGAATGTGATATAAAAAATATGCAAGAAAGTCTAAAATTTATAAACTCTCCAGTAAATACAACAGCTGCAAAATATCAAGAGTTCTTGCAGGTGAAAATGGAAGAAAGAAGACAACTAGAAAATCAGAATCTACCAAAAGAAGAACTCAATCAAAAAATCGAAAAGATTAGTGAAGAAATTAATAATTACAGGCAAAATATCATTACAAAAAATTCTGATAATTTTTTTGGCATGTTTCTAAAAACAACCGAACAAATTATTATACCTGAATCTATTACTGAGCCTGAAAAAATGCACGCCTTCTACAAATCTCATTATTGGGATAACTTTAATCTAAAAGATGAAAGAATTCTTAACACATCAAATTTCTACAACACGCTTAATGACTATATTGATAAATTCACCCACAAAGATCCAGACTCACTAATTAATTCAATTGACATATTAACTAATCTAGCATCTGGAAACGAAGAAATGTTTAAGTTTATTATAGAATTCAGCTTCTATAAATGGGAAAAAGAGTTAAAGAATATAATGGGTATGGATAAAATACTAGTACATATTACAGATAATTATATTCAACAAAATCTGTGTGAATGGATGGACTCTACTAGAAAAGCTAACATCATTGAAAGAGCAGAGCAAATTTCTCCAAATCTAATTGGAAAAAAAGCAACAGAATTTATTGATGCTAATGATAGACCTTTCATGAAAGATTTAAAAGGAAAAACACATACTTTAAGTGACATTCAGGCAAAATACACTCTGTTAGTTTTTTATGGACCATCTTGTGGTCACTGCAAAAAAGAAATGCCTAAAGTAAAGAAACAACTCGATTCATTAGTAAATCAAGGTATTGATATTAAGACATTTGCTGTAGCTACAGAATTTGACAAAAAAGAATGGGAAAAATTCATAAAAGAACAAAACACAAGTAGCTGGCTAAATGTAGCTGACATAAGACATCAGGATGTATTTTATATTTTTAAAGATAAGGAGAAAAATATGTTTGTAAGTTCTGATATCAAATCAAAATACAATGTAAAAAGAATAGAAGTTCCTGCTTTTACAGTGAACAACAATCAATTAAACATAGAAACTTTTAAACAAGTTAAACAACAATATAAAGATTCAGAATTTATTCTATCAGAAAATAAATTCTCATGCTTAAAAGAAAAACAACCTGTTACAAGTAGTGATTGGAGAGAAAAATATGACATATATTCTACTCCTGTTATTTACCTTTTAGATAAAGAAAAGAAAATATTAGCTAAAAGAATTACACATAAACAAATTGCAAAGGTTATTAAGAATAAAGAAAAATTATAAAATAGATATTAAAAATATACTTCTGTAGCTCCCCCGTCTCTAGCTAAGTAATATCTAAGACTGTACTCATCAAGCAAGTCATGAACAGCTTTCATAAGCACACCACTACCTATACCATGAACAATAAGAAGTTTCTTTTCTTTACTATTTAAAACAGTTTCTATTCTTTCACGACAAATACTTAACTGCATACGTACAATTTCAGAATTACTCATGTTGTGATAATCATCAGCAATTAACTCAATATGTAAATCTATTTTAGTAATTCGTTTAAGATGATTAGGGTTTACGGGACTATCTTTTTCTAATATTAAATCCTTTTTATCTAATTGAGTGCCATATGCCGCAGCTTTATCATTAAGTGGTTCAAGTAAAATAATATCATCTACTGATATGTTCTCCTCAAATCCATCATCATTTTTAACAACTACCTTGTATAAAGATTTTATATCTACAATAAGACCTCTTTTTTTTTCTCTCTTAAATAAAACCTTATCTCCTATATTAAATTTCATTAGTAATACATTGGATGAAAATAAAAACTTCCTTCTCTTAATTCGATAGCAGGCGCTGGGAATTTTAAAAAGCCAAAAATAGACAATAAATTATTTATCTTCTTATTGGAAGTTTTAATCTTATTAAGATCAACATCAAAAGAAAAAAAATATTGTCTTTCTCTTTGAAGGGCATGAGTAACATCTTGCTTCTCTTGATAAGGATAAATCATCTTATCTCCACTATAACCAAAAGAAATATTCAACCAAGCCGGAAAAGTATTATATTGTATATTCAATAATGATTTCATATTCATTGACAACCAATAAGTTTGTCCATTATAATCTTTAAGTAAACGTTCAATATTATTCTCTCCTAACTGATTAGGATTTTCTGTAGCCCACAATGAAGGGCTATAACTATATTTTAATTGTATGCGTTGTTCATCCCAAAAAAGAGCTTGACCTATAGCAAGCATAGAGCCTGATACATTAGCAACTAGATCTCCGAAAGAGGCTCCCCAATCTTCAGACTTTCCATCTAAAAATTCAATAATAGCAAGAAAATACGTGCCTGTCAATCCTCCATGCCAGATTGCATTATTACGCTTCATTCCAGTCCATTTATATGCTTTTATTCCTACTAAACCTGAATAATAAGATGTTGTTAAATGACCTGCCTTATCCATTTGCAACCACTCTTGATTATCATTAATAAAATGAAAACTTGATCTTGAATAATCATCATACCATAACCTGTCAAGTGCTAATAAAGATCCTGTAAATAAAGTTGCTTGAGAAACTAAAAGCAGGTTTCTTCTTTTCTTGTTAAGAATAGTTACATCTTCAGTAAACCATTCATTACCTTTTGTAAATATTACCCGCTCTTTATCTTGCGCAAAAGAATTAGATGTAACAACTAATAAAAAAATAAAGAAGAAGCGAGTCATTTACAATATTGTAGACTTAACCTCAGCAAGAATATTAAGAGCCTCTTGCTGATTGACTGCTTCACAGTAAGTCCTAAGAACAGGCTCTGTACCTGAGGGACGAATCATCAACCAAGTAGAATCATTAAGAAAAAACTTATACCCATCTATAGTTTCAACTCTTTCTACAGCATACTTACCAAATTTTTTAAATACACCCTTTTTACAAGAATCAATAATAGAATTTTTGCTAGTATTATCTATGTGTAAATCAATTCGTTCAAAAGCAAAAACTCCAACAATATCATACACCTCATCAATTAACTCTTGTAAGCTCTTACCTGATTTTGCCATAAACTCAAATAATGTTAATCCCATCCATATTCCATCTCTTTCAGGTATATGACCTTTTATGGCAATTCCTCCTGATTCTTCTCCTCCCAAAAGAACATCCTCATTTATCATCTTTGCAGCAATATGTTTAAATCCAATTTTCACCGTTTCATGCTCCAGGCCATAATACTTACATATTTCCTTAACCTTAACAGTACATGAAAATGCTGTTATAACCTTCCCTTTCATTCCTTTATACTTCACTAAATAATGTATTAATAATAATATAAGATGATGTGAATCAATAAAATTACCATTTCCATCATACAAACCTATTCTATCAGCGTCTCCATCTGTAGCTAAACCACAGTCAAGAGGATTATTTTTCATTAAATCAGAGAATTCTAATAAATTTCTATGTATAGGTTCAGGAGAAATACCTAAAAAGCCTGGATTATCCTCACAATGTAAGAGTGTAGTTTCTGGCAATAAACTTTTCACTACATTCATACCCGCTCCATACATTGCATCATAAGCAAAATTCAAATCTGAAGACCTAATACTATCTAAATCAAAGTTATTATCTACATGTTTACAATAAATAGCTTCCAAATCAATATAATTAATTCTCCCTTCCTCTAACAGCACCTTAAGAGTAATAGCCTTATAGTTAACAGTGTTAGATTCAGGAATTTTATTCTCAATCGCTGTAATATCATCTTGCAATAAAGGACCTCCAAAATCACCTTTTAATTTATATCCATTATAAGAAGGAGGATTATGAGAAGCTGTAATAACTACACCTAAATCTGCTTTACTCTTTATCACTCCTAAAGAAACCATGGGAGTTGAAACAAATCCTTTTGCTAACTTAACATGAACTCCTTTAATCGCTAAAACCTTAGCTGCTGTCTCAGAAAAAAGTTTACCGCCAAAACGACAATCATGCCCTATAACCACAGAAGGTTCTTGATAATTTTCTATTAACCAGTCAGCTACAGCAATACTCACTCTAGCTACATTTTCAGTAGTATACTCCTGACCTATAACTGCCCTCCATCCATCTGTTCCAAATTTAATCTCTTTCATATTATAATACTATCCACGCGAAATTATAAAATTAACGAAGAATCCTGCGTTTATTTAACTCCTTTTGATATCTACGAGCATTTTTCAAATGATCTCTATAATTAGTCGCAAAATTATGATATCCAGAAAAATCCTCTTTTGCACACATAAAAATATAATCATGATCACTAGCATTAAGCACTGCATCAATAGCATTAATAGAAGGAATACAAATAGGACCAGGAGGCAGTCCTTTATACTTATAAGTATTAAAAGGAGATTCTACCTTTTTATCCTTATTCAAAACTCTATTGATAGAAAAGTCACCAATAGCAAAAATCAATGTAGGATCTGACTCCAACTTCATATTCTTATTAATTCTATTAAGATATAATCCAGCTATATCAGACCTTTCATCGATCTTGATATTTTGTTCTTTTTCTACTATTGAAGCTAATATACTAACCTCTAGATATGTTAATCCTATCTCCTTGGCTTTTTTTGTTCTCTCCTGATTCCAGAACTTTTCATATTCTAAAACCATTCTTTCAGCAAAATCCTCTGCAGAAGTATTCCAATAAAACTCATATGTATTTGGGATGAATAAACAGGAAACATTATAAGAATCTAAAGATAATTTATTTAAGAAATCTTGATTTGTAATATAACTTAAAATGCTTATTGAATCCAACTCTAATTGTTCTGAAACTTTCTTAGCTAGATCTTCTTTAGTACGTAAATTATTAAACTTAAGCTTAATAGGAGCTTGATTACCTGAACGTAATAGATTAATTAATTGATTATTATTTAATGCGTCCCTAACCTTATATCTTCCAGGTTTTATATTATTGTAATAGTTCTTTTGTTTTGCAAGCCATTCAAAAGAATTAGAGTTAATTAATAAATTATCGTTAGATAAAATCTCAACAACCATCTCAAAAGTAGCATTGGTAGGAATATCAATATAATATTCATTATTATCTGAAGGTAAAACAATATTAGGATGATAAATTCGAATATAAAATATATAAGTAAAAAAGCTACTTAAAAAGAAAAATATGATAATAAAAATGACAAGTTTCTTATTCATAAAACAATTAACTTTTGCTAATATCTCATACTCTTTAAATTCTGCACATTATGTGATGGAGCAATTTCTAAAATTTTATTAACATAGAAATCTAAATCTTCTTTTTTATTTTCCAATCTTGATAATAATAGTAAATTTTCATAAGCTTGTAAATAATCAGGATCTAAATGTATCGCTTTTCCTAAATAAGTATACGCTTTTTTAAACTCATTCTCTAGAATAAATATATATCCAAGATTACAATAAGCCTGTTTAAAATGAGGGTTCAAAACAAGAATCTGCTCAAAACAATCTTTTGCTTGATCTATACGATTAATTTTAATAAAATGAACTCCTAATTTTAATTTAACATCTAAATGATATGGCGCATATTGACTTGCTTCTTTAAAAAGAGTTAAAGCTAAATCATCTATATCAAAGTGAGAAGCACTTTCTGCTACACGAGAAAGCGCTATAGCTTTCTGCTCATTATTAGCGATAAAAGAATTTTTCTCTGACGACTGCATCCAATAATTAACAACAGATCTATAATCCTTCTGTAAATAGTAATATTGGATAAAATATACCAGACTCTGTTCAGAATCTAATTTATCTAAATAATACCGTGCGCTATCTAAAAAAATAGGATTGTTTTCAAAACTCTCATACTGTTTCAAATATGCCTGTGCTCTAGACAATATTGTTGGCTTCTCATTATTAATAGCTACAAGACCTAAAAAGCTTCCTTTATTAGAATCTTTAATATTATGTACACCTATTTTATGATCTGTAATAGTCACATGCATAATATCAGTTGAAGTAGATTTGGGCATATGACAAGAAACACAATTCATAGTCTTTTCTTCCTTACAGTCCATATCATGACACTGCATACATTTATTATCAAAATAATCAGAGCCTAAGCTGCTTACGCTTTTATGAGGATTATGACAAGTAATACAAGTCATATCAGACTCCTCAAAACATACGCTACTCTTTAATCTATCGACATGTGATGCCATTATAAAAGCATCATTATTCTCATATCTAGGTAAATATATATCCATTACTTCTTTAAGTGGTCTACCTGGTTTAAAATCAGAAAAAGTCTTATCCTGAGCTAATACAGCTGTACCTTGAAGATGACATCTTTGACAAACATCAAATTGTAGATCAAGAGGTAATTTTCCAGGATTTACAATAGAATAATCTATATACTTACTTGTATCAATAATATTTCCAGCTAATTTCTGTTTAACATGGGCTTCACCAGGACCATGACAACGTTCACAATCGATACCTGTAAGAACTTCAGAATACTTATTCATTGAACCATTAACATATTGAGGATAAGCATTGTGACATGTCATACACTCTAACCCTATGTCTCTATCAAAACGTGTATTGTTACCATTCTCAAATCCAGGAGGTAAATCTGCAATCTGATCTTGTGTATAATAAGTGTATGGCGCTTGATGAATATAACCATTTACATTAAATAAATGTGAATTTGTATGATGTCCAGAACCAATCTTATAAGTAATCTTCTTTATAAGCTTATGTACAGTATCTTGACCTTTCAATCTAAATTCCAATAAATATAAACTATCATTAATCCAAAATGGCTTATAAGATAAGTTCTTAATAGAATCATATACAAGAGGCATTGATGTATAATTTAAATCAGAATGACTTCTAACAGCAAAATGAAAAGACTGACCCATTCCTGTTTGCATATATGAATCATAAATCTCAGCATGACACATTCTACATTGTTCTTTACCAACATATCGAACCGTATCATGATGATTTTCATAATAGGTATATTCTGTAACTTCACCTCTTTTACAAGAAAAAAATAGAAGAAAAAATAAAAAGAAATAAAGCCTCATTTTAATTGTTAGTTAAAATATATTTATTGAACTCATTTTGCTTATCAAAAAATGTAAAACCACAAGAAACAAATAAATTGACACTAGCTAAGTTGTCTTCTTTAACATCACAATACAACTCTTTCAGGTAAAGAGTAGAAAAAGCATGTTCTATCAATAAAGAAAGAGCTTCTTTTCCATAACCTTTTGCTCTAAAATCTTTGTGAATAATAAGACCAACTCCTGCACGTAATCCATCATAATCAAACAAATCAATAAAACCAATAGCATGCTGGTGTAATTCTACTGTAAAACGATACTGTTTCGCGACATCAATATTTATATCACTATTTTTAATATAATTTAATAACTCATCTCTATTATACTTCCTCTTCTCACTACCATATTTCCATAGCTCCGTATCGTTCTCTATTTCATACAATAAATCCAAATCTTTAATTAAAAGTGTACGTAAAACTATCTGACGACCTATTAACATACAAACTCACCTGCATAAACCATACTAACCTGACCTGTTAACCATATATTCTTATAAGAGTGTCTAAAACAATCAAAACTAACTTTCAATCCCCCTCCTCTTGTTTCAATATTTACACTGTTCTCATGAAGAGAGCCCGTATAATGCATAGCTATTGCACTAGCAACAGCACCAGTTCCACAACTCAATGTCTCTTGATTCACTCCTCTCTCATATGTCCTGATTCTTAACAAATCATCTTCGAAAATAAAATTCACATTAACACCTTTGTCTTTAAAATCTTTAAATTGATTAATCTTCTTTCCCTCTTTATTGACGTCTAGAATTTCTAAATTATCAACAACTGTTACATAGTGCGGAGAACCTGTATCTAAAAATAATGCATGATCCATTAAACGAATATCACTTACATCCTGCATCTGCAAAGAAATCATGTCATCCAATATCTTAGCTTTATGTTGACCATCCACTGCCATAAAAATAGTTTCATTAGTAATTATACCTAAATGACTAGCAAAATCAACAATACATCTACCCCCATTACCACACATAGTAGATTCCTTACCATCTGAATTGAAATACTTCATCTCAAAATCCAACTCACAATGTTCTTGTAAAAGAATTAAACCATCAGCACCAATCCCCATTCTTCTTTCACACAAGGCAGAAATAAGATCAACATCATCGTTATTAAATTGATTAGTTCTATTATCTATTATAATAAAATCATTACCTGTACCCTGATATTTATAAAATTCTATTACCATTTCGTAAAAATACAATAAAAATGGACTTAATATTAAAGCAGTTATTTAATAAGAATATATATTTTTGTATATATTCTAAAAATTGAAAAAACACAAGCATGCCATCATCTTACGATCACCAATTAAACAATTGGATTAATAAAGAAAAACTAGGTGTAGATTTATTAAACTCTGTAGGTACTCTAATGTATGATAAAGGCATTGAATTAGTCCTTTTTCGTAATCAGCTATTAGAAATTGGTGTCTCAGAATTAATGAATCTCTTTTCTTACGCAAATAAAGTAGTAGGTAGAAAAACAGATATTGAAATAGCAACAATATTTGCGAATAAAATGTTAAGTATGAATCTAGCACCATCAAAAATTGATATTGGATTGCTTGTAGCAGAATATATTGAGTCATCAAGTGATAACATGGAAGTTTTCCTTGAGAATAAGTTAGATCATATCATAAACCCTAAAAATCAAATAAATAAAGCAAAAGACGTGATACTTTATGGTTTTGGAAGAATTGGCAGGTTAACTGCAAGAGAGCTAATCAAACAAGCGGGAAAAGGGCAGCAACTAAGATTAAAAGCTATTGTAGTAAGAAAATTAACTAACGAGCAATTAATTAAAAGATCTGAGCTGCTTAGAAACGATTCAGTTCATGGATCTTTTAAAGGTGTAATTGATATAGATATAGAAAACAAAGCTATAATCGTTAATGGACAAATGATAAAATTTATCGAAGGGGGTTCCCCAGAAGAAATCGACTATACGAAATATGATATTACAGATGCTCTTTTAATTGATAACACAGGAGCATTTACTAATAAAGAAGCTTTATCACGTCATCTAAAAGCCAAAGGTGTAAGCAAAGTATTATTAACAGCACCTGGAAAAGGCATCCCAAATATTGTATATGGTATCAACTCAAAAGAACTTGATATTGAAACCAACAACATATTTTCTGCTGCATCATGTACTACAAACTGTATTGCTCCAATATTATATCTTATTGAAAATAAATTTGCCATAAAAAAAGGACATCTAGAAACCGTTCATTCCTATACAAATGATCAGAATCTTCTAGATAATATGCATAAAAAACCAAGGAGAGGACGTTCAGCTGCTATTAATATGGTTATCACATCAACGGGAGCAGGAAATGCCGTAACAAAAGTAATCCCTTCTCTAAATGGAAAACTATCAGCAAACGCTGTAAGAGTACCTACTCCAAATGTTTCATTAGCAATACTAAAACTTAATCTAGAGAAAAACACATCTTTAGAAGAAATCAGCGCCATGTCCAGAGAAGACAAAGATGCAGCAAACTCGGTCATTGTTTTGATGGCCAACCACGCGGTAATGACCTTTCACCGTAATTTGTCCTTCGACATTGTCACCTCCTTTTACAGAGGTTATCTGCCGCTCATCAGCAATGGCCTTCGTCGTATCATGAGCGTGGTTGAGGCGGCTTACATCCAGCACGAACAAAGTGGCCTCACCGAAGAAAACGGACTAGGTACCAATCACTGGGTGTTTTGGTTGCTTGACCGAATGGTCGAAAACCAGAGCCCTGAAGAGCACAAACCACACCTCTACCAAAAAGACTGGAATCCAAAAAAATAGGACCCTGATTTTTAAAAACCCCAAAAATAGGGTTTTTTAAAGCATTTTTATGCCGATAAGTATAATTTGGAATTTATCTAACGGCAACCATGGCAGTGAATATGCAGGAAAGCAAAGTGACACGATTTGGTACAGTTTGTGCGCTGTACTTTGCTCAGGGTGTTCCTTGGTTCTTTGTCGCCACTGTGCTGGTCACCTATCTTGTGGACAACGGGTCCATGGATGACGACCAGAAACTCGCACTCATTTCAGCAGGTATGCTTCCGTGGATTATTGGGAAACTCGTCTTGGGTCCAGTTATCGACCGCTATCGGTTCCCGGCCATGGGTCGTCGCCGACCGTGGGTACTCGTCTCACAACTCGGTATGATCATCACTATGGCGGCATTCCTACTAGTAGATGACCCCGCCGATGACCTGCAGAAACTCGCTCTCTTTTTCTTGATTCACAACATCTTTGCAGCACTCCAAGACGTCAGTTCTGACGCTTTGGCAGTGGATACACTGAGCGATGAAGAATTGCCTATGGCCAACGGACTGATGTTTGTGTTCAAGGGCTTTGGCGCCATGTTTGCAGTGCTTGGATTGAGTCGGGTACTCAACGATTCAGGATTTCATGCAGCCCTTCAGGTGCAAATTGCAGTACTTGCAGTTATCATGCTCGTT
>CAJWCP010000027.1 GCA_913031595.1 uncultured Flavobacteriales bacterium | reverse complement strand
TACTGGTTGTTTCTTTCCAAGATTTTGTTGCATCATCAACCCAAAGTGCAATTACTTTTACTCCATCACCGTGCTTTACAATGTGATCATTAATTTTAGATTTAGAATTTAATGGTGTAGTAAGTACAATTCTAATTTTGTCTTGTTTTAAAACATATGATGTTAATTCCTTGCTTCCTGTTTCGAGTCCTTTATATGCATACGATTGAAAACCAAAAGCAGATTTATAATAATATGCTGCTTGCTTAGCATTTCCAACATAAAACTCTATGTAATCAGTCCCTAATAATGGTAAAAAATCCTTCGCCCCATCAAATATTTTTTCTAAACCGTAATCAACGTTTTTTATTTCGCTCATAATTTTTTATTTAACTTAGAATTTTATTCTAACCAAGACTTATGGTACTTGCCATCAGACAAGTCAATAGCTGCTTGTGTTAATTTAAGTGGTGCAAAAGTATCTATCATAACTGCTAACTCATCCGTCTTTGTTTGACCTATACTTCTTTCCATTGCTCCAGGATGAGGGCCGTGAGGTATGCCTGCAGGGTGTAAAGAAATAAAGCCTTCTTCAACATGATTCCTGCTCATAAAATCACCATCCACATAATATAAAACTTCATCAGAGTCAATATTAGAATGATTATATGGCGCTGGAATAGACTCGGGATGATAATCATATAATCTTGGACAGAAAGAACATATAACGAATCGATTCGTTTCAAAAGTTTGATGAACAGGTGGAGGTTGATGTACTCTTCCAGTTATAGGCTCAAAATCATGAATTGAAAAAGCATACGGAAAATTATATCCATCCCATCCTACTACATCAAAAGGGTGAGAAGCGTAAGTATATTCATGAATCATATGTTCTTTCTTAATTTTAATTAAAAAATTACCCTTTTCATCATGAGTTTCTAATTTTTCAGGTTTTCTAAAGTCTCTTTCACAATATGGTGAATGCTCTAATAATTGTCCAAAATAATTTCGATATCTCTTTGGAGTATAAACCGGAGTATATGACTCTACAATGAACAATCTATTATCTACAGAATCAAATCTAAGTGTATAAATCATACCTCTTGGTATAACTAAATAATCACCTTCTTTAAAATTTATATTGCCAACAAAAGTCCTTAAGGTTCCTGTTCCTTTATGTACAAAAATCACTTCGTCTCCATCTGTATTTTTATAAAAATAATCCTCCTCTAAATTAGTAGGAGCAGAAAGCAATATATTTAAATCGTTATTAAAAAGTATTGAGATTCTACTTTCTAAATGATCTTTCATTCTTGGTGTATCAAAACCCTTAAGCAAGTATGATTTAAGATTTTTCTCTACAGCAGCTAGCGGAGCAACAGAGTATGAATCTTTAATCTCCTTAACTTGCGTTGGTCTATGTATATGATATAATAAAGAAGACATGCCATCAAATCCAATAGTCCCAAAAAGCTCTTCATAATGTAAGCCTCCTCCTTCTTTGGCAAAAGTAGTATGTCTTTTATGTGGAATTTTTCCTAATTTATGATAAAATGGCATTTGAGTAATTTTAATGCAAATATAAGACTAAAACATAAACAAATAATGATTTATATCATCGCTAAAATAAAATTAATAATTTTGTCTTTATAAATGAAACTTCTTTCTTATAAAATAGCAGAAAATCAAATACACCAAATTGGTGTATTGCAAGATGAAATAATCTGCAATTTAAATGTCTTCTTTGGAGACATCTCGTTAATAGAATTAATTCAAATCGAAGACTATCAAAATCAAATTGAGTCATTTATTAATTCCCAAGATACTGTAAAGCATGACCTAAAAGATATTGTATTTTTACCTCCTATCCCTAAGCCTAATTCTTTTCGTGACGCATATGCATTTAAAGAACATGTAGAAACATGTAGAGCTAATAGAGGGGCAGATATGATCCCTGAATTTAGTGAGTTTCCTGTCTTTTATTTTTCTAATCATAATGCTATGTATGCTCATGAAGAAAATATAGAGCTTATGCCCGATCATTTTAACAAATTAGATTATGAACTTGAATTTGCAATTATAATAGGTAAAAAAGGAAAAAACATCGTTGTAGAAAAAGCTGATGACTATATTGCAGGGTTCTGTATTTTAAATGATCTTAGTGCACGAACTCTACAGATGAATGAAATGAAACTTAATTTAGGGCCTGCTAAAGGAAAAGATTTTGCAAATATTATCGGTCCTTACTTAGTAACAAAGGATGAGTTAGAATCAAAAGCAATTGATACAGCTTATGGTAAAAAATATGATCTAGAAATGAAATGTTTTGTAAATGGAGAACTACTTTCAAAAGGAAATACTAAAGAAATGTATTGGACTTTTGCTCAAATAATTGAAAGAGCATCCTATGGTGTGGAATTATTACCTGGAGATATAATTGGCTCTGGAACAGTAGGAACAGGATGTTTATTTGAATTAAATGGTAGCAGAAAAAAAGAAGACCCAGAATATATAGAAAAATGGATAAACCCAAATGATAAAATTGAAATGGAAATTGAAGGGTTAGGAAAAATCACTAATCAAATTTTACAGCCCAATTCTTCTCATTCAATCATAAAAAATCAAAAATGATTAAAACAGTAGATATTCAAACATCTGAAACAAGAGAAATATATAAATATTTATCAGATGCTATTACACCAAGACCAATTGCATTTGTAAGCACTATAGATTCAAAAGGAAATAAAAATCTAAGTCCTTTTTCTTTCTTCAATGTGTTTTCAATCAATCCTCCCATACTAGTTTTCTCTCCTGTAAAAAGAGTGCGTGATAATAGCTCAAAAGATACTTTAGATAATATTCTTGAAACAAAAGAATGTGTGATTTCATTAGTAACAAAAGACATGGTTCAACAAGTGTCATTAGCCTCTTGTGATTTTGAAAAATCAATAAATGAATTTAACAAAGCTGGATTTACCGAAATAAAATCTGAAAGTGTTTCTCCTTCAAGAATAAAAGAATCTCCTGTCAACTTTGAATGCAAAGTAAATGAAGTTATATCTTTAGGTAATCAAGGGGGCGCTGGGAACTTAATATTATGTGAAGTCCTAAAGATACATATTAATAAGAAAATTATGGATGAAAATAATATGCTAGATCCTTTAAAGCTTAATATTGTAAGTCGTTTTGGTAAGAATTGGTATGGAGCTACGACCAAAGACTCTATTTTTGAAATCACAAAGCCTATATCAAAAATTGGAATAGGCTTTGATCAATTACCAAAAAACATCAGAAATTCCAATATTCTAACCGGTAATGAGCTTGCTATCTTAGCATCTGTAGAAAAAATTCCAGAAAAAAAAGATTTTAGTCTTAGAGATAAAAAAAATACATCAGAAAAACATATCTTAGCAAAAGATTTTTTAAGCAAAGGGCAAACTGAGAATGCCTGGCAAATATTATTATAAATAAAAAAAAAACTATGTCATTTAAATTACCCGAACTACCTTATGCATATGATGCGTTAGAACCACATATTGATGCGAGAACCATGGAGATACATCATAGTAAACATCATAATGGATACACCAATAACTTAAATAATGCAATTGCTGAAACAGAAATGGACGGCAAAACAATTGAAGAAATATGTTCATCTCCTGATTTAAAAGGAGCTGTTCGTAATAATGGTGGAGGATATTTTAATCATTGTTTATTTTGGGAAATAATGAGCCCAAATGGAGGAGGCGAACCAAGTGGAGAAATTGGAGATGCAATTAATAGAGAATTTGAAAGCTTTGAAAATTTTAAAAACCTATTTTCGAAGGCTGCTGCAACACGATTTGGCTCAGGATGGGCTTGGCTTTGTGTGAAAAATGGCAAATTAGATGTTTGCTCAACACCAAATCAAGACAATCCTTTAATGGAAAATTGTTGTGGTGGAACACCAATATTAGCATTAGATGTTTGGGAACACGCATATTATTTAAACTATCAAAATAGAAGGCCTGATTATGTTTCTGCATTTTTTAATGTGATTAATTGGGAAGAAGTAAATAAAAGATATAAAGAGGCTTTATAATATTTTTATAAATTTGCCTCACTAAAACTTAACTCATATCAAAATATAAATAAAATGAAAAAGACATTATCATTACTAACTTTAATACTGGGATTATTTCTTGGATCACAAATAATCTTTGCTCAAGATGACACTTTATTAACTGTAGAAACTGAGAAAGTAATGCAAGAAGAAGTGAAAGAAGAAGTGAAAGAAGAAGTGAAAGAAGAAGTGAAAAAGAAAAAGAAAAAGAAAAAGAAAAAGAAAAAAGAAAAAGAAAAAGAAAAAGCCAATGATACTAAAACTGAATCTACTTCTTTTCATCAAATTATAAAACAAAAATTTATTGAAGGAGGTCCTGCTTTCATGGGAATTGTATTGTTATGCTTAATTCTAGGATTAGCTTTAGCTATTGAAAGAATTATTTATCTGAATATGTCAACAACTAACACTGATAAACTTTTAAATGATGTGGATGAAGCCTTAAAATCAGGAGGTATAGAAGAAGCAAAAGAAGTATGTAGAAATACCAAAGGACCTGTTGCTTCAATATTTTATCAAGGATTAGAACGTTCTGAAGAAGGTGTTGACATGGTAGAAAAATCAATTATCTCATATGGATCTGTTCAAATGGGATTATTAGAAAAAGGTCTTTCATGGATATCATTATTTATTGCCTTAGCTCCTATGTTAGGATTTATGGGGACGGTTATTGGAATGATTGAAGCCTTTGATGCAATTCAAATTGCTGGAGATATTTCACCTTCATTAGTTGCTGGAGGTATTAAAGTAGCCTTATTAACAACCGTATTTGGACTAATTGTAGCAATTATATTACAAATATTCTATAATTATTTAATATCAAAAGTAGACTCAATAGTTAATAGCATGGAAGATGCTTCTATTTCATTAATTGACTTACTAGTAAAACATAAATAATCATGGATCTAATTAACATAGGAATTATTCTTGCTTATATAATGATTGGTTTTGGAGCTATTATTGCAGTTGGTTTTGGAATAAAAAAAATGATAGCGTCAAATAATAGTCTTGTAAAAGCAGGATCTGCTTTTGGTGGCCTAATAGCTATATTAATAGTTGCTTATATATTAGCTTCTGATAGTGTTTTAACCTCTTATGAAGAATATGAGATTACAGCTTCAGCCTCTAAAAGAGTTGGTGTTGGATTATATTCATTCTACATACTAGCAATTGGAGCAATTGGGTCAATCATATATGCTGAATTTTCAAAGATCTTCTCTAAATAATAGAAATGAAAAGAAGAGGCCTTCCAGAAATTAATGCAGGTTCAATGGCAGACATTGCCTTCTTACTACTTATCTTCTTCCTAGTGACAACAACAATGGACGTGGATACAGGTCTAGCTCGTAAATTACCTCCAATGCCAGAAGAAGAACAAGAAGATCCTCCTGAAATTAAAGCCAGAAATATTTATGAAGTCTTAATTGGACCTACAGATCTATTATCGGTTGAAAAAGAGAAAATGGATGTGTCAAAATTAAGAGAAGGTGCAAAATTATTTATAAATAATAATGGAAGAGATGGTAATCTGTCAGATAGTCCTCAAAAAGCAATTATATCCTTAAAATGTCATAGACTTACTACATATAAAATATATATTCAAGTCCAGAATGAACTAGCGGCAGCCTATAATGAACTAAGAGATGAAGCTGCTCTTAATAAATTTGGAGAGCGTTATGCGAGCTTAAATAAGGATCAAAAAAAGGAAATAAGAAAAATGTATCCTCAAAAAATATCTGAGGCTGAGCCTAGAAATGATAAAGGTGTAAACTAGTATATAAATGAGTAAATTTAGAAAGAACGGGAAAAAAGAAATGAAAGCAATATCAACTGCTTCTCTTCCAGATATTGTGTTTATGCTGCTTTTCTTTTTTATGGTAACAACCGTAATGAGAGAAACTACTTTACTTGTAGAATTAAAAATCCCTAAGGCAACTGAAATAAAGAAAATGGAAAAAAAATCTTTGGTAAGCTATATTTATGTAGGTAAGCCTGTTCAAAGATTACGTACTAGTGAGAATGAATTGCCAAAAATTCAATTAAATGATGCTTTTGCAAGTGTTCAGGATATACAAACCTTTATTGCTACTGAAAGAGATGAAAAAGATGAAAAAGAAATACCTTATATGACCGTGTCAATAAAAGCTGATGCAGGAAATGATGATCCAGAAGTAGGGGTAATTAGAGAGGGTGTAAGGATGAAAATAATAACAGATATCAAGCAAGAACTTAGAAAAGCAAATGCGCTGAAAATTAATTATTCCACAAAGAAAGAAAGCAACCTTAATTCTAATCTCCCTCAATAATTTTTCTTTTAGAATCTACTTGTCTTGTTCGTTTATAAAAAATATAAACTAATAACGAAACTGATAAAAAAGAAAAAATAGCTAGTTTAAAATCAATTATGACTTCGTTAGAAAATAAAGAATACCCTGAATAGCTCACAATTTGATTGTTAGAGAAGCTAGGGAAAGAAAAAATAATGGCTTGTGCATTATTTACAAAATGAGCAATAATAGGCATCCAAAGAGAATTTGACCAATAAAAAAAATAGCCTAACAATAATCCTAAAATAAATCTAGGAATAAAACCTTGAAATTGTAAATGAATCGCGCTAAATAATAAAGCTGTAATAATAATAGCCATATGATTGTTAAGCCAAGTACTAAAAAATTGCTGTAAATAGCCTCTGAAAAGCAACTCTTCTCCTATAGCTGGCACTACAGCAAGTACAAATAAATTGATTATTAAGTCTATCGAATTATCCATCTGTAAAAAAGCAATAGTCATTAACTCAGCCTGACGATCATACTCTAACATCCAAGAAGGAAAAGTAAAACTCTGATTCAATTGAAAAACAAATGAAATAAAAGGTGTTATTAAAAGCATTATCGCTATTATAAGCAATACTAAATCTCTTTTAATCTTACTATTTATTCTAAAATTAAAATCTGTCAAATAAGCATACAAAAAGGTAGGCGTAATAAATAATCCTATACCACTAAATAATTGAATAAATTTTAAAGAATTAATATTATTGTGATTAGCTAAATCTCCATTATTAATAATATCTAATTCTATGCCATAAAAATATAATATGCCCGTTGCAAACATTATATGTAATACCACGGAAACAGTCATTAAACAAAATATAAGTCCAAGCTTAAAAAATGTTGATTTATTATTAAATATATTTTTTAATCCCATTTTTTTATTTTTGCTTACTTAGAATATATGAGCGTAAAGATAGGAAATATTAATCTCGGAGAATTCCCCCTTTTATTAGCACCAATGGAAGATGTTAGTGACCCTCCTTTTCGTGCATTATGTAAAGAAAATGGTGCAGATGTTATGTATACTGAATTTATCTCTTCAGAAGGTTTGATAAGAGATGCTTATAAAAGCACGATGAAATTAGATATCTATGATTTTGAACGGCCCATTGGCATACAAATATTTGGTCATGATATTAATTCTATGCGTTTAGCAACTGAAATTTGTGAAAAAGAAAACCCGGAATTTATTGATATAAATTATGGTTGTCCAGTTAAAAAAGTAGCAAAAAAAGGCGCTGGGGCTGGTATTCTTCAAGACATACCAAAAATGGTAAAAATGACAAAAGAAATTGTAAATTCAACAAAACTACCTGTGACAGTTAAAACTCGTTTAGGATGGGATGATAATACAAAATATATCGTTGAAGTGGCGGAAAGGTTACAAGATGTAGGGATTAAAGCAATATCAATTCATGGTAGGACAAGAAAACAAATGTATAAAGGAGAGGCTGATTGGACTCTAATTGGACAAGTAAAAAATAATCCAAAAATGCATATTCCAGTATTTGGAAATGGAGATGTTAACTCTCCTGAAAAAGCAATGGAGGTGAAAAATAAATATGGAGTAGATGGGGTTATGTTGGGGAGAGCTGCCATTGGATACCCTTGGATATTCAATGAAATAAAACACTTTCTAAAAACAGGGGAGCATCTTAATAAGCCAACTATTCAAGATAGAATTAATGTATGCAAACGACATCTACAACATTCTATTGAATGGAAAGGTGAAATATTAGGGATAGCAGAAATGAAAAGACATTATAGTAATTATTTTAAGGGAATTCCTCATTTTAAAGATTATAGAAAAAAACTAGTCACTTCTAATGATAAAGATCAGATATTCTCTACACTTAAAGAAATTGAAATTGAATTTAATAGATTTGTCTTTTAAAAATTCGATTTATTAAAATATGACTAGGGAACCAAGAAGCAACAAGCCCAATAATTAATACAGAACATAAAACTACTATTATATCAAAAATAGAAAATATAATAGGGTAAGCATCTATCACAAACCCTCCTCCCAAGCTTATAAAGCCAAACTTTTGTTGAATAAAACCAAGAAACAATCCAATAGCAAGTCCAATAATTGCCCCTGCACCTACAATCATCATGCTAGTATAGAAAAAAATATGTTTTATATTTTGCTTATTAGCTCCAAAACTTATTAAAGAAAGGACTTTCTCTTTTTTATCTATTATCAGCATAGTCAATGACCCAATAATATTAAAAGTAGCTATTATTAAAATAAATAGTAATATTAAAAAAACTGCTAATTTCTCAGTATTTAAAATCTTATATAAAACTACTTGATGCTCTAAACGATTCTTTACAATATAATCTGATGATAACGATTGTTGTAATTCTTCCTGAGTTAATAACATATTATCAGAATCTCTTAATTTGATTTCTATCGCCGAGATTTGATCATTCTTTTCTGATAACTCTTGAATAAATCTAAGTGGAGTGATAATATATTTCTCATCTATCTCTGCCTGAACACTAAATACGCCGGTAGGTGTTAATGAGGCTTGCCTAAAAGTATTATAGGTATTTAATAAAGTTTTTGATTTTCTATTAGGCAAATACACATGCAACTGTTCAAACACAGAGGCTAAGCCCATTGATAAATGATAAGATATACCTGCTCCAATAATTCCTACATTTTTGTTTTCATAATCATGAAAATATTCTCCTTCAATTAAAAGAGAATCAAAAGAAGTTATATTGTGATAATTAGAGCTCACTCCTTTAATTGTAGCTATAAATTGTTTGTCCTGATATTTTAAAAGTGCTTTTTCTTCTAATACAAATGCAGCTGCATAAATATTATCATTATCTAATATCTCTGACGGCATTAATTCTGGATTAAATGTTTTTCCTTTACTAGAACTTATAGTAAGGTGAGGGTCAAATGAATTATACATGCTTAAAACTAAACTCTCAAATCCATTAAACACAGATAATACAAGTATTAATGCCGCAGTTCCTATAGCTACACCTAATAATGACACCCAAGATATTACATGAACAAAATTCCACTTTTTAGTAGTTGTAAAAAATCGACTTGCTACAAAATATGAAAAGTTCACCTTTATTTTATTTTTTTAATAATTTGTCTATTTCCTCAGCATAAGATGCTGAATCGTCTAAATAAAACTGCAAATCAGGAACAATCCTTAATTGATTTTTGATTCTTGCTCCTAATTTCTTTCTAATATTTACTTTATTATCTATTATTTTTCTTAATGCAATTTCAGGCTCTTTCACTGGGAAGATACTAAGAAAAATTTTTGCATAAGATAAATCAATAGAAACCCGTACAATAGTTACACTAATTATAACGTTAGTCAATAGTTCTGGGCCTATCTTTTGAAATATTATTGAAAGTTCTTTTTGTACTAATCGAGATACCTTTTTTTGTCTTGTTGATTCCATTTCACAAAAATAGGGATTCCTTTCATATCTTTGCCATATGCATTACTTCTTAAGAATAAAAAGCTATATAAGACCATATATAGGTTATGGAGTGCTAAATATTATATCAAATATCTTAAGCATATTATTCTCTTTAGTTTCTTTAACAATGGTCATTCCTTTCTTAGGTATTCTATTTGAAACACAAGAAAAGGTATATAATCCTGCTCCTTTAACATTAGACACAAATACAATAAAAGAGAATTTATATGCCGCTATTAGTTCTTTAATTGACAAAAAAGGTGAAATAGAAGCTTTAATGTTTATTTGTATTCTAGTTCTCATTGCGTTCTTTCTAAGAAATTTATTTCGCTATTTAGCGCTCTTCTTTCTCACTCCAATACGTAATGGAATTGTCCACGATTTAAGAATGGATCTACACAAAAAAGTAATCTCTTTACCTGTATCTTTCTTTGCAAAAAGAAAAAAAGGAGATATTACTTCAAGATTAACTTCGGATTTAATAGAAATAGAGTGGTCTATTATGAGTTCTCTTGAAATGATATTTAAAGATCCTATACAGATTCTTGTTTATTTAGGAGCTCTAATTGTTATAAGCCTAGAACTCACATTATTTGTACTAATACTTTTTCCAATCACAGGATTATTAATTGGTTTTATTGGTAAATCATTAAAAAAATCTTCTAATAAAGCCCAAAGTAAAATGGGGGAATTGTTATCCATAATTAATGAAAATATTAATGGATTACGAATTATTAAGAGTTTTAATATAGAAGATTTTACAAATACTAAATTTCAAGAAGAAAGTGCAAAGTACAAGAAAGTCATGACTTCTTTACTTAGAAAAAAAGATTTATCCTCACCTTTAAGTGAGATCCTAAGCACAATAGTAATGGTCATAATTATGTGGTTTGGAGGTCAACTTGTTTTAAATACTGAAAGTAATTTAAGCCCACAAGAATTTATAGGCTACATTTTAATATTCTCGCAAATTATACGCCCAGCTAAATCATTAACAACATCTTATTATCATATACAAAAAGGTAGTGCCTCGGCTAAAAGAATATATGAAATTCTAGACGCTAAAAACAAGATTCTAGATATAAAAAACCCTGTCTCTATTAAGAAATTAGAAAAAGAAATTAGATTTAAAAATGTGTCATTCTCATATGAAAAAGAAGAGATTATAAAAAATGTTGATTTTTCTATTAAAAAAGGAGAAGTCGTGGCAATAATTGGAGAATCAGGAAGTGGGAAATCAACATTAGCAGATTTATTATCAAGATTTTATAATATTCAAAAAGGTGAAATCTTAATTGATGGTCGTAATATAAATGACATAGCAATCTCTAGCCTAAGAGAATCATTAGGTCTAGTCTCTCAAGAATCAATCTTGTTCAATGATAGTATTTACAATAATATACTTCTTGGTAAAATTGACGCAAAAGAAGACGAAGTTATAAAGGCAGCGAAAATTGCAAATGCTCACGAGTTTATCATGAAAAAAAATAATGGTTATCAAACTAATATTGGAGATAAAGGAGATCAGCTTTCAGGAGGTGAAAAACAAAGGATTAGTATCGCCCGTGCTATATTAAAAAACCCGCAAATTCTAATTTTAGATGAGGCAACGTCGTCACTAGATTCAGAATCAGAAAATTTAGTGCAAGATGCATTAAATAAATTAATGAATAAAAGAACTTCATTAGTAATTGCTCATAGACTATCAACTATTCAGAATGCTGATAAAATTATTGTATTAGAAGAAGGTGCAATTATTGAAGAAGGAAATCATAAAGATTTAATCAATAAAAGTAAATATTATAAGAAAATTTGTGAATTACAAAATTATCATTAATACAAAAAGTTATTGTATGGGTATCTTAACTCATGTAAAGACTTTACTTTTAAGTATATTCTTTGTTTTAACTCCTCAAAATGCGTTTTATTTAATGCAGAGATAAAAGCAGCTCCTCCCTGCATATCTGCAATCCATGTTTTCTTCAACTCTTCTAAAGATAAGTTTTCTTTAGTTTTTGGCATTAAGTCATCCTCATCTTTTTTTATAAAAGAATATGCATCAATCTTATTAAAGACAAGTAAAACTGGTTTTTCTTTTACATCTAAATCTGCTAAAGTGCGATTAACAACATCAATATGATCTTCAAAATTAGGATTAGATATGTCTACTAAATGTATTAATAAATCAGCTTCTCGAACTTCATCTAATGTTGACTTAAAGGATTCTACAAGCTGATGAGGTAGTTTTCTAATAAACCCTACTGTATCAGTTAATAAAAATGGCAAATTACCAATAACAACTTTTCTCACTGTAGTATCTAAAGTCGCGAAAAGCTTATCCTCTGCAAAAACTTCAGATTTTGCCAATTTATTCATTAATGTTGATTTCCCCGCATTAGTATAGCCTACCAAAGCAACACGAATTAGATGTTTTCTACCTTTACGTCTTGTTAATGCTTGCTTATCAATCTTTACTAATTGTTTTTTTAATAAGGAAATCTTATCTTTAATAATTCTTCTATCTGTTTCTATCTGAGTCTCTCCAGGACCTCTCATCCCAATACCTCCTTTTTGTCTTTCTAAATGTGTCCATAAACGAGTTAGCCTTGGTAATAAATACTCATATTGAGCTAACTCAACCTGTGTTCTAGCTTGAGCAGTCTTTGCTCTGCTTGCAAAAATATCTAGAATTAAATTACTTCTATCTAATATCTTACAGTGTTCTCCTATTATACGATGAATATTCCTTGTTTGGGAGGGAGTTAAATCATCATCAAAAATGAGTAATTTAATCTTATATTCTCTAATATAATTTAATACTTCTATAAGCTTTCCTTTTCCTATAAATGTTTTGTCATCTGCAATCTTTAATTTTTGAGTAAAACGTTTTATAGGCTCAACTCCAGCAGTTCTAGCAAGAAAGTCTAACTCATCTAAATATTCTTGTACTTGTTCTTTTCTTTGATGAGGAGTTATAATAGCGATTAATATTGCTTTCTCCATTAAAAATAAGCTAACTTATTTTTTTCTTGCAGCAATAAAACTTTTAACAAAGGAAATCATTGCTAATAAGCCTGTCAATAACATTACTACTACTCTTATAATTGAAAGTGTCCTTCCATCAGTAATTGCTGCCTTAAGAGGCATGGTTAATCCTATTAATGCAATTAGTGTTACTAAAACAGCAATATGAGCAATTATTTTATTTTCCTTTTTTAATCCTCTATTGCATAATACAAGAATAACCCCAAGAAAAAGAGGTATAAAAGCAGTGATGGATTGATCAGGTTTTTCTGCTGTCCCTTCAAAGGTTAAATATGCCCATAGAGGCATTAGAATCAAAGTTAAACTATTAAGTAAATTAGCTTGGTAGGTTTTCATCTCTTTAAAATTTTAGTTGAATTTGTTAATACAAAGAAACGAATTTATATTGTAAAATTTTGGTATTTTCACGGCTTATTATGAGTATACGAAATTATTTTATACTACTTTTTATGATATTCCATTTTGTAGCTTTGCTAGCACAAGAAGGGTTCCAAGTAAATGGTGTGCAGAATAATTTCAAGCCTACTTTTGCATTTACAAATGCATATATAGTTGTCTCCCCTGAAAAAGTAATAGAAAAAGGAACGCTAATAATTAAGGGGGATAGAATTATAAGTGTTGACACAACTACTCTCATTCCTAAAGATGCAATCATCATAGATTTAAATGGGGATTATATATATCCTTCATTTATTGACTTATACAGCAACTATGGATTACCTAAAATAGAAAAGAAAAACAATAATTATTATTCTCCTCAATATGAAAGTAATAAAAAAGGAGCCTACCATTGGAACCAAGCGATTCACCCAGAAATAAATGCAAGTAGTAATTTTAATACTAATAAAGAAGAGCGTGAAAATTACATCAAAAATGGATTTGGCTCTGTTTTAACACATTTCCAAGATGGAATTTTTAGAGGTACTGGAACATTTGTTTTATTATCTGATAAAAGTAATCAAGAAAGTATGCTAGAAGCAAAAGCTGCAACTTTTTATTCATTTAAGAAAGGGGTTTCAACTCAAAAAAACCCATCTTCATTAATGGGAAGTATTGCTCTAATTAGGCAAAGTTTACTTGATGCAGAGTGGTATGAGACACAAAAAGAACAGACTAATCTTTCATATTATTCATATAATAACACTAATGATTTGCCGAAAGTATTTAGCGTTACAGATGTTCTTGATTACCAAAGGGTTCATAAAATTGCTGATGAATTTGAAATTGAATTTATTATAAAAGGAAATGGAAAAGAATATAGTAGAATTCAGGAAGTTATAAATACTTCTTCTCCTGTAATTATTCCAATAAATTTTCCAAATCCTTATGACGTGTCAAATCCAGAAGCAACGGAATGGATTAGCTTAAGTAAGTTGAAAGACTGGGAAACCTCGCCATTTAATCCAGTAATATTAGCAAATAACAATATTGAATTCTGCATAACATCATCGGATCTTAAAAATGAAAATGACTTCTTTAAAAACCTCAAGCTAGCAATCAAAAAAGGATTAAAAAAATCTGATGCTCTAGCTTCTTTAACTATAAATCCTGCCAAAATAGTTAACCTCGATAGCGAAATAGGAGTATTAGAAGTTGGAAAAATTGCTAATTTTTTTATCGCTTCAAATGATGTTTTTGAAAACGGAATCATTTATGAAAATTGGATAGCAGGAGAAAAAAATATTATTACAAAAAAATCTTTAATCGATATAAGAGGTTATTATACACTAAATTCTACAGAATTTAAAAATGAGTTAGTGAAAATTACAGGCAAAAAAGAAAACCCAGAATTGATCATTTACTCACTAGACTCCTTGCCTCTTATTTCTAAAATTGTAGGTTCAAATATCAATATAAGCTTAAAAAATGGTAGCTTTCGAGCTACAGGAAAATATTACAATAATGAAACAATAAAAGGAAGATATCAAAATATAGATGGTGCTTTCTATAATTTTATAATGATTAAAGATTCTACTATTGAAGAAAAAGAATCAGCCTTCTCACTAGAAATCGAAAATAATATTCCTGCAATTTGGACTCCAAATAAATCATATGGATTTAATAAAAATAAACCTATACCAGAATCTGTATTATTTAAAAATGCAACTGTCTGGACTAACGAAAAAGAAGGTGTTCTGCTAAATACAGATGTCATTATATCAAATGGGAAGATAATTGCTATAGGGACATTATTAAATCCATTTAATTATTTTAAAGAAGGTGAATTTAAAACCATAGATGCATCTACTATGCATCTTACATGTGGCATTATAGATGAACATTCTCATATTGCAATCAGTCGAGGAGTCAATGAAGGTACTCAAGCGGTGTCTGCTGAGGTAAGAATTGGAGATGTAATAAATCCTACTGACCATAATATTTACAGGCAATTAGCAGGAGGTACTGTTGCTGCGCAATTACTACATGGATCAGCTAACCCTATTGGCGGTCAATCAGCAATAATTAAATTTCGATGGGGCCAATCTGCTGAAGAAATGAAAATTAAAAATGCTGATGAATTTATAAAGTTTGCTTTAGGAGAAAATGTAAAACAAAGTAACTGGGGAGACCAAGAACGTGTTAGATTTCCGCAAACAAGAATGGGGGTGGAACAAATTTTTTATGATGCGTTCTACAGGGCATTAGAGTATGAAAAATCCTGGATTGAATATAACAAACTACCTATAAAAAAGAAACGAATAACCCCTCCTCCTAGAGAAGACTTAGAATTAAATGCCTTAGTAGAAATATTAAATTCTGAGCGTTTTATTACATGTCACTCTTATGTGCAATCTGAGATCAATATGTTAATGCATGTAGCAGATTCAATGGGGTTTAAAATTAATACCTTTACTCATATTCTAGAAGGATACAAAGTAGCAAAAAAAATGAAAGAACATGGAGCAGGAGGCTCAACCTTTTCTGATTGGTGGGCATATAAGTTTGAAGTTAATGATGCTATCCCCCATAATGCAACACTATTAAATAATAACGAAGTTCTAACTGCTATTAATTCTGATGATGCAGAAATGGGAAGAAGACTGAATCAAGAAGCTGCCAAGGCTATAAAATATGGAGGGACATCAGAAGAAGATGCATGGAAAATGGTAACTTTAAATCCTGCTAAATTACTACATCTTGATGATAGAATGGGAAGCATAAAAGTTGGAAAAGATGCGGATATTGTTCTTTGGACAGAAAATCCTTTATCTGTTTATTCAAAAGTAATTCAAACATATGTTGATGGAAAATTGTTGTTTGACATAAAAAAAGATTTAGAATTAAGACAAAGAGACCTAAAAGAAAGAATGAGAATTATTCAATTGATAAGTGAAGATAAAACAAGTAAAAATAAAAAGCAACCTAAACCTGAAAAAGAAAAACTATACCATTGTGATGATAGAGATGAAGAGTAAAATAACTGTTATATTGTTGTGTCTTGTGCTATTTAGCACGAAAGTATATTCTCAAAAACCAATATTATTTATTGGAGGTACTGCACACCTGGGGAATGGAAAGGTTATCAAAAATTCTGCTGTAAGTATAAATAATGGGAAGTTTGATATTGTTGCTGATGCCTCATTAATTAGAATTGATCCCTCCGCTTTTGACACTATTCATAGAATTTATGACAAGCATATATATCCTGCTTTCATTGTGCCTAATACAACACTAGGAATTACAGAAATTAGTGCAGTTAGGGCCACTAATGATTATAATGAAACAGGAAATATAAATCCAAATGTACGATCTCAAATCGCCTACAATACTGATTCAAAAATCTCCAAGACAATTAGAAGTAATGGTGTTCTAATTGCTCAAGTTACTCCAAGAGGTGGTCGAATTTCTGGTCAATCTTCAATTATGTATCTTGATGGGTGGAACTGGGAAGATGCAACATTAAAGGCAGATGATGGTATTCATGTGAACTGGCCTGAATCTTATTATGAAACGGGATGGTGGGCAAATCCCGGGGGGATTAAAGAAAATAAAAGCTATTCTAAACAAATTGATGAGTTAACACAATTATTCAATAAAGCCAAGGCATATTCAAATGGGTCAAATATTATCGACCTTAAAATGGAAAGTATGAAAGGTCTATTTGAAGGCAATAAAACTCTTTATGTTCATTGTGACTATAGTGGCGATATGCGTGATGCTATTGAGTTTATAAATAACTTTAACATTGAAAAAAAAGTTATTATCGGTGGAGAGGATGCTCTTAAAATTAAAGACCTAATTAAAAAAAATAATATCCCTATAATACTAAATAGAGTCCATAGACTTCCTGATAGTCAAGACAATGCAATTGACGCTCCTTTTACACAGGCATATAAATTGCAAAAAGAAGGAATATTGTTCTGTTTAAGTTATTCAGGAAGCATGGAAGCAATGGGGGCAAGAAATTTGCCATTTACAGCAGGCACTACTGTAGCATATGGTCAAGAATATGAAGATGCAGTAAAAAGCATTACTTTAAATCCTGCTAAAATCTTAGGGATTGATGACATACTAGGGTCAGTTGAAAAAGGCAAAGAAGCAACATTTTTTATCTCTACTGGCGATGCACTTGACATGAAAACAAACAGCATAGAGTCTGCTTATATAAAAGGGAAATCTATAAACCTAAATAATCATCAAAAAGATTTATTTAGAATGTATAACAATAGATAAAAAAAATTAATAATATCCTATATTTTTTCTAACTCTTTGTAAAACAGTCTGAGCAATTTTTCTAGCTTTTATTGCCCCGTTCTTTAATTCTTCTTCAATAACGTCTACATTATTAATAAGATAATTAAATGATTCCCTTTCTTTTCTATAAGTCTGGCATATTAAATCAAATAGCTCCTGTTTTGCTTGACCATAACCAAAATTCCCGCCATGATATTTTTTCTTCAAATTACTAGTTTGATCTTCACTAGCAAATAATTTATATAAATTATACACATTACATGCTTCTGCATTTTTTTTAGATTCTAAAGACAATGAATCAGTTTTTATACTCATTATCTGCTTACGTAATTTTTTGTCTGAAAGAAAAATATCAATTACATTATTGTATGATTTACTCATCTTTTTACCATCAGTGCCTGGTACAATCATTACTTTTTCATCAATATTAGTCTCAGGAATTATAAAAGAATCAGGGTACTTATGATTAAATGCTCCTGCAATATCTCTTGTGATCTCTAAATGTTGGATTTGATCTTTACCTACAGGCACAACATTTGCATCATAAAGTAAAATATCTGCAGCCATTAATACAGGATATGTAAATAATCCAGAATTAACTGACGATAGACGATCCAATTTATCTTTAAAAGAATGAGCGTTAGCTAACATAGGATATGGAGTAAAACAATTTAGATACCATGTTAGCTCACAAACCTCAGTAATGTCTGACTGCCTATAAAATAAATTCTTTCCTGTGTCAAAGCCAAATGCTAGCCAAGCAGCTGCCGTCGCATAAGTATTTGCTTTTAGTTCGTGTGGATCTCTAACAGTTGTAAAAGAATGTAGGTCAGCAATAAAAAATAAACTCTGATTATCAGTTTTTTTTGAAAGCTTAATAGCAGGTATGATTGCCCCCAGTAAGTTGCCTAAATGAGGCCTGCCTGTACTTTGAATTCCTGTTAATATTCTTGTCATTAAGCTTTTCTTTTTGCTGTAAAAATACTAGATTTTTATATTTGCAGCATGAAATACCTAAGCTATCTTTTAAGTTCCATGTGGAGATTGTGGTTTTTAATAACTTTTATCATTGTATTTATTCTTTTTATGCCATTACTTTTCTTTTTTACTACAGTTTATAAAAAAGAAAAAATAATAGCACACTTAGCTAGATATTGGTCAAAATTAACTTTATGGTTCTCTTTATTATTTTGTAAAATAACATGGGAAACAAAACTAGACTCTAATGAAGTTTATATCTTTTGTCCTAATCATGTCTCTACATTAGACATTCCATTTATATACGCTGTTTTAAAAAATCCTTTACAATTTATAGGAAAATCTGATATTGCAAAAATTCCTTTATTTGGATATTTTTATAAAAAGAATTCTATTATTGTGGATAGAGCAAGTATAAAAAATTCATATTCAGCATTCTTAAAAGCAAGAAAGAAATTAGATGAAAGATTAAGTGTATGTATATTTCCTGAAGGGGGGATCCCAAACAAAAAAATATTCTTAAGAAAATTTAAGAATGGTCCTTTTAAATTAGCAATAGAAAAAGGGATTAAAATAGTTCCTATAACTATTGCTGATAATAAAAAAAAATTCCCGCAAGAATATTTTAAAGGTGGCCCTGGAATTCTTAGAGCAACTGTTCATAAACCTATTGATCCAAAAAAAATTACTAAAAAAACTGTTGAGAGCTTGAATAAATCAGTATACAATACTATTTTTGATAAACTAAAAATTTATGAAAGTAACTGATGAATTAATATTGAAAATTTCAAGTCTAAGTAAGCTTAGATTCGATAAATCTAATACTGAAAAGAATATATTTTCTGCTACCAGTGTTATTTCGTATGTGTTAACAAAAGTATTGTAAGTAGGTTCAAAGCAAGGTGTCCAACCAAATGGTTCGTCTAATTTACTTTCCGGGCATTTCGTTATACGATCTTCACCGTATAAAATATGCCACAGATGCGACATCCACGGCGTTAAAAACGTGATTGTAACGACTAAGGCAAAAAACCATGTTTCGTTTTTTAATACAGTAAACCAAGAGAAAAAGAAGTGCGCAATGAAGATTGCTAATAAAATAATGCTTAAGACAAGCTCGTTCATGTTTCCTGTAGATGTTATAATAAAATATACTATTTTTTACAACTCTTCCTCTTCTAAAATTCTTTTTGTCCATGAGAAACAACAACACAACATCGTAACAAAACAACAACACGAAGCAAGCAAAGACATTTCTTTATTTTATGATGTATTTATATATAGAAAAAGCTCAAGTAATTATTTTACAAATCAAGACGCCCTTCCTCTACCCTTTCGTACCTTGCTTTTGGTAAGCTAGACACTATTCTGCCCATCGTAAATGCAAACAGTGGAATACCGATCAACATATAAGTACCAGCAACAATGTTGCTCAACGGTTCGTTCTTTGGTTGCTGTGATCCGGTGGTCGTTAGCAGGCCGACGGCATAATTGATCGCTACTATAAATGTCATGCCTTCCAAGTAGACGCCAAATAGAGTACCTACAATTAAAAAGACTGTGG
>CAJWCP010000026.1 GCA_913031595.1 uncultured Flavobacteriales bacterium | reverse complement strand
ATTTTTTTCTGCTTTAAAAATGTTTTCAATTTTGTCATACTCAAGATTTTCAGCTTCAATAGTATTTTTTTCATTTCTTGCTTTAGAATTACCTTTAGCAAAAATCTTTTCTTGATTTTTTAAGTAAATTGCTTTGTCTGTTGTAATAGTAATATTTTTAATCCCATCTATATATTTTACATTACCAATTACCTCTAAAATATTTGTTAATTTATTGTAGTAGAAATTTTCTGCTATAATTTTACTACCATCTTCAGAAACTGCGGTACCTCCTTTATAACCATTGATTTGATTTCCATTTTGTAAAATTTCAATTTCTGTAATATTAAATTCGAATGGTTCATTAGCATGAACATTTTTAATTATTGTTATAATAAAAGATAAAATTAATAGATAAAATTTTAAATTATTTTTCATTTATATTTACAAGCATTATAAGATTAATTAAAAACAAACCGATTATAGGTGTCCACACAGATATTATTATGGGAATTTTTTCAGTCGCACCCATAACATTAAATAAATTGTTAATATAATAGATTCCTATAGATAAAGACAAACCAATTATGATTTTTAAAATTTTACTATTAGTTTTTTTGGTATTAAACATAATTATTGAGGACAAAATTGTCATTAGCACTAAAAATAATGGATAAGTAATTATTTTATAAATTTGAATTTCTACATCTGTAGTTGAATAATTTAATGACTTATAGTTTTGTCTTAAATCAATAAGCCTTAACAAAGATAATGACGACAAATTTGAAAATAAACTTTCCATTCTTTTTTGGTCAAAATTAGAATTAAAGGTAATTAAATCAACTTTTTTGCTTATATTATCCTCAAAAATTGTAGCATCATAAATTAACCATTCATTATTTTTAATATCAATTTTATCGCTCATTATGCTTCTAACTAAATCAAAATCTTTATTAAAAGTTGTTATAAAAGTGTTAGTTAAAAAATTACTATTTATTTTTGATGAGTTAATTATGCTTATTTTGTCTTCGACTACATCTTTAATCCATAAGCCATTTTTATTAATTACTGCTAAATATAGCTTATCTTTGGAAAATTCATTTTTTATTTGCAAATAATAATGCTGTAGATTTGATGACATAGAATAAAACAAAGTTATTATTAAAATTCCAATAAAAAAACTTACCAAACTAAGTATTTGAACAATTTTGATATTTTTTAAGCCTGAATATTTAAAAATATTTATTTCATCATTGTTAAATAATTTTAAAAAAAAAAATTGTGTTGTTATCAAAAAAATGAAAGGAAACATTTCAAAAATAATAGATGGAGAGTTCATTATAGATAGATAAACTGGATACAATGAATTTACTTCTTTATTACTGAAAAATTCAATTTCTTTAAGTATATTTAAAATTAAAACTAAGCACATCATTACAAAAAAAACATTTAAAAATGATTTTATAAATCCGTTAATTAAAAATTTTGTGTATGTTTTAATCATGAAATCTTTTTATTAAATAAATTTAAATTAAAAATAAAAACAAAATAAGTTATAATAATTAAAATTATCGGTATAAAAGCTATTGATATATTTTTAATCAGATTATTAGTTATATAGCCAAGAGAACTTTCGGATATTATAATTGCTCCAAATCCAATAAAAAAAGTCATATATTTATTTTTTATATATTTAACGTTTTCTTTAGAAGTTAAAATCAATAATAAAGAAATTAAAGTTAAAACAGGTAAATAGAAAGGACTAATCAATCTTTTAAAAAGCTCTTTGTAAGTCTCTCTAGAATTACTTTTATCGCAGTTAAGTATATTAATATCTTTTATTTTTTCTTTTTTGGTGCTATAATCATTATCATTTTCTTTCCTTCTAGTGTAGGCATGTGTTCTACAACACCTATGTCTTCTAGAGCTTGAGCTAATCTTAATAGTAGTATTTGTCCTTGATCTTTAAAAATAATTGTTCTACCTCTAAAGAATACAAATGCCCTTACTTTAGCTCCATCTTCTAGAAAACCCCTTGCATGTTTTAATTTAAAATCAAAGTCATGCTCACCTGTATTTGGACCAAATCTTAACTCTTTTATGACAACTTTCTGAGCCTTACTTTTTATTGCTTTTTGCTTTTTCTTTTGGTCATATATAAATTTCTTATAGTCAATTACTTTACATACTGGAGGCTCTGTATTTGGCGAAATCTCAACCAAATCTAAGCCTTTATCTTTTGCAACTTTTAACGCAGTATCAAGAGGAACAATTTTTGCTTCTATATTATCGCCTACCATTCTTACAAAAGGGGCTGTTATTTCCCTATTAGTTTTATGCTTAGGTCTTCTTCTTCTAAATGTATTATTTCTTCTGATATTATATAATTTTAGTTAGTAAAAGTAATTAAACTATCATTTATCTCTTTATTTATAAGTTCTATAAATTCATCAACATTAATACTTCCTATATTTTCTCCTCCATGTTTACGAACTGTAATTTTTTCTTGATCTTCCTCACGCTCTCCAACAATAATAATGTATGGTATCTTTGACACTTCAGCATCTCTTATCTTTCTACTAGTAGTCTCAGCTCTTTGATCAATCGGGCCGCAAATATCGTAATTTTTTAATAATTCTGATACTTTTTCAGCATAATCATGGTATTTCTCACTTATAGGTAAAATGATATATTGTTCTGGAGCTAGCCATATAGGAAAATTACCTGCACAATGTTCAATTAATATTGCCACAAATCTTTCCATAGATCCAAATGGAGCTCGATGAATCATAACAGGTTGATATTTTTCATTATCATGTCCTGTATATTCTAGATTGAATCGTTCAGGTAAATTGTAATCCACTTGTATTGTCCCTAATTGCCACTCTCTTCCAAGAACGTCTTTTACCATAAAATCAAGTTTCGGTCCATAAAAAGCTGCTTCTCCATATTCTATTACTGTTTTAAGAGACTTTTCTTCTGCGGCTTCTATAATTGCATTCTCTGCTTTTTCCCAATTTTCATCTGTACCAATATATTTTTCTTTATTATTAGGATCTCTTAAAGATATTTGTGTTTTGAAATCATCAAATCCAAGTGCATTGAATATGTATAATACTAAGTCAATTACATCGATAAATTCTTTCTTTAATTGATCAGGTCGAGCAAAAATATGTGCATCATCTTGTGTAAATCCTCTTACTCTTGTAAGGCCATGTAATTCTCCAGATTGTTCGTATCGATAAACCGTTCCGAATTCTGAAAAGCGAATTGGAAGATCTTTATAAGAATATTGTTTTGATTTATATATTTCACAATGATGAGGGCAATTCATAGGTTTTAAGATAAATTCTTCTCCTTCATTAGGTGTTTTAATTGGTTGAAATGAGTCTTCTCCATATTTTTCATAATGTCCTGAAGTGACGTATAAGTCTTTGTGTCCTATATGCGGAGTAGATATAGGTAGATATCCAGCCTTTATTTGTGCTTTTTTTAGAAAGTTTTCTAATTTTTCTTTAAGTATAGTTCCTTTTGGCAACCATAAAGGTAGGCCTTGCCCAACTTTTTTAGAAAAAGTAAAAAGCTTCATTTCTTTACCTAATTTTCTATGGTCACGTTTTTTAGCCTCTTCTAATAATTCAAGGTAATTAGTGAGTTCTTTTTGTTTTGGAAAAGATATGCCATAAATTCGAGTAAGTTGCTTTCTTTTTTCATCTCCTCTCCAGTAAGCTCCTGCGATATTTAAGAGTTTAATTGCTTTTATTTTCTCCGAGGAAGGAATATGAGCTCCTTTACATAAATCTGTAAAATTACCTTGAGTATAGAATGTAATCTCTCCATCTTCTAATTCTTCTAGTAGTTCTAGTTTATATTCATCTTTTTTATTTGTGAAGTATTCGATAGCTTCTTGCTTTGAAATATTTTTTCTTTGAAATGTCATCTTCTTAGCAACAAGTTCCTTCATGATCTTCTCAATTTTTGGAAGTTCATCTGAGGTTAGGATATGTTCACCTAAATCTACATCATAGTAAAACCCATTGTCAATTGCAGGGCCAATGCCAAGTTTTACACCTGGATATAATAATTCTAACGCTTCAGCCATAATATGGGCAGTAGAATGCCAGAAAGTCATCTTTCCTTCTTTGTCATTCCATGTATGTAAAGTTAAAGATGAATCTTTCTCAATAGGACGATTAGCATCCCATATTTCCTCATTTACAGTAGCTGAGAGAACATTTCTAGCTAACCCCTCAGAAATATTTAATGCTATCTCCATGGGAGTAGTTCCATTTTTTACCTTTTTAATACTTCCATCTGGAAGAGTAATTTTTATCATTAACTTATAAATTTAAGATTGCAAATATAGAAATTTGTGACCATACAATTATGATTGAATAACTCCTGGATTATATTTTTCAATAATAGGTGAATGATTTGCAGCTTTGATGCCTGTAGAAATAATCTTTCTTGTTTCTAAAGGATCAATGATTGCATCAATCCAGAGGCGTGATGCTGCATAATAAGGAGAAGTCTGTTTTTTATATTTTATTGTAATTTCTTCCAGTAGTTTTTTTTCTTTTTCTTTAGTTATCTCTTCTCCTTTTACTTCTAAAGATTTTTTTTCGATTTGCAATAGTACTTTTGCTGCTTGTTCTCCTCCCATTACAGCAATATTAGCAGTAGGCCATGCTAAGATTAATCTTGGGTCGTATGCTTTTCCACACATAGCATAATTACCTGCGCCATATGAATTACCTATAATAATGGTAAATTTTGGCACAACTGAATTGCTCATAGCATTTACCATCTTAGCTCCATCTTTTATTATTCCTCCATGTTCAGACCTTGATCCTACCATAAATCCAGTCACATCTTGAAGGAAAACTATAGGTATTTTTTTCTGATTACAATTTGCAATAAATCGGGCAGCCTTATCAGCAGCATCAGAATAAATAACTCCTCCTAATTGTATTTCTCCTTTTCCTGTTTTAATTATTTCTCTTTGATTTGCAATAATACCTACTGCCCATCCATCTATTCTAGTATAACAACACAGAATAGATTTCCCATATCCTTTCTTATATTCTTCAAATTCAGATTTGTCTACTAAGCAAGAGATTATTTTTCTTATATCATAGGGTTTATTTCTTTCTTTTGGTAATATTCCATATATGTTTTTTTCTGCTTCTTTGGGTCTTTGAGCTTCTATACGATTAAAACCTGCTTTTTCCACATGGCCAATTTTATCAATTATATTTCTAATTTTATTAAGCGCATCTTTATCATCTTTTGCTTTATAATCAGTAACACCTGATATTTCACAGTGTGTTGAAGCTCCTCCAAGAGTTTCATTATCTATTCTTTCTCCAATAGCAGCCTTTACTAAGTAGCTTCCTGCCAAGAATATAGACGCAGTTTTGTCTACAATTATAGCTTCATCACTCATGATTGGTAAATATGCTCCTCCAGCTACACAGCTACCCATAATTGCTGCAATTTGGGTTATACCCATAGAGCTCATTTTAGCATTATTTCTAAAGATTCGACCAAAATGTTCTTTATCTGGAAATATTTCATCTTGCATTGGAAGAAAAACACCTGCACTATCAACTAGATAAATAATAGGTAATCTGTTTTCCATAGCAATTTCTTGTATTCTTAGATTCTTTTTTGCCGTAATTGGGAACCATGCTCCTGCTTTTACCGTAGCATCATTGGCTATTACTATACATTGTCTTTTTTGTATATGTGTTATTCCTGCTATTACACCTCCTGAAGGGCATCCTCCATATTTTTCATACATTCCTTCTCCAGCAAATGCTCCGATTTCAAAAAAATCAGCATCTATATCTTTAAGGTATTCAATTCTTTCACGTGCTGTCAATTTCCCTTTTGAATGTTCTTTTTCTATTTTTTCTTTTCCCCCTCCTAATATAATTTTAGCATATTTCCTTTTCATTTTAGAGATAAGTAATCTCATATTATCATCATTTTTATTGAAGTCTAAAGCGCTCATTTATTCTTTTTTTCAAAAATAAGGAATTGTATTTAGATAGTTATACTTTCTAAGTATTGTGTGCTTTGAGGTCCTAAGTTGCAAAGTAGATCTAGAATAGATAGGTTAGAAATAAAACCATGTTTTTCTTCAAAAACTTGATTGTAAGGTTGATGCTTTCTTTTATTCCAATTATAATTTCGTAAATCAAGAGAAGCTTCTTTTTGATAATTGTTAGTTTTTTTTATGACTAATTCTTGATATAGAAATTTGAGTACTACGTTATGCACCTTGGAATTAAATTCAATAAGATATTTTTCCTTTTTTATAAATAAAGGCCTAATTTCTTCTTTATAGAATTCAAAAAAGGGAGAAGAATTGTAAGCTGATTCTATTGATTGCCAATGTATTTTCTGCCAGTTTTCTTTATAGCATATTTCTATGTCTTTTATAAGTATTTTGCTTTTATTTTTTCTTAATTTAGGTATAGTTAGCGTAAGTTTCCCATTGGCTGTATAGATGTTACATCTATTACGAATACTTTGTTTAATAAAATTTTCATAGTATTCAATAGAGCAATTTTGATATTTTAGTAATATAGCGTAGTATTCAATTGGAGCTAAATATGCAGTAGGTAATAATGTATTATTTAACACTTCTAAATAATCTATTCCATCTAATTTTTGGCCAACCTTCTTTGTATTTATCCCAGCTCATCCATGTGAATAATGCTTTTCCTACGATATGATTTTCAGGCACAAATCCCCAGAATCTACTATCTGCAGAATTTTGTCTATTATCACCCATCATCCAATAGTAATTCATTTTAAAGGTATACTGTGTTGAGCCATTTTTCTGGATCTCTTTCATTATTCTATTAAAGTTCTCTGAATCTCCCATCTCTTCTCCTTCATATCTTTTTATTATTTGTTTAAATATAGGTAGATTCTCTTCTGTAATAGTAATTGTTTCACCTTTTTTAGGTATAGATATAGGGCCGTAATTTTCCTCATCCCAGTTATATGGGTTGTGAACTAAGAAATAATCTGGATTCATTGTCTTATTATCAAATATATCTTTGCTTCCTCCCATTGCCCATATGGAGTCTATAAATGGTTTTGATTCTAAGATAGAAATATTTTTTTCTGTTGTGTAAAGCCAATAAATCCCTCTAGATCTTGTTAAACCAACATCAACAGGATAAATATCATAATCTTCATATAATTTTCTTTTATCTAAACCATTTTTAGTTTTTACAAGATATCTTCTTTGCTTTTTTTTCCCTTCATATGCGTCTTCTGGATTATTGTTTACAAATAAGATACCATTCTCAATTTTAATTTTATCTCCAGGCAGAGCTACACATCTTTTTACATAATTTTCTTTTTTATCTATTGGTCTTCCTTCTCTTTCGGCTGGCCAATTAAAAACCACACAATCATTACGTTTAATTGTATTAGTCCCTTTCATTCGGTGATATGGTAATTTTATTTTTTCTGAATATGATTTCTTCTTTGTTCCAGGTATACTGTGATGTACTAATGGTATTGCTAATGGTGTCATAGGAACTCTAGGGCCATAAGCAACTTTACTGACAAATAAGAAGTCGCCAACTAGCATTGATTTTTCCATTGATGAAGTAGGAATTGTATATGCTTCTATTAAAAAGGTTCTTAATATTGAGGCAGCAATTATTGCAAATAAGATTGCATTATTCCAGCTTTTTACCTCGTTATAATTCTTTAAAATAGCCTTTATTAAATAGATGAACACACATGCAATAATTATAACTGTGAAACCGGATCCTATCAAGAAAACAATAGAACAGGCTATGGTTGCTAATACAATTGCTAATATTGTATGAGCTATACGTACAATTTTTGGATCTTCTTTCTGTATTTTTTCTTTTTTCTTTTTCTTTTTCCAAAAGAACCAAGGAATTGTTTCAAAGAATATTACATCGGCTAATACTAGAGGAATAAAGTATAGCCATTCTCCTTGTATTAAATATATAAATATACTCCATATAATAGTAAAAATAAGGAATGCGGTAATTTTAAAGTATGAACCTAGTATTTTTTTGATTTTATCCATATAAATAAATTAAAATATCACAAGACAAAGTTATAGATTTCTTATTTTAATAAATCATTTATAGTGAAAAAACCTTTTTTATTGACAATCCATTCAGCTGCTTTTATGGCTCCTATAGCAAATCCATTTCTATTTATTGCGGTATGTCTGATTTCAATTATATCTTCTTCTGACTTATATCTAATGATGTGTTCTCCCGCAATATTATTAATACGATCTGCTGTAACTTTTGGTTTAGAACCTAGAATAATGTTAGTGTCTTCTGCCAATTTTTTTGCAGTTCCACTTGGTTTGTCTAGTTTTTCTTTATGATGGGTCTCATGAATAGTTGTTTTATAGTCTTGATCTTTCATTAAAGAAGCTAGGTTATTATTTAGTTTGAAGAAAAGGTTCATTCCTAGACTAAAATTCGGAGAATATAAAAAGGCTCCATTATTATTTGCACATATTGTCTTTATCTCATCTAATTTGTGAATCCATCCAGTAGTTCCGCAAATTACAGGAATATTATTCCTTAACATATAACTAGTGTTTTCAAAGGCACTATTTGGAGTGCTGAAATCAATAGCAACATCAGCATCATCTATTTTGATTTCTCTTACAGGATTGTTTGATGAAGCAATAGCAAGAATATGGTGTCCTCTTTTTTTAGCTATTGCATGAATTAGTTTACCCATCTTTCCATTACCTATAATTATGATGTTCATATCCTGATTTTATAATTTAATAGCTAAAGATAGACCACTTATATTATCTCTAGAGAAATATACTGGCTTAATCTCCATAGATATATCTTCGCTGACATTGTAATTAAATAAATGAGCGTTTACAGAAGCGTCAACAATATTTAAGACATATGTTAGAGTAAAAAGTAAGGCTGATATTTCAGTGTTTCTTCTATAATATTCGGTTAATGTTACTAATTCACTATCTGTATAAACATCGGTATATTCATCGATTAAGACTCCATCTAGACGATTTAGGTATGTTTGCTTATATGTCTTATATGATTCATGGTTATGATTTATATAATAAGCAGAAGCAGCTAATCCAGCATATATAATAGGTATTTTCCAATATTTTTTGGTATATATTTGACCTGCTCCAGGTATTATTGATGAATAAATCGCTGCTTTTTTAGGATTCTTATTTATATATTCTTGCCCCTGTATAGATGTAGAGTAAGATATTATTAGAATTAAGAAAAGATATTTAGATATTAACAATTTATTTATTTATAATTTTCAGTATACTTATGAATTCTTCATCTGTTTTAAAAGGGATTATAATTTTCCCTTTACCTTCTTTGTTTCTCTTCATGTCAACATCTGTATTTATTTTTACTGATAAATTATTAAGCATTTTCTGGTGAGAGAAGGGGTGAGGTGTTATGGTTTTCTTATTTCTTGAAAGTCTTTTGTAGATGCTATTTTTAAATATTTTTGCAATTTGTTCTACTTCACGAACAGAATATCCATTATGGATTATGTCTTTATAGACGTTCATTTGGTTTTCAAGCGAATTTATATTTATTAATGCTCTTGCATGGCCACTAGTAATTTCTCCTTTTGCTAATCCCTCTTGGATTTCAGATGGCAGTTTGAGTAATCTTAAGAAGTTAGTAATAGTTGTCCTTTTTTTACCTACTCTATTACTACAAGCTTCTTGTGTTAATTTACACTCATTAATTAATCTTTTATAGCTTAGAGCTATTTCTATGGGGTTAAGATCTTCTCTTTGGATATTCTCCACAAGTGCCATTTCTAACATTTCTTGATCGTTTGCTTTACGAATAAATGCAGGTATTTTATTTAGCCCTGCAAGTTGAGAGGCCTTATATCTTCTTTCTCCTGATATTAGTTGATATTTATTAATATTTATTTCTCGAACAGTGATTGGTTGAATAACTCCTAGTTCTTTTATAGAAAGAGCTAGTTCATCTAATTTTTCTTGTTTAAAGTTTATTCTTGGCTGAAAAGGATTAGTTTGGATTTCATTAATTGATATTTCATGTATTCTTGCTAATGAATTATCTTGAGTATATTCTTTTTTATTTGATTTAGTGCCTAATATTGCAGACAATCCTCTTCCTAATGATCCTTTACTATGCTTTTTCATGTTCATTGCTTGATATAATTTCTTTTTCTTCTTTTTTAATTAGTTCATTTGCAAGATTTAGATAATTAATCGCACCTTTACTAGATGCATCATGCATTACAATAGTTTCTCCAAAAGAAGGGGATTCGCTTAGACGCACATTTCTATGAATAATTGTCTTAAATACCATATTTTGAAAATGTGATTTGACATCTTCTACTACTTGATTAGATAAACGTAGTCGTGTATCATACATTGTTAGTAATAACCCTTCTATTTCTAATTCAATATTTAATCTTTGTTGGACAATTTTAATTGTATTTAATAACTTGCCTAATCCTTCTAATGCAAAATATTCACATTGTATAGGTATGATTACACTGTCAGCTGCTGCAAGCGCATTTACTGTTAGCAGGCCTAATGAAGGAGCGCAATCAATGATTATATAATCATATTCATTAGTTATATTTTTTAAGATGTGTTGTAATCTGTATTCTCTGTCTTCTAAATTGACTAATTCTAATTCAGCTCCTACTAAATCAATATTTGCAGGTAGTATATCAAGATTAGGAGTTGTAGTTTCTTTAATGGCAGTACTAGTAAGGATATTTTGAGTTAAACACTCATAGATTCCTTTCTTTATTTCTTTAGGGTCATGTCCAACTCCAGAAGTGGCATTAGCTTGAGGGTCAGCATCAACTAACAAAACTTTTTTTTCAAGAACTCCTAGAGATCCTGCTAAGTTCATTGCTGTTGTTGTTTTTCCTACACCTCCTTTTTGATTTGCAATTGCAATTATTTTCCCCATGCTCTAAAATTTTATGGCTATAAAAGTAATAGCTTGAGTAAAAGAGCAGTTTAGATCATCTATATAATTATCAACAAAAAGGTAAATTGTTGAGAAGTATTTTGTGTTCTAATCTTTTCCAAGGTCTTCAAAATTAACTTCTGTGAAGTCAGTTTTTGTTTCTTCTTTGGGTTTTTCTTCTGATTGACTATCTATTTTTTTATCAGAAATAATTTCTTCACCTTTTTCTTTAATAATATAGCTGCTTACTTCTTCTAGAGCTGCTTTAAAATCTTTAAAATCTTCTTTGTATAAATAGATTTTATGTTTCTTGTAGAAAGGAGTTCCATCTTCATTAAAATCCCTCTTACTTTCGGTTAATGTCATATAGTAGTCTCCTGCTCTAGTTGATCTTACATCAAAGAAATAAGTTCTTCTTCCAGCTCTTATTGATCTTGAAAAAATTTCTTCTATATCTCTATTTTCATTCATCGTCTGTATTTTTTATTGAGTCAAATATATTAAAATAAATTAGAATACACTTATGCTTTTTTATTGCTTTGATTATTATAGATAGTATAATAAAATCCTTTTTTTTCTAATAAGTCTTTATGAGAGCCTTGTTCAATAATTCTTCCTTGATCTAATACTATAATATTGTATGCATGTTTTATGCTGCTTATCCTATGACTAATGATTATATTTGTTTTTCCTTTTGATAATTGTTTTAGATTTTCTAATATTTTTCTTTCTTTATTTGCATCTACAGCAGAAAGACAGTCATCCAATATAAATATTTCAGAGTGCTTATAAAGAGCTCTTGCAATTGCCAATCTTTGTCTTTGCCCTCCTGAAAGCTGAACACCTCTTTCTCCAATAATCGTCTCTAATCCATTACTTAGATTATTGATTTCTTCAAATATTTCTGCATTTTTTATTGCTTTTACTATTCTTGCTTCTTCAACTATATCAGACCCGAAGATAATATTTTCTTTTATTGTTCCAGAAAATAAATAGTCATCTTGTGGCACATATCCTATTTTGGATCTTAGTGTTGTAAGATCTAGATTTTTAATATTAGTTTTATTCAACATTATTTCTCCTTGTGTAGTGTCATAAAATCTACATATTAGATTGGCAATAGTCGATTTTCCGCCACCTGTTTTTCCAAATATACCTAGACTCTTACCTTCTTTAATATTTAGAGATATATTTTTCAGGGCTCTAGTATTTGTATTTTTATATGTGAAACATACATTGTTAAATATAATATCACCGGAGAGATATTCTTTTAAATCTATTGTGTTCTTAATTTCTGAATTTAATAATAAGAAATTATTGATTCTTTCCTGTGATGCTGCTGCTCTCTGGATTAGTGATGTGACCCATCCTATTGAAGCTACAGGCCATGCTAGCATATTTATATAAATAATAAATTCTGCTATATTTCCTGTGGTAATATTTCCTTTTAAACTTTCTATTCCTCCTACATATACTGTTAGTATAGTGCTAGAGCCAATTAGCGTTATAATTAATGGGAAAAAGAATGCTTCAATTTTCACTAAGTATAATTGTTTTTGAGTATATTTTTTACATGCATCTAAGAATAGAGACCAACTATTAAATTGATTGTTAAATGATTTTGTTAGTTTTATTCCTGAATATGTTTCTTGTGCGATTGTTGTTAGTTTTGATAATTGGTTTTGGACTCTTTCACTTCTGTAATTAATTTTGTTGCTTACAAAGTATACTGTTATTGCTAGTATAGGTAAAGGAATTAGCACATATAAAGTAAGAGTAATATTGATACTAAACATTTTATAAAGCACTAGAGAGAATAATATAACGATATTGATAGCATACATCAATCCTGGACCCACATACATTCGTATTCTGCTTACATCTTCAGATATTCTATTCATCAAGTCGCCTATTTTATTTTTTTTATAAAAAGCTCTTTCTAGTTTCTGATATTGAATATATATTTCATTTTTTATATCGAATTCAATTTTTCTACTCATCACAATAATAGTTTGTCTCATAAAATACATAAATACTCCTTTTAATATTGCAAATAATATGATTAGGCTTGTATATTTTATTAGGATATAAGTTATGTTATTATTTTCTAATAGTATAGCATCAAAAGCTTTTCTAACAAACTCAGCTGGATATAATGCAAAAATATTAGCTATACAAACAAAGAAAGAACCTATTAATAATATTACTCGGTATTTCCAAAGAAACTTATTTAGATATTTTAAGTGCTTCATTAATTGGGTAGCTACAATGATTGAAATGCCAAAAATAATAAGTAAATTCGCGACCCACTTAATTTTTTATCTTAAAAAATAAATTTTTATAAAGAAATTTAATTAAAGCTCAATAGTTATGATTACAAGGAATACAAACTTAAAAGAAGTAAATAGTTCTTTAGTAGTTGGAAATATGATAGAGATGGGGCATGAGCAGATTGTATTTTGTTATGATAAGGAAACAGGGTTAAAAGCTATTATTGCAATCCATGATACTACTTTAGGGCCAGCTTTAGGAGGAACAAGAATGTGGCACTATGAAAATGAAAATGAAGCGTTGCAAGATGTTTTGCGTTTATCTAGAGGAATGTCTCTTAAAGCTTCAATTTCTGGTTTATCATTAGGGGGAGGGAAAGCAGTTATTATAGGAGATTCTAAGAAAGATAAAACAGAAGCTCTTATGCGTCGTTTTGGAAAGTTTGTAGATAGTTTAGGAGGAAAGTATATTACTGCTGAAGATGTAGGAATGGAGACTAAAGACATGGAATATATAAGAATGGAAACTCAACATGTTACAGGTATTCCTGAGGATATGGGAGGAAGCGGAAATCCTTCGCCGTTTACTGCATATGGAGTGTATATGGGAATTAAAGCAACAGCAAAATATAGATGGGGAGATGATAATCTTCAAGGTAAGACTATTGTTGTTCAGGGAGTTGGTCATGTGGGTGAAAGTTTAGTTGGGCATCTTGCAAAGGAGGAGGCTAATATTATTATTAATGATATTGATTCTGAGAGGATGAATTATATTGCAGAGAAATTTGATGCAGATATAGTATTAGGAGATGCTATTTATGATGTTGATATGGATATTTATGCTCCTTGTGCTTTAGGAGCGACTCTTAATCCTAATACTATTTCTCGCTTACAATGCTCTATTATTGCAGGTGCAGCAAATAATCAACTTGCAAATGAAGAAAGGGATGGTCAGTTATTATTAGAAAAAGGTATAATGTATGCTCCTGATTTTCTTATTAATGCTGGAGGATTAATTAATGTGTACTCTGAACTTAATGGTTATAATAAGCAAGATGCTCTTAAGCAAACTGAGCAAATATATACTACTACTTTAGAAATCTTAGAAAGAGCAGAGCTTCATAAGATAACTACACATATTGCTGCTTTAGAAATAGCTAAGAAGAGAATTACTGATTCTAAATAGTAAAAATGCTTAGTAGACGACATATTAGGCTGAAAGTCATGCAATCTCTTTATTCTTTTTTTTCATATAATGAAAAACAAGTTGTCTCAGATGCAGAATTATCAATGCTTCAGCACATAGAAGAAGTTAAAGAGTTAAACTTAGTTATTTTATCTCTCTTAGTTAATCTTATTGAATATGCAGATTCTTTTTTTCAAGATGGTAAGAAGAAGCATTTCCCTTCTTCTGAGGATTTAAATCCTAACACAAGATTCATTAATAATAAATTAGTTAAAGATTTTTTAAGCGATGATTTATTATCTGAATTAGATAATCTATCTACTTTTTGGATAGCCAATGATCATAATGTAATAAGTAAATTATTTAAGACTCTATATCAATCTGATTTATATAGGAATTATATTATAAATGATGATTACAGTATTGATATTGATAGAAAATTCTTTATTAAAGCACTAAATAATTACATATTAAATAATGAATTAGTGCATCATGTTCTTGAAGAAAAGAGTATTTATTGGATTGATGACTTACCTTTTGTAGCTACAATAATTATTGGAGAATTTAAATCCGACATGCAATTTATTAGAACATCTGTATTTAAAGATTCATCAGATAAAGAGTTTGCTATAAGATTGTTTAGAGATACTATAAAGCATAATGATCAGTATGAAGAAATTATTATGAAATTTGCTCGAAATTGGGATCTAGACCGTATAGCTAATATGGATCAATTGTTGTTAAAAATGGCTTTTGCTGAGATCTTAAATATGAAAGAATTACCAGTAAAAGTATCCATGAATGAATATATAGAAATATCAAAATATTACAGTACAGCAAAGAGTAAGGTGTTTTTAAATGGAATTTTAGATAATGCAGTGAAAGATCTGGATAAGAAAGGGTTAATTAAAAAAACAGGAAGAGGCTTAATCTAATTAATTATTTTTTTAGTTTTGACATTACTATGAAAAACATACCATCTTTATTATTAATCTTAGTATTTTATTTCTTTGTTGCTTGCACAGGAGAGGATCAAAAGGTTAAAGTGAATTTAGTTAAGAATCCTGCTTCTGCAAAATCAGATTATAAAACTAGTGTGCCAGAAATCTCTATAGATAATGATATTTTTGATTTTGGAGAGATAATACAAGGAGAGTCAATCACTCATGATTTTATAATTAAGAATGTAGGTAAAGAAGATTTGATTATTAGTTCAGCAAAGGCGAGCTGTGGCTGTACTGTGCCTAATTGGCCAAAAGAAGCAATATCTCCAGGTGAAGAAAATTTAATAACGGTAACTTTTAATAGTGCAGGGAAGCTAGGAGGCCAGAACAAAACAATTACTCTTGTAACTAATGCAATCCCTAACACAACGGTCTTACGTATAAGGGGAAATATAAATTCTAAATAAAGAGAATATGATTTTATTACAAACAGCATCAGGATCTGGAATGTCTTCATTGATTATGTTTGCTATGATTTTTGTGGTTATGTATTTTTTTATGATACGTCCACAAATTAGGAAGCAAAAGAAAGAAAACGCTTATCGTTTGTCGTTAAAGAAAGGGGATTCTGTAGTTACAATTGGAGGAATACATGGTAAGATTATTGATATAAAGAAAGATACTTTTATCATAGAAGTACATGGAGGTTCTCAGTTGAAAATAGAAAAATCTGGAGTTTCTATGGGTGAAAGGGTTGAGCCTATTAAGAAATAATGAGCTATCCTTCTTGTATCTAGATCTTTATTATTTAGCTAGTAACTTATAGTTTTATGCGACAACTAATTGGGTAGTGATCTGAGAATATTTTATCTATTTTCTGATAACTTGTACTTTGAAATTTTTTATCATGCATAATATAATCTATTCGTAATCCAGGTATCTTTACAAAAGATTCGCCTAGTCCTTTTCCAGAAGAATTAAAACTATCTACTAATCCTCTTTTAATAGTTTGGTAGGCATATGATAAGGGTGTGTCATTAAAATCTCCACACACAATAATAGGATATGGGGATTGGTTCATATGTTGCTTTATTGTTACTGCTTGATTTGCTCTTTTATGATAGGAATTTATCATGTCATTCATCATGTTTAACAATCCTTTTCTTATTTTATCCTTTTTGATAGTTGAATCAGTCAGAAAAGCATAGTCATTACTTTTAAACCAATTTGAAGCAAGATGAATATTATAAATACGTATGGTATCACTACCTATTACAATGTCAGAATATATGCATGTGTTATTCATTTTTTTGTTTTCAATTTCTACCGTAGATTTATTAATTTGAGGAAAATTACTATAGATTGCCATATGCCATTCACTCTTTTTATTCTGCATCCCTACGTGATGAAATTTATAATTCAGATTAGGAATATTATTTGTAGTATAAAATTCTTGAATACATAAAATATCTGCTTTCTCTTTCATAATAAATTTGAATATAGTTTCTTGCTTTAGATTCGGAATCCACTGATATTTATTAAAGACACGTACATTATAAGATAATATTTTAATTGTTTTTTTGTCATTATCTTTTTCTGGGTCTATACCAATATAACTTCCTATATATTGTAATCCAAATAATAATATTATGATATTAGGCAAAATATGTTTCTTTAATTTAATAAACCAGTAGATTAAGAAGCAAATATTTATACAGAATAACATTGGGAATAAGAGTCCTAGAAATGCAATAGGCCAGAATATGACTGGGCTTATATAAGGAGAAGTGTATGATAATATAAGTAGAGTTAAGCTAAAACAATTTAGTAAGAAGAATATTCTGTCAATAATGGAGAGGTTTTTCATTTTTTACTTTCAGTAAATAGAAGATCTTTCTCTACTTTATTTAGGCTGTCATATCCTGATTTTGCTATTTTTTCAAGTATATTATCGATTTTCTTTTGATGTTCAGCTCTTTTTTTATTGAACTCATAATCTGAATTTTTTCGTTTGTATATGCTTTTTACTTTTGTTTTTCTTTTAAAAATAGAGTTTAGTTTCTTTATTAAGAATTTTATGAAATTTGATGAAGTATTTTTTTTCTTAAGTTGTTTGATATAAATATAACCAAAAAAAGCTCCTCCTAGATGCGCTATATGTCCTCCAGTATTTTCACTAGGGATACTTAGAATATCTAAAATAACACATACAATAGCAATTAGTTTTAGTGGTATATTTCCAATAAGAGGTAAATTAACATTATAATTTGGTAAATATGTGGCAATAGCAACCATCACTGCCAGTACTGAAGCAGAGGCTCCTATAGCTTTAACATTCGATAATAGTGGTTCTAAAACAGGTATATAATTATATGCTATAATAAATAATAATCCTCCACTAATTCCTCCTAATAGATAAATGCTTAGTAATTGTTCTGGCTTTAAGTACTCAATAAATATTTTTCCTGCAAAATATAGCCATATCATATTAAGTGCAAGGTGTATAATTCCTTTATGTAAGAACATGTATGTAAGTAATGACCAGGGTTGTTTAATTAAGATCGTGTTTTCTGCTGGTAGGTATAGCTTATTTAATGTAGAATTTAATTCGAATTGAAACATAAATGAGAAAACATTTAAAATAGAAAAGCAAAGAAATAATCCTATATTAATATATATTAGTTTATTAAGAATATTTTGTCTTAAGAAATCTTTTTTAATATTGTTAAGGATGTTTGACATAGTGATTAATAAAAATGATTTCTATTTTTCTGCCAATATTTAATAATAAAAAATCCAATAATAGCTCCTCCTAGATGAGCAAAGTGTGCGATATTATCTCCTTCAATTGCTTGCACTCCAGCAATTAATTCGATGATAGAGTATCCAATAACAAAATATTTTGCTTTAATAGGGATAGGGGGAAATAATAGATATAGTTGAGTGTTAGGAAACAACATTCCAAAGGCTGCTAATAAGCCGAAAACAGCACCTGAAGCTCCTATTGTTAAATAATAATCCCCTACAAGAAGCTGTACGATTCCAGCTCCAATTGCTGTTAATAAGTAATAGTTTAAGAATCTTTTACTCCCCCAAGTATTTTCTAATACCCTTCCAAACATCCATACAGGAAACATGTTGAAGAATAAATGAGTTAAATCACCATGTAGAAAGGCGTATGTAATTATTTGATATATATTAAATCCTTCTGAATAGAAGGAGTGGAGGCCTAAATAATATTCAAGATAATTTGGAAAAGTTTGCTGTCCAATAAAGAAGAGAATATTAATAATTAATAAGTTCTTTACGACTACTGGTAATTGGTAAGATGATTGATACATTTAAAAATATTTTTCTAATTCAGAGTGTTTAATATTTATCATGGTTTTTTTACCTAATGGGCAAATAGTTGGATTTTCACATTTTAATAATTCTTCTTTTAATGTTCTCATTTCTTTTTGAGAAAGTATTTTTTTCTTATTAATACATAGACTAGTAGATAAAGATATTGCTATTTTTTCTTTTTGTTCGATTTCTATGCTATTTTCAGATTTATATTGTTCAAGAAGGTTTTCTATCAAAAATTGTAGGTTTGCATCTTTACATTCAGGAGGAACACCATTAATAGATATGGTTTCTTTATCAACTTGATCAAATATAAAGCCAATGTCTGCTAAAATCTCATGTAATTCCATGATTAATGTAATGTCTTTATTGTTTAATGTTATTAATTTTGGAAATAATAATTTTTGAGATTGATTTATACTTTTATTTAGTGTTTTTTTGAAATATTCAAATAAAATACGTTTATGGCCTCTTACTTGATTTATTAATAATAAACCATCACTAGTAGAGTATGCAATAAATTCTCCTTTAATTTGAATTGCATACATATCATCTTGTTTATTTAATGTATTTTGTTGTTCTTCTTGATATATTTCAGTTTGTTCTATAAATTGACTAGTCGTCTTTTTACTTTTATCTTTTGCAAATGGATTGTATGTGTTGTCAATTTTTATTTTTGGTTCTTGTATTAAGCTTTCTTTTTTATAATCAATAGTAAAAGCTGATTCTTGAGAGAAATCTAATGAAGGGGCAATATTGTATGTTCCTAATGAGCGTTTTATAGTTGCTCTAATTATTGCATATATTTCTTTTTCATCTTCAAATTTTATTTCTGTTTTTGTTGGGTGAATGTTTATATCAATACGTGAAGGATTAATCTCTAGGTTAATAAAGTGAGAAGGGAAATAATTGGATGGAATTAGTCCTTCAAATGCCTTATTTACTGCATGATTTAAATAATGATTTTTTATAAATCTTCCATTAACAAAAAAATATTGTTCGCCTCTTGTTCGTTTAGCAGATTCAGGTTTTCCAATAAAGCCGGTTATTTTAACTAATGAAGTTTTCTCTTCAATAGGCACTAATATTTCATTTTTTTTCCCTCCTATAAGATTCACAATTCTTTGCCTGAGATTACTCTTAGGTAAATGAAATAGTTCATTATTATTATGAAAAAATTGCATTTTTATTTGAGGATTAGCAAGAGCTATTCTTGTAAACTCTTCTGTAATATGGCGTAATTCTACTTTGTCTGATTTAAGGAAATTTCTTCTTGCTGGCACATTGTAAAAAAGGTTTTTGACTTTAATGGAAGTTCCGTTTGCGCAGACAGACTCTTTTTCTGACTGTATTTCTCCTCCTTCGATAACAAGTTGAGTCCCTATTTTTTCTTCAGTTAATTTTGTATTAAGTTCAACATGAGAAATTGCAGCAATTGATGCCATTGCTTCTCCTCTAAATCCCATTGTTCTAATTTTAAAAAGGTCATTAATACCTTTTATTTTAGAAGTAGCATGGCGCTGGAAACATATTTTAGCATCACTTTTACTCATTCCACAGCCATTATCTACTACTTGTAAAAGTGTTTTTCCTGCATCTTTTATATAAAGCTGTATTTGATTAGCACCAGCATCTAGAGCATTTTCGAGCATTTCTTTTACAGCTGAGGAAGGTCTTTGAATAACTTCTCCTGCTGCAATCTGATTTGCAACATGATCAGGTAATAATTGTATTATATCCAATTTAGGTTTAACTAATTAGTAATTTGTAAGC